>NBLH01000057.1 GCA_002084525.1 Bacteroidetes bacterium 4572_117 | reverse complement strand
CCAAACAAAACAAATGTTGCAAGGGTAAAATCAATTGATATTTTTGGTAACGATTTGCTAAAAGTACGTGGGTTCATAGTAAAAGAAAATTTTCCCGAAGCAGTCCAAATTAGGCCTTTTAATGAAAAAATTGAATCGGAAACATACGTTTGCCATTGCGACGATGTAAAAATGGATGAAATAATGGATGTAATTGGCGACCGCAAATTTATTTCTGTAGATGAAATTAAACATACCACACGTTTAGGCATGGGCGCTTGCCGTGGTAAAAGGTGTATACCTAGGTTAAAACAAACTATCAGGAAAACCGGGGTGCAAATTGTTGGCGACGCAACACCACGCGGCCCCCTTTCAAACCAGGTTTCAATGGGCGAGCTTTACCCCCACCCCGCCCACGAAAAAATAATAACTTCGGTTAATGGCAAAAAAACAAAAGTTATTAAAGTAAAAGCACTGATTGCAGGTGGAGGTATTGGTGGTAGCGCACTTTTTAGATATTTGGCAGAAGGTGGGCAAAAACCTGTACTGATTAACCATGGCAGGGGGGCTTCGTGGCGAAATATTGCAGGGGGGCGGCCAAATTTCAGTTTGCCCGAGCTTTCTGATATTGCAAACCAAAACCTTGAAATATTCAAATCGCTTCAGAAAATTAAAAACATTGATTACAGGGCTATTAATTATATAAGTTTTGCCCATGACGAAACAATGTATAAAGCCTTAGAAAAATCAATGGAATGGTCTGATGCTGAAATGATTACACCACATGATTTTAGCAAAAAGGTTTCCCCGTATTTTAATATGGAATTAGAAACTTACAAGGCTGCCCTAATTACAAAAAACTGCTGGCAGGCAACACCTGGCCGGGTGGTTGACCTTATCAGGCAACTAGGTATAAATAATGGAGGCGAAGTTCAAGAAGATTGTAAACTTCTGGATGTGAGGAAAGAAGGCAACAACTACATTTCATTAGTCCAAACACATAACGAGGAATTTGTTGAATATCACTCAGAGATTTTCATAAATGCACTTGGGCCAACAGGTGATAAATTTGCACAAAAATTAGGTATCGAAACGGGCATCTATCCTGTAAAACACCAAGCATTTATTACACGTAGGCTACCTATGTTAGGGATGGATAAAATCCCATTACCGATGCTTATAGATCGCCGAAAATATAAAGGGTTTAGCGCAGTTTATGGGCAGCAATTAGCAGAAACCGGACAAATAATAGGTTGTGCATCACCGGCCATTGAACCAATGGAAACGGGTAAAAACCAAAAAGTTAACTCAAAAGATTTTCTTGAAATTGTTTCAGAGGTTTTTGTTAATTGGTTGCCTGAACTTTCATCGGTAGGTTTTCAGGCTGTTTGGGCAGGTTATTACGTTGAACCCAAAATGGTAATTGACCCAAAACTAGGGCTTTTTGTAGGTTTACGTGGCCAAGGTTTCATGCTTGGGCAGTATCTGGCTAAACTATATGTAGATAAACTGCTGGGCAAACCTGTACCGGATTATTTTAATCGTTTAAGTTTAGGTGGCGATGGGCTTTTAGAAAAGGCTTTTAAGTAGCTCCCTCCGTCTATCAGAAGTTTATCAACAGATCTGCGGATTTAAGGTAGCTTGCAAGAATTTATCTATCTATATAATTGGTTTTCTTAATTTTTATTACTATGTTTGAAAACACATTTTTATAACCTATTTAAACTAGTAAATTATGAAAAAAAGTTTAGCAATTATTTTTGCGCTATTTTTATTGGCCGCATGTAACAAACAAGAAGAGTTTGCTGTTCAAACAGAAACTGAATTGCAGGAGACCTTAGCCCCCATGGATCCGGCAGAAATAAATTTAGAGATTAAAACCAACTTGCAAAGCACGGGTAATTTCAATTGGAACGATGCCTCAGATTACATGCTTTGGAGTGCTGCAATGCATGGTGATAAAATTATCACAGTCGGTTATGGAAAGTCTCCATTCCACGAACATAAAAGTGCAGAACTAAATTCAACAAAACACAAAATCATCAGTAAAATTAAAGAATTAGAAACCATTGCAAAAGGCGGGTTAAAAAATGAGGGTTCACCACTTATTTACGATGATGAAAACCTTAATTTTATTGATGTTAAAATTGAAAGTATCGAAACTATAAAAGACCTTAGGAAAGATGATATGGTACGGTATATTGAACCTTCCGGCTACCAGTTTTTCATTTATGAATCTCAATTGAAAAGTTCAAGCGGTTGTTCAACCTCTGCTGCAAGCGTCCATTCATCCGACTATCGCACTATAAGCCCTAACTGCCTGGTTTCGTGGACTTACGACAAGCACAACATTACACAGGCTTGGGGTTTGAGCACAGGCTTGGGTATCACCGTAGGTTTAATTGATACAGGTGTTTCAAAGTATCAATCATTATTGGGTTCAAGCTTTTCTGATGGGTATTCATCATCTAGCCGGTCTATTTCAAAATATGGTACTTATGTTGATTCTTGGAAGTGGTGGTCTACTAAAACTGACGGGTCGCATGATAAATGCGGGCATGGGACTTCAATGGCATCAACAATTGCAAGCCCTCGTAACAATGATTATATGCCGGTTGGAGTTGCCTATAACTGCAATTTAGTATCGGTTAGAGGCACAAAAAATGTTGTGCTCGATGGCTATCATGAGCAAAAAGGTGTTGCAAATGCGTTAACTGGTTTAGCAAATACATCAAGCGTAAAAATTATTTCAATGTCCATAGGCCATATATTTACGATTAATAGAATCAAAGATGCTGTCAGGTATGCATATAACAGGGGGAAAATGGTTATCGCAGCAGGTGGGACATCAACATCCTTCAGCAATGGATATGGTGTTATTTTTCCGGCCAACATGAGCGAAACTGTTGCCGTAACAGGTATTACAGATAATGACGGATATGATGAATGTGAAACATGCCACAAAGGGAGCAGGATCGATTTCACAATTGTTATGGAAAGATATTGGGATGACAGCAGGCATTCTGTTTGCCTAGGTTATTACAACAACAACAAAGATTATGTTGGTGGCTCGTCAGTTGCAACGGCAACAGTTGCCGGCATTGCAGCCCTTGTGTGGGCCCGCCACCCAAGTTGGACACGCTCTCAGGTATTTAACAGACTTAAAGAATCATCAGATATTTACCCTAGCAAAAGTTCAAATTTCGGCTATGGAAATATTGATGCTTACCAAGCTGTTTTATAGCATCGTAAATTCATAAAATCACCTAACAACTACTAATGTGCACATTAACAGTATCACATTATATGTTTTAACAACTAGTATCAAGTAGAACATTGTATGACGCAAACCTGGTAGGTCTATATTTATTAATTACCTATGAAACAACTAATTGTAAAACAATAAATTAATCCAGACCTACCAGGTTTTATTTAACATAGCTCTAATCGTCCGATAACAACCAATCGCTTTTGGTATATACCTGCAGATATCAGTAGGATATTTCGGGCTACTATCCGTTTAAATAACACGTACAATTAAACCAAAACCTAACACCAGTTATGGAAATTGGCTTTAAACACTATTTATTTTGATTTTAATTTAGACTTTACCATTTAAAAGATATACGGGGGAAAAAGCCAAAGGCTTAGCTCAATACTAACTGGAAAGCCCAGTAAAGCAAAAGCAGATAAAAAGCCAACTTTACCAACTGCCATATAAGAGATAACAGATATTCAAAAAACTCACCCATTTGAAAAACATTTTACCCACAGAATAAACTTAAAGGACAAATTTACCGATAAAACTGGCAAAATTAGTGGTGCATCACAAAAAGTTTACTCTAAGTTGATGGTTGCTAACATGAACTACCAACATTCTAACGATAAAGCATGCTCTTCTATTGCTTCAATTATACAGGGAAGAAAAATTAATTAGTGTCTATCCGTAAAGTCGCACCCCGGCTTTATTTACTAAAAATAGACCTTAAGGATACGCACTAATTAGTGTGTTTATAATGTCAGTTTTTTATTTAACCATCTAACAATCACCTAATTAACTGATCACAAAGTTTATAAATTCTGCAATTTTAATAAAAAGTTTCATCTGATGACTTTACAGACATCGATTAAGCAACCATATTAACAGATAAACAAAAAACACGACAACAATGGCAATAATCGCAGAAATAATGTATATAATGATTTGGGGATACGCAATTATTAAAAGAAACAATGTTGCCAATATCAGAAACAAGTATAAAGCATACTTTACTAGTAAAGCGATTGACCTCACCAAAAAACGGAAAATGTTGAAAAACTTAAGCTTCATATTAGAAAACCCTAAAGGGCGAAGTCGCTGAAAATCAGGACGCCCTTTAGGGTTAGGGGTATATCTTGATTTTTAGATTGTACTTTTTCACCCTTTTTAGACTAGGCTCATTATTATAAATAAATCATTTGCCCCGCCTTAACTCCATAACCACAATTATTATAACTGTCAAGTATCTTCTATTGTCAAAGAATTAATTGCGTTATCAAGTTTTTCGGCAAGTTGCGTGGTACTATTTATGTAAATAGATATTTGTTGTATAGCTGAATTTATGTTGTTTGCTTCGCGTGATTGGTTTTGGCCAGATTCGCTTATCTTTGCAATCAGTGCAACTGTACCTTTAATATATTCTTGCAACTCATTGATTTTTGAATCGGCTTTGTTTGACAGATCCAAGCCAGACTCCGACAAACTTTTAATATTTATGGCCACTTCTTGCGACTGATCTGCAAGTTTTTTAATCTGTTGTGCAACCACTGCAAAGCTTTTCCCGTTTTCCCCTGCCCTAGCGGCTTCAATAGCTGCATTTAATGAAAGTAGGTTGGTTAACCTTGCAAAATCTGATATAAATTCAATTTCCTCTGTTATATCTTCAATGGAATTAACAGTTTTTGATACTATTTCAACACTTAAATCTGCTGCCTTTTCTATAGTCTTGGCATTATTTAACATTTTTGATGCCCCCAATGCATTTTCATTTATATCTTGTGTCATTTGTTCCATCGATGCAGATATTTCCTCAATTGAACTAGCTTGGCTATTTGATGCATCAAGTATCTCTACTGAAGCTTTGCCTAGTTCATTCTTCACATCGTCCATAACGCTGGTAAGTTTTGATTGTGTTTCTTGAAGTTTTGCATTCCTGCTTTTGACCTCTTCAGTTGCTTCCCTCACTTTTATTTCAAGTTTCTGTTGGGTTTGCTTCAATTGCCTGGTCTTCATCCTATAAAACAGAACAACGCCAAATATTGCAATAGAAACGACAAGTATCCTGAACCACCATGTTTGCCAAAAAGGCGGGGTAATAACTACTGTAATTGTGGCTTCATGTTCAGACCATAAGCCATCTGAATTTGTTGCCTTAACTTTAAATAAATATTCGCCGGGTGCAAGGTTTGTATATGATGCAAATCGTCGGTTGGCCCCTGTATAATTCCAATCTGCTTCAAAATCTTCCATTTTATAGGCGTATTTTAAATTTTGGGGTGCAGAATAGTGCAAAGCTGCAAACTCAAACGAAAAAACGTTTTCTTTGTACGACAAAACAATTGTGTCAGTATCTACTATATTTTTTCTTAGTTCAACCTGAGTACCATGATTTTCATCAACACTTATTGATTTATTGAATACTTTAAAATCAACTATGACGACTGGTGGCAGATATTCGATATCCTTTACGTCGACAGGGTAAAAAGCGTTATAGCCGTTAGACCCACAAAAAAACATTTCCCCTGAAGCATTTTTGTAACATGCCCTATAAAATTGATCACCTTGTAAACCATCTTTTGTGGTATAATTCCTAAAGGTTTTATTTCCGGGATTAAATTTTGACAAACCCTTATTTGTACTTAGCCAAAGATTTTTGTCATCATCTTCCATTATCCCTAAAATAGACCCATTTGGTAGGCCATCTATTTCGTTATACTGCTCAAATACCCTAGTCTCCCTATTGTAAAGGTTTAAACCGTTTAAAGTACCAACCCACAACCTACCTGATGAATCTTCAAACATTGATGATATATAATTGTCGCTAATAGATGCCGTATCAGAAGAATTATGCAAAAAAACATCAAAATTATCTTTTTCCCGGTTAAAAGTGTGTAACCCCCCATCTGTACCAATCCATAATTTACCAGATTTATCTTCGTAAACAAGCCTAATCATATGGCTTTTCAAATTGCTGTTCATTCGGGTATAATTAACAAACTTACCGGTGCCCCTGTCCATTCGGCTAAGGCCTTCATTAGTCCCAACCCATAAAACGCCCTTGCTATCCTCGGTAATTGCTTCTACATAATTATAGCATAAACTTGTTGGGTCATTTGGGTGGTTTTTGTAATGTGTAAATCGTTCGGTTTCTTTATTAAATTTACACAAGCCCCCACCTTTTGTACCAATCCACAGCATATTATCTTTACCAAGATACATTGACGCTATATTATTATGTATTAAACTGTTAGCATTGTTTGGGTTTACTACATAATATTTATGTTTATCGATTTTTGTATCGTATTTTTCCAAGCCTTTGGTTGTCCCTATCCATAACACACCTTCATTATCCCCAATTATTACGGGTACATGCGATGCCAGTTTTGATTTATAGTGTTTAAATTTAGTTTTTTTTCTGTCATATACGCTTAATCCGCCCCCAAGTGTCCCGGCCCAAAGTATCCCGGATTCATCTCTATACAATATGCGTATTGTATTAAAACTGATACTGTGTTTATCGTTTCTGTCGGAATAAAGCCTTGTGAACTTTTTTATGCCACGACCGTATTTCCCAGCTTGTTTTAACGAAAAATAATTAAGTCCACCATCGTAAGTACCTAGCCATAAATAACCATTTTCTTCGTAACAAGTCATTACAACATTGCTGCTTATGCTGTTGGCATCGTTTTCATCATTCAGGTAACTATAAAACTCTTCTGTTTTTTTATTAAATACATTTAAGCCCCCCCCATAAGTGCCAAGGAAAAATATATCGTCTGAATATTCATAAAAACAAAAAACATCGTTATCCCCTAAGCTTGTTGTATCGCCGGGTATATTGGTCCATGCCTTATACCCCCCTGTTTTTTTATTTATTTTAAATAGGCCTTCGCTATCTGTCCCTACCCATAAAGTGCCCGACTTATCCTCAAAAATTGAATAAATATACTCTAAAACGGGCTTTGTAGTGTCGCTTGCAGCTTTTTTTGGATATCTGGTAAAAGAACCGGAAGGTTTATCAAATGTAAACAGCCCATTATTGGTACCTACCCAAAAAATACCATCTTTGTCTTTTAAAATGGCATTTATCCTGTTTGAGCCAATATTGCTTTTTTCTGTTCCCGATACAATTTTATATGTTGCAAAAGTTGAATTTGTACGGATATATTTGTTAAGCCCATTAAATGTCCCAACCCATATTGTACCATCATTTTCTTTATAGATTGTACGTACAACATTGTTGCTTATGCTGTTTGTATCTTTTGCGTTAGTTTTAAATGTGGTAAACTTGTAGCCATCATACATGTTTAAGCCGTCGTTAGTCCCAAACCACATAAATCCTTTGTCATCCTGTACAATACCCCTAATAGTCCCTTCTGAAAGCCCCTGTTCGGTTGTTATCCTTTCAAATTTTATACTCCCGCTTTGCGAATATACATGGCCAGCTATCAGGAAAAACCCTACCAATACTATAAGATATTTCATACCATTCAACTTTATTGCGTCTATAAAACAAAAGTAATAATTCCCATGAACTTGCAAAGTGCTTAGTATTTGTCAAGAAATAACTTTTACAATTAATATTTTGGTTTTATCTAGTAAAGTTATAAAAACGATATATATACATATTGACAACCCCTAAGCTAGAAAAGCCAAAAAACAGATTGAACAAGAGAGGAGTTAAAATAAAAAAAGCCTCAATTTGAGGCTTTCAAAACGTTAATCACTTGTTAAAACAATTATTTTTTTAGGACTTCGGCCATTTTTGCCCCTAATTCAGCTGGTGAATCCACAACATGGATACCACATTCACGCATGATTTCTTTTTTTGCCTGTGCAGTATCAGCTTTACCGCCTATAATAGCACCAGCATGCCCCATACGTTTTCCTTTTGGTGCAGTTTCCCCGGCAATAAACCCAACCACAGGTTTGGTTCCATTTTCTTTTATCCATTCAGCTGCATCAGCTTCCATATTACCACCAATTTCACCAATTATAACAATACCCTCGGTATCTGGGTCTGCCATAAAAAGCTTAACAGCATCCAGGGTTGAGGTACCAATAATTGGATCGCCACCAATGCCAATAGCAGTTGATTGACCAAGACCTATTTTTGTGATTTGATCTACAGCCTCGTAGGTTAAAGTCCCTGATTTAGAAACAATTCCGATTTTTCCGGGCTTAAAAATAAATCCGGGCATAATACCAATTTTAGCTTCGCCGGCAGTAATAATCCCGGGACAATTAGGCCCTATTAACCTTGACTCTTTATCTTGTAAAAAATCTTTAACTTTTACCATATCTTGAATAGGGATCCCTTCTGTAATGGTAACAATTACCTTAATTCCAGCATCAGCTGCTTCCATAATTGCATCAGCTGCAAAAGCCGGTGGAACAAAAATAATAGAAACATCAGCATTTGTTTTATCAACTGCTTCTTTAACAGTATTAAAAACTGGTTTATCAAGATGGGCCAAACCACCTTTACCTGGAGTTACCCCCCCTACAACATTAGTTCCGTATTCAATCATTTGCCCGGCATGGAATGTACCTTCACCCCCGGTGAATCCCTGGACAATAATCTTTGAATTTTTATTTACTAGTATGCTCATTTTTGACTTTAATTTTTGATTATTTGCTCAAAAGTATATCATTTCTTTTGTAAAACAAAACGAAAATGATTTTAAACATATACAATTCAACAAATATCAATAATTAAATATAAACAATCTTTACAAAACAGTAATAATATTATGTAATTTTTTAATTAATTTTGGCTTTCATGCAAAAATATTTTTAATTTGGCGTATTTTTGTACCTATAACTATATTTGTAATTTTTGATTGGCAAAATAATTGTAGAATTATTAATTGAAACAACATAAATACTATACAAACTGAACAAACCTATAAATAATTATTTTGTGGGAGCTTGTTCGTAACGTTATTTAAAAATAATCTAAAAATAAACACATGAAAAAGCTAAGTATTTTAACCACTTTATTTTTGTTTGTATTTTTATTTCAAGCTGAACTAACTCATGCACAGTTCGATGAAGATTTGTTTTCATTCATGAAAGAATATCTTTCAAATGACGAAGCAAGTCAAGTAGAAAGGGCTAAGTCAAGTATTGGGAAAGCTGAGAATATGAATACAAGCATAAGGGCAGAAGACAAAAAAATTGAGAAGTACTTCAAAAAGAAAAAAAAGAAAAAAGCAGAGAAAAAAGCAGTTGATGTAAAAATATTACGTATAAAACAAGCTTTATATTATGACAAAGCATATACTTTGATTTATAATGTGTATAGCGAAAAAATTGCTGAGTGTAAATTTTATTTTGATGCAGATGAGGCAAAAGTCTACAATTTAATTGAAGGGGCATCATCAGACGTTTCAGGTGCAAAAGCTAAAATAAAAATTTATAGAAAAGTTTCACCAAAAGATTTAAAAAAGAAACATCCATACTCAAAACTAAAAAGCGATTTATCCTCAGGTATTAATTCTGAGATTTTAGCTATTAACAAGCTTATTCAGGCTTATTCAATATTTATAGATCAGGAATCTAAAAAGCAAATGGAAGATGAAGAGAAAAGGGTGTGGAATAATTCTGTAAGTGAAAACTCTGTTATATCATTTCAAACCTATTTAGATGAATATTCAAATGGGAAATATGCATCACAAGCCCGTATGAAAATTAACAGCCTTCAGGCTGAAGAAGCCAGAATTGCGGAAGAAGAACTTGAGAGGCAACGAAGTTTAGCCGGCTCAATTGTTTTTGAGGTTCAAATTGCAGCATCGCGAAAGCAATTACCAAAAGGGAGACTTGCAAAGTTTTATAGGGCTACAAATGACATCAAAACAAAACATTACGACAACTGGTATAAATATTCTGTTGGGGAATTTGAGACTTATGAAGGAGCAAAAGCTTTTATTAAAAAAATTAGAGTTAGGGGTGCTTTTGTTGTAGCTTATAAAAATGATCAAAAAATAGATATAGTAGAAGCCATTTCAGTAAATTAATTAGTAAATTTAATTAGTATAGAACAATAATGTACACTAAAAATGGGGTTTTAAAAAAAGTAAAATCAATAGTATTAATTTGGGTTCTTTTTTTTTATGGGCAGTTTATTTACGGTCAGTTTAACAAACCAGATGGTATTATTGTCGATTTTTCAGGAGCTAATGAGTTTGATCCTGTTTTTAGTTTCGATGGGGAGAAGTTTGCTTTTATTTCAAACAAAACAGGTAAAGACAAAATTTACATTTGCTATTTCTTAAATAACCAATGGTCTGAGCCACAAGAAATTGAAGCAATTAATCAATTTAATGGTGGTCAAGGAAATATTCGATATCCATCTTTTAATTACGATGCAAGAATCCTTTATTTTTCTGCTGATTTCAATAAAGATTCTTCTGATATTGATATTTTTTATTCAAAATTTAAAAAAGGTAGTTGGACAGAACCTGTAAGTGTTGGTTACCCAATAAATACGCTCGCTTATGATGGGCAACCATCAATTTCTTCAGACGATAAAAATTTGTACTTTACCAGAAACAACCCTGACGCTGAAGAAAAAAATTTTGATTGCAAAACTATTTATGTTTCAAAAAAAAATATCGCAAAACAATCGTGGTTACTCCCCAAAAAGTTACCTATACCAATTAATGTTGGGTGTGAGCAAACACCCAAAATAGGTATTGATAATAAAACACTTTATTATTCATCTTTAAGGGACGGTGGGAAAGGAGGCTTTGATATTTATAAAACGAAATTAATCGCAAAAAATGTATGGATCCCTGCAGAAAGTATCGACACCCTAAATACTCAGTTTAATGATTTTTCGCCAACCGTGTCTTATAATTCCGACTTTGCCTACTATGCAATCACCGAAAACACTAGACGGGAAGTTTCAAGCAAAATACATACAAAAAAAATCCCCTCGCAATATTTAGCAGATAAAACCTTGTTAATCAGCGGCATTCTTCTTGATCGCACAACACAAGAGCCGTTGCAGGTAGATATAAAAGTAAATGACCCTTATTCGTCAAGGACTGTCTATTCTTTTTCAAGCGATGCGCAAACTGGTGCTTATGCGTTTTATCTACCCCATGGTAACAAATACCAAATAGATTATCAAAAAAACGGGTATTCTCATTGTTTTCATAGTATTGATGCACAAAACATCAAAGAGAATAAAGAACTTACTAAAGATGTTAAATTATTTCCAAGCATAAAGCTCCTACTCAATGTTTTTGATGATGAAATTTACGAATCAATAGATGCGATGATTGAAATTCGGGATCAAGATAGCTTATTGATTGAAACACCAATTGAAAAAGTGAAAAATGGCAGATATCGACTAGAGCTCCCTATCGGCAATAATTATAAAATTAGTATTTCAGCAAACTATTTTGAATATTACAATTTCGATTTTGACTTAGACAAGATAATATTGTTTGATGAGTTTGAGAAAGATGTAGAACTAAAGGCAAAAAAACTCGATTTTGAAATAAACGTTTCAGATGAAGCTACACAAGCAGGCATACCTGTTGAGCTTGTAATTACGAATTTAGACAACAATGAAGTTTTAAGAACATCAGCTGCGCCAGACAGTGAAGGGAAATATAAAATAAAACTTAGGGCGGGCAATCGTTATAATGTAAGTATCAGCCCAAAAGGATATTCATTTTACAATACAACAGTAGATTTAAAAAAGAAAAAAGCACCGAAAAAATTAGAGGTTAAACTTAAACAGCTTAAAGAAGACACAAAACTTACGCTTAATGATATTACATTTGAAACAAATTCGGCCGATTTAAATGAAAGTTCATATTTGGAGCTAGACCGGGTGGTTAAATTAATGATTGACAACCCTGATATTAAAATCGAAATCTCTGCCCATACAGATGATGTTGGCTCAAGCAAATATAACTTGCGCCTTTCAGACAGAAGGGCAAAATCTGTTATTATATATATGCTTGATTCTGATATTGATACAAACAGATTAATTGCAAAAGGCTATGGCGAATCAACTCCAATAGTCCCCAATGATTCAGATGAAAACAAGGCAAAAAACAGGCGGGTAGAATTAAAAATATTAGAGGTTGAAAAATCTTAATGTAAACAGAAATTTTAAAACAATGTTCAAAAAACATATTGTTGTCTTAGGAATTATTTTTTTTAACCTGTTTTTTTCAAATCAGGTAATTGTTGCGCAAAAAAACTTAAAATACAAGCACGTTTATAAAATAATTGAAGATAAAAGCAAAGAAGAAGCTTATTCATTGTTATTAATTTACCAAAAACAAGACCCCCATTTTGCAAACACATATTTTCAGTTAGGAATGATAGCCAAATATTGGTCAAAAGATTATGATGCCCTCACTGACATAAGAGATGTGTTTTTTTTCATTTATAATACAGGTTTATATTTTGGATTGGCAAATTTAAAAATTGATGAAAAAGAAATACGTAGGAATGATGATTTTTATAGAAATTGTGAAAAATTTAGAGAAGTTAACAAAATTAAGTTTGAGGATGTAAAATCATATGTTAACGAACAAATCATTTTAAATGACGAATATAAAAGAAATGTAGGTATTGTCACAAACTTTTACAATTCAAGCATTACACATTACAATAGTTGTATAAGTACATTCAAAGAAATAAACCGCAACAACATGAAACTAAAGGATATTCTCATGACAGCGGATGATGAGTTCCAAAAGAAGCTAAACAAACTGGAAAATTCATTTGATTCTACTATTTTTTATCTCCAAAATTATCAAACTGCAATAAAAAACTACCCTATCAAGGACCACAATCAAAAATATATACTGCTTCCAATTATAACATATAGATTACATGGATTAACTAGTTCTGATTTTTTACAAGAAGAAATTCATCTGTGGGATTATGGCACATGGGTTAAAGACCTAAAATCAACCTTAAATATAGATATCTACAAACTTAGAAAGGATATTAATGAAGCAAATAATAATCTGGACAAATATACAAACAACATAATTCAAAGTAAACATAAAGATGAGGTTAAGCAATATAAGGTTAATGAAAAATTAATTAATAGGATAGGGAAATATGATTACAAATCAATTTTAGCACCTCTTTTTAAATATAAAGAGGCAAAACAAAATTTTCTAGCAATAACAAAAAAACCGATTAATGATATTAGTGACACAACTAATACTTTTAGTTTAGTCCAACGTGCACGTTACTATAATGATTTGATTAAACATAAAGATTTTGCAGACAGCCTGAACACTGAATTTGGCAATATTATTAACAGCCATGATGTTAATAAATACAAACAGTTTTTTAGTGAGAATTTTAACGGCGAAACAGGATTGAAAAAATATTCAAAAAACGAATCAGTTGTACTCAAGTCAGAACTTGATAAAGCGTTTAATAACTTCAAAGATTTTTTATTAAAAAACACGCTTAACGAGATAAGCATATGTAATTTACCTTATAAAAAAACTAGAATTGAGCTAAAAAAGGCAAATCAACAATTTGAAACCGCGAAACAAGACAGTTTTTATGTTACTTCATACAGTAAAGACAATAATGGAAATTATTATGCAGCAGGATATGTCAAACAAAGAAACCCTGGTGTATCTGCTTTTTTATTAAAAACTTCAAAACTTAGGCGTATTAATTGGCTAAAAATATATCCAATCGGGAAAACATCGAATGATTATGGCTCATATGTACAGTCCACAGAAAATGGTTGCGAATTACTTATTAGCTCAATTAAGGACAATGAAATAAAAAACCACATATTCCGAGTTGGCAAAGATGGTAGTAAGATTAGCAAAAATGAATTAACGACAAAACTTATCCCTCGTTACTTTAATTTTGATGAAATAAACCAAATTTACACAATTGCATATAAGGGTATGAAAACAAATGAATATGATTGTTTGTCTGACAACCTAATAATCAGTGAATATGATGGAACTACATTGTCTGAAAAATGGTCAACTTTTTTAAACCTAAAAGGGAATTTTGTTGACATAGTAAAGATGAATGAATCATTTTTCGTATTTACAAACTTTACAAAATTTGCCTCAGGCAGCAACATAATTTCAAGTAAAGCAGGGGTTCAGGCCAACCAAACAAATTCATTGCTTTTTGTGCTTGATAACTTTGGAAAGGTTAAAAAAACAACCCCTTATTTTTCTGAATCGGCATTTTTTATTGCTAGGGCCTTAAAAGTAAACAGTAACACAATTAATCTTATAGGATTTAAACAAGGATTAGTAAATACACAAACTTCAGCAAAAAGAGATTTTGCAAAACCATTATATTTATTGGTTAATACCAATGGCGAAATATATTATGACAATAGAGATGATTGATAAATTGTTTTGTATTTAAATCCTTGTTTAAGCTTTAATTTATAACTTTTAAACGAATGAAAAACTTTTTTGCCATATTTTCCATTCTTATTCTATTCCCTTTGTTTATTGATGCCCAAGTTAAAAACAAAGGTATCCCCTTTATAATAAATTATTCAAGCGATGATTATAAGGCATCAACGCAAAATTGGTCAATAGTACAAGATATTGACAAAAATGGACGGATATATGTTGGCGCCAGAGGTGAATTTGGATATCTGAAACCTGACAATATCGGAGATTTAACATACGTTTCTTTAGTTGATAAAATTATTGATGAAAACGATAAGGCTTTCAGGGATATTGGCAGGATTTTGATTGCCAATGATGAAATTTATTTCGTTAGCTTGGGGAAAATTTTCAAATACGCTAAAGGGACAATTGAAGTTATAAAAAACAAAAAACTTCGTCAGGCATATGAAATAGACAACAGAATATTTATTAAAGAAAACAATAAGGGTGTTGCTGAATTAGTAAATGGGAAATTTGCACCAATACCTAATGGAAGTATTTTAAAGAAGTCTAGTATCAGGGCCATTTTACCATATAAAGGTAAATATTTATTTGTAACGCTCAAAAGTGGTTTGTTTTTATATGACAACAATAAAATCACTAAAATTAAAACAGCTATTGACTATTTTTTAGATGGCAAAAAAATAATATCCTCAATTCAATTAAAAAATGGCGAATATGTTTTCGGGATGTTCTCCAATGGATTATTAATAACAGATAAGTCGTTTAATCCCATCCAGTATCTGGACACAAAAAAGGGTTTGCGTAATAATCAGGTATATAGTGTTTATCAAGATAATAGGCTGAATATTTGGTTAGGCTTAGCGAATGGGATATCAGAAGTTTTAACAAGCTTGCCAATTTCACGTTTTAATGAAAATTATGGCTTAACCGACAAAGTAACTTCTTCGATAATATTCAATGACTACCTATATGTTGGTACTTCTGCTGGCACATTTTCAAAGAATTGGCCAGTTTTAGAAGATCATTTAAATTTATCGAAACAATTTATAAAAATTGGTGAACCTGTTCAGGTATTTAAGATAGATACTTTAAACAATAAAATACTTATTGCCCATGGCTTAGGCATAACTACTATAGGAGCTCGCAAACACAATAATGTTACCTTAGATAAAACAGTAGTATACAATTTTTTAAACTTGGTTAAAGAACCAACACTAGCCATTGCTGGAACAAAAAACGGACTGCTTTTGCTTGAATTTAAAACCAAAGGCCAATACAAAAAACATAAAAAGTGGAAAAAGAAAAGCAAAATCATTAATGGCGAATGGATATTTAAACAGAACATAAAGGGGTTTAAAGAAAATTGCAGGCATATTCAAATAGATGACAGTAATAATATATGGTTTTCAAGTAAAACAAAAGGCATTGCCAAATTGACTTTAAATAAAGATCTTGATAGTGTTTCTGTATCATGGCATTCAACTGAAAAAGGTATTCCATCTGGAAACAAAGTTTTCAACATTAGTAATAGAATAATAGTCAATGCAGGAAAAAACTTATATTGTTATAATCCAAAATCTGATGTTTTTGAACTCGATACAGTTTTCAATAAAATATTGGGCGATGTTGAAATTGAGTTGTTTATAGAAGATTACCTCGGTAATATTTGGTTTAAACAAAAAAGAACCCTAAAAGGGTCAAATACTGATGTTTATGAAATGGGTGAACTAATAAAACAAGAGGATAATGGTTATTATCTTAACAGGACTTCCTTTTATAGGTTAAGGAATAAAGTTCATTCTATTGCGCCAGTCAGCGATAATGAAATAATTATAGGTAGTGAAAAAGGGTTTGTGCACTACGACTCAAAAATTAAAAAAGATCATTACCAACCATATTATACATTACTGCGCGAAGTAAAATTTGTTTCAAACGACTCAATAATATTTGCAGGGACAAATACAGATATTTCAGGAGCTACATCATTATCCCAGCTTGAAAGTCAGGTAAAAACAATACCATTCAGCTTAAATAATATCCGTTTTTCATTTTCAGCTCCTTTTTTTGATAAATCCAAGAAAACAAAGTTTAAATATTTTCTTGATGGAAATGACAAGAGTTGGTCTGATTGGAAGGATGAGAATTATAAAGAATATTCAAACCTTAAAGAAGGTGATTATGTTTTTCGCGTGACTGCGAAAAACATATATGAAGTTGAAAGCATAGAAGCAACTTATGATTTTACAATTTTACCGCCTTGGTACAGAACCATTTGGGCAATTATATTATATGTTTTGGCAGCAGGATTTTCAATACTGGGTATTGTTAGGTTAAGCGTAAGGCGTTTACGCAAACAAAAAGAATATCTTGAAATGGTTGTAAAAGAACGTACAGCCGAAATAAATCAAGCAAAAGAAGAAATTGAGGCTACAAATGAAATGCTGCAAGAATCTAATGAACAAATCAATGCTAAAAATAAGAGTATTACAGCAAGCATAACATATGCAAAGCGTATTCAAGAAGCTATGTTGCCTATTAGGGAAAATATTAGCCGATCTCTTGAAAAATCATTTATTTTATTTAAGCCACGCGATATTGTCAGTGGTGATTTTTATTGGTTTGCCGAAAAAAATGGGAAAACAATAATTGCAGCTGTCGACTGCACAGGCCACGGTGTTCCCGGTGCTTTTATGAGCATGATTGGCAGCGAAATCCTGACAACTATCATAGGTCAAGGAATTACTCAACCATCAATAATATTAGATTTAAAAAACAAATATGTCCACAAGGCTTTAAAACAGGACAAAACGGATAATCAAGATGGTATGGATATGACTATTTGTACTATTGATAGAGAAAGCAAAATTGTTGAGTTTGCTGGTGCAAAAAACCCATTGGTATATATCCAAAATGGAGAACTTTTCTATATTAAAGGAGATAAACAATCAATTGGCGGAAGGAAAACATCTAAAGATAAACCTTTTGTTAACCATGAAATCTCTTATGCTGAACATGAAACTTATTTTTACACCTTTTCTGATGGTTTTCAGGATCAATTTGGGGGACCGAATAATAGAAAGTATATGATTAAGAGAATGAAAAACCTGATTTTACAACACCACTTAAAAAATATGGATGAACAACAAAAAATTTTAAAAAAAAAAAGGAATTTACTTTGGTAAATTCCACTATAATATATTAAAACAATTTAATAACTATTCAAAACTAGCTTTTAAATTGTTAGGTAAAACCACTACATCATTATTAAGCCTTTGTATTGTCCGATACAAAAACCTTAAAACAAAAACCATAGCAATCGGAACAAAAAACACTACAATTGCAAGCAAAAGCAAAACATTAACAAATACTGATTCTTTTCCCTGAACAAATCTCATCCCTTTTTCCATAATTCAATAGTTTAAAACTGTATTATATAACAAAATTACTATATATTCCAACATAGTGCAAATATTTCGCTATCTTTTTTTCAGTGAATGAACGTTTTTATAGGATAAATATTATTAATTCGGTGACGAATCACCATTTTTTTGCGATAAGCATAATACATAATTGATTGACAATTAATCGCATCAGTTTATTATACATTACATTATGTACTAACATTTTAGGCTTATGTCAAACACACATTAAATAATTCTATTAGTTTTATCCTAACAAAAAAAAGTTATATAATAATCAATGTTTTATAAAATGCTATTTCATATTATTGAATAAATTCATATCTTTTTTTTTACCTTTGTAACTCTCAAAAAAATTTAATTCATTTTAATAAGTAAATGGAAAGTAGCTTAAATAAACAAAAAATAGAAGAATTTTTACTAGTTGCAAATGAATATTGCATGCTTATTGAAAATATAACAGAATATTCAAAGAAAGAATTATTAGAGAATACACAAAAAATCCTCAGTCTAATATATATTAAAACATCTGTTTTACAAGTGCCTGACGGGGAAGATGAGAGCTACATTGAAAAATTCGTAAAAGAAGAAGATTGGTTGTTTATTAAAAATGAAATATCTGAAAAACTTGGTAAGCATGAATCTTTTTTTGAAGTTTTCACCCCTGAAACCAATGAAACAGACAATGCCGAAAACATTAGCCTTTCAGAAGCATTATCAGATATTTATCAGGATATGAAAGATATTGTAACTTTGTACCAAATTGGAAACAATGAATCAGTTGAAGGGGCACTATTAGATTGTAAAATTAACTTTGAAATGTATTGGGGGCCACGTTTATTAGCCGTTTTATCAGTTATTCATAATATTATTTACGGAACTGAAAACCTTTTTGATGACGACATTAAACCAAATACAAACAAAAAGCA
Organism: Bacteroidetes bacterium 4572_117; assembly: GCA_002084525.1. Taxonomy (GTDB): domain Bacteria; phylum Bacteroidota; class Bacteroidia; order Bacteroidales; family NBLH01; genus NBLH01. Next base: position 8,273 of record NBLH01000057.1, on the reverse strand, counting down.
GGATACAGACAACTGGCTAATTAACCAAAAATTTAATGATTTTAAAAACGAAAAATAAGCAAAATTTAGCGTAGCTTCGCTACAAACAAAAAACAGGAACGCTGATAACACTGATTTAACGGATTCACACTGATTTCTATTTAGCTTAAAACCACTAATACTAGTCGAATTTCGTAAAACTTTATTTTTTTAGCAAAGTTTACCTACGGTGAGGGCTGTGCCACAACATAATAATAAATTAAAAAACAATGAATAAGTTTGCAAAATGCATTACAAAGGAAGATATGAGCAAATTACCGTTAAAAGCTTTTGATGGTAAAATTTATATAGTTGAAAATGAAGATGATATCATAAATGCAGTTTCCGTTTTAAAGGAATCAGAAACAATAGGCTTTGATACGGAAACAAGGCCATCTTTTAAAAAGGGGAGGATAAACAAAGTTGCCCTATTGCAATTATCGAGTAGCGATAACGCCTTTTTGTTCCGTTTAAACGGTAATGGTTTACATAAAGCTGTTGCTGAATTATTAGCCGATAAAGAAATAGTTAAAGTTGGGGTAGCGATAAGAGACGATATAATTGCATTAAAAAAACTTAAAAAATTTGAGCCTCAGTCGTTTATAGAATTACAAACTTATGTGAAAAAATTTGGTATCCAGAATTTCAGCCTGCAAAAACTTACTGCTATTGTTCTAGGTTTCCGAATTTCAAAATCAAAACGGCTCTCAAACTGGGAAGCAGAAAAGCTGGGAATAGGTCAATTAAAATATGCAGCAACTGACGCATGGGTATCGCTAGAAGTATACAAAAAATTGTTGAACACAACTTAATTAAATGATTCAATAACAGATGTTTACAAAAAAAACACCAGTAAAAGGATTATTGCTGTTTTGGATGGTGTTACTGTCACAACTTACACACTCTCAGATAGTTGACTATATTGTTTATGACTATGATTCATTACCTCTGCTGGGAAAACGGGTAGCTTTGGTAATAGGCAATAGTTCATATTCTAACAAAAAACTTAGCAACGCCTGCTATAACGCATACAATATTAGCGCCGCATTAAGTAAAATTGGTTTTGAAGTTTTGGCGGCAACAGATGTAGACAGAAAACAAGTACTAAACAAAATTAACGAATACGAGAAAAAACTTGAACAACAAATCGAAATCAGCCTTGTTTATTATATAGGATATGGTTTTCACTACCTTAATAATGGCAACAATTATTTACTTCCCATATCAGCAAAGCTAAAAAAACCGCAAGATATGATTTTTCAAACAGTTAAGGATAAAAATTTATAATAAATCTAACAAGGCGCAAATCCCATGGGATACCCAAACTGTTGACGGCTTATTCTATTTAAATAAAAAACAATAGACATAGCATAGCTTTGTCACAAACAAAAAAAGGAACGCTGATAACACAGCCTGCCCCGCCAAAGCGGGGGATTTAACGGATTCACGCAGATTTTTATTTGGCATGAAACTCGCTGATAATCAACCGATTCCATCAATACTTGTTTTTTTTGCAAAGCATTACAGTACAATAGTTTCTGAACTCACAAGAATAAGAGATTTATAATTTTAAATCGCAAACAGTCGTTAATATTTGGGATGAATTGTTAAATTGTTAAATTGTTAAACTGTTAAACTGTTATATTGTTGTTATTTAGCAATAAAACAATTTAACAATATTCTCAGTAAATTTCCAAATACCCTGGTACATTTTATTACAGGGTAAACTTGCGATTTATTTTTACAGAGCAATCATTTTTGCAGGTTCAGAGCTTATTGTGCTCATATACATCCCTTTAGCGATTCTGCAATATTGTAATAAAAATTCATACTTATAGGCTTGCGATAGTTTTATTTTTTCAAACAGACAAAAAATTGTAGCTTTACGCTTATGTATTTATCAGAAAACAACGAAGCAGCAGCAACTGCACTACAATTTGTAAATAGTACAAACAGGCATGTGTTTTTAACAGGAAAAGCCGGTACGGGAAAAACCACTTTCCTTAAAGAAATCATCCACCTTACACATAAAAGTGCTATTGTAGCTGCACCAACCGGCATTGCCGCAATTAATGCCAGTGGCGTAACACTACACTCACTTTTCCAGCTTCCTTTCGGAGCTTTTATACCTAGCAACGAACTTACTGTAAACCAAGGCATTTCTTTTAAAATGAGCACGCCCCGCTCAATTGTTGAAAATTTACAAATGAACAACACCAAGCGCAATATGCTAAAAGAGCTTGAATTGTTGATAATTGATGAAGTTAGTATGTTAAGGGCCGATATATTGGATGCGATTGACGTGGTACTTAAACATATAAGAAGAAGACGGAATGAAGCTTTTGGTGGTGTGCAGATACTTTTTATTGGTGATATGCTACAACTGCCACCGGTTGTAAAAGATGCTGAATGGGGATACCTGAAAAACTATTACCCCGGTATGTTTTTTTTTGAAGCCCTTGCACTTAAACAAAACAAGCCTATTTACATTGAATTGGAAAAAATTTTCCGCCAAACAAACCAAACATTTATTTCAATTTTAAATAATTTAAGGGAAAATAAAATTACCGAAACAGATATTGAAACACTCAATCAATACTACAAGCCTGATTTTCAGCCTAAACCAGATGATGGTTATATTTTTCTTACTACGCATAATTATAAAGCCGATCAGACAAATAGCGATGAACTAAAAAAAATCAATAAAAAAACCTATAAATACAAGGCTGAAGTTGCCAAAGATTTTTCCGAGCACATGTATCCTATCGATGAAACCCTGGAACTTAAAAAAAGTGCACAGGTAATGTTTATAAAAAATGATTATTCAGGCGAAAAACGATATTTTAACGGCAAAATTGGTACAATACATTCATTATCGGACGAAACTATCGAGGTTGATTTTAATGACGGCAGCGATTTAGTAACAGTAGACAAATACACTTGGGAAAACAAAAAATACAGTTTAGACAAAGAAACAAACGAAATTACTGAAAATGTAGTTGGTAGTTTTGTCCAATACCCAATAAAATTAGCCTGGGCAATTACCGTACATAAAAGCCAGGGTTTAACTTTTGAAAAAGCAATGATCGATGTTTCGCGTGCTTTTGCCCCAGGCCAGGTTTATGTGGCACTTTCGCGCTTAACTTCTTTAGATGGGTTAATATTAACAAGCCCTATCCAAATGCGTGGTTTTGGACAAGATAACTTGTTAAAAGAATTTGCTGACACAAAAGGTTCGAAAGATCAATTGGAAACCCAATTTAAAGATGGTTTAAAATCATATATCAATGGCTTTGTTAAATATGCTTTTGATTTTTCAGCAATTTCAAACCAATACTTTTATCACGTAAAAAGCTATTCCAAAGATGAAAAAAAATCGGTAAAACAGCAATACTTACCCTGGGCACAAAATTTACAAAAACAATTACAAGAACCGATAAATGTTTCAGGTAAATTCCTTATCCAGATTAACAAAATTACAAATTTTAATTCTGCTGATTATTTAACAGTGCTTTCTGAAAGGGTAAAAGCGGCTAAAAATTATTTTGAACCAATTTTAAAAGGCTTTTCCGACATAATATTCTCAAAAATAAACGAACTGAAGTCAGAAACCCGTGTTAAAAAATACTTGACCGAGTTGAGGGATGTCGAACGTTTGTTTTTTAGCCAGCTTCAAAAAATTTACAAAGCCGAAGCCTTACTTGAGGCTACAATGAAGGATACTGAACTGACGAAAGAACAGTTAATAAATTCTGAACTTTACAAAAACAGGGAGGGCCAAGTACCCGAAGTAGTTAAGACAAAGAAAAAGACAGGTAAAAGCAAAACGCCAAAAGAAAAAGGACCAAACACACGTGAGGTAAGTTTCGAATTATTCAAACAAGGAAAAACTATTAAAGAAATAGCAGAGGAACGTTCTTATGTTATTACAACTATCGAAAGCCACCTAAGCACTTATGTGGCTCAAGGAAAACTTGATGTAAACCAGTTTGTTGACAAAAAGAAACTAAAAGAGATAATAAAAACAGCTGAAAAGCTTGAAACCATCAACCTAGGCCCAATAAAAGAGGCTCTTGGCAAAGAATACACCTATAGCGAACTGCGTTTTGGTATGGCGCATTCAATATACTTAAAATCAAAAAAGTAATTTGGCGGGCTCTCCATTTCAACAAGAAAAAGTATGGACGTATATTTGATGTCGTGTCAACTAAAACCTGTCAGGTTTTTCCGTTAATTGACAGTGCAGTTTACGATAAGTCAGGATGTCTGAATCTATCCACTACCCACCAACATTACTAAACTTTCCGTTCATGCTGATTGTACCTGATTTTGGTTTATTGCCAACAGCCAACATGATCGCTTTTTCAGCACCTAGTTTACGGACATCATATTCTAAATCGCTGAAAAGACATGGCCGGATTTTCCCATTACTGGTTAAACGCAAGCGGTTACAAATCTTACATTCACCACCATCGCCACCTTGTACGCGCCAAAATTGCCCGGTCTCCAAATCCATTTCACGGATAAAACGCACCTCTAAGTCATTTTTGCCACAAAACTCGGCAACAGCTTGTGCATCGGGCTCCATTTTTGTTTTCTGGATAACACAATTAATTTTAATCGGTAACAAGCCTGCTTTTTTTGCGGCCTCTATTCCTTTAAACACGTCATTGACATCGCCTAGCCTGGTTACTTTTTTATATTTTTCAGGATCCAGCGTATCCAAACTAATGTTTACTCTATGTAGACCGGCATCTGCCAATTGCTGTGCATATTTGGGCAGGTAAATACCATTTGTTGTCATACCTAAATCTTTTATCCCATCAAGTGAGGCGATCATCCTCACCAAGCTTACTATATTTTTCCGCACCAAAGGCTCGCCACCGGTAATCCTAATTTTATCGACCCCTTTTGAAACAGCAACTTTTGCAACCTCATAAATTTCATCAAAACTTAAAATCTCCTTGTGAGGAATAAGTTTTATACCCTCTTCGGGCATACAATAAACACAACGAAGGTTACACCTATCGGTAACCGAAATGCGCATATAATTAATTCTTCTGTTATATTTGTCTAACATCTACTAATTCTCCTTTTTTTAGTTCAGAAACCCCAATTGGTATAGCCATTATACCATCTGCAATGCCCAAACCATTAATATGTGCCGAGCCGTGATATTCAACAGGGATAACTGTACCATCGTCGGCAAAAACAGCCGGAACCCATGACAAACGCACGGCTTTTCTTCGTGTAAAATTTTTCCCGATAGGCAATTTAAAATTAAACGGCTTATATTTTTGCCCCATCAATAAGTATAGTAACGGTTTTGTCAACAATTCAAATTGGACAAAAGATGAAACCGGGTTACCCGGCAAGCCAAAACAATATTTATTGCCACGTTTACCAAATACCGTAGGTTTACCCGGCTGTACAGCAACACTCTCAAATAACAAGTCAAATTTTAGGTCTCTTAATATTTCAGGGACCAAATCAAAATCGCCCATTGAAACACCACCAGTAAGAATAATCACATCGTTTTTTTCATAGGCTTCTTTAATTAATTCCATTGTTGCATTTTCAGTATCCCGGGCAATCCCAAAATAATTTGCTGTTATGCCAACCGCTTTTAATTGGGCAACAATTTGCGCTCCATTGCTATTCCGAATCTGAGATATGCCCGGTTTAATATTTGGTTCCACAATCTCGTCGCCTGTCGGGATTACGGCAACTTTGGGTTTCCTGTAAACTAAAGCTTCGGTATAACCAACCGATGCCATGGTTGCAACATGTTGGGCTTTTATTAATGTGCCTTTTTCTAGTACCGTGCTTCCTGCTTTTATATCTTCGCCAAGATAACAAATATTAACATTGAGTTTATTGCTGATCTCTGTCTGGCAAACATTTATTTCGGGTACTATTTTGGTGTATTTTATCCTATTATTTCCTATTTCCTCGGTATCTTCAACCATAATAACGCAATCGGCACCATCAGGGATCATTGCCCCTGTCATTATTTTTGCACATTGGTTATTCCCAACTGTTTTTTCAGGTATTTGCCCCGCAGGTATTATTTCAATTACCACTAATTCATTTGCGATATCAACCTCTTTGCATGCATAGCCATCCATTGCCGATTTATTAAAGGGCGGCATATCCATATCCGATTTCACATCCTCAGCAAGAACATACCCAAGGCCATCAATCAATTTCACTTTTATTGTATCTAGCTCTGTTCCAGCCTCTGATACTATTCTGTATGCGTCTTCAAATTTTATCATTTTAGTATTTTATCAAATTTCAAAACCCATTTTTCATCTGTTACCACAAGATCCTTCATATTAAAACCATGATTTTCACCATCTGTAAAAACAATTCTATCAGCTAAAGGTTCTAATTCTTTTGCACTTGGTTTTATTTCATCTGAATTTTTATGCTTGATCATTATAAATAAACCTGGCTCAACAACTTTTCTTAAACTGTTTGATTCACAAAGGATAAAACTATTGTCAGGAATCCGTTGCAAAAAATCATCAAAAGCAGGCCCAATATGTTCACTTTTAACTTTAATCCGAAACACCTGTTTTGCCCCGGCTTTTAACATCCGCATGGTATCTTCAACACCATTTTCTTCAAATTCTTCTATTATCCTATAATCCCCTTTTAGTGGATTTCTATCTTTACCATGAAAAAAACTATCATCTTTATACAAAGTTTTTATCTTTAAACCAATAATTATATTGTTTTTACTAAATTCTTTGATTAAAGAGCAAGAAAATGTTGTTTTACCAACATTTCTGGTAGCACCACCAATCATTAGCATTTTAGTCTGCTTTAGCATATTATTGCTTTTTACTTAAAAATAAAAACCACGATTATCTTTAATTTGGGTTTTCTGTTTTTTTTTGCAAAAATACAAAAAGAATACATAATTCAATGTTGTTTTTTTATCTTTGGGTAAAAATACATTTATGGAGTGGTACGAAATATTAATTACGATAATTATAGGTGTAGTTGCAGGGTTTATTAACACTTTGGCAGGAAGCGGGTCCTTATTGACCTTACCCCTATTAATGTTTATGGGTTTACCGGCTAATGTTGCGAATGGAACAAACCGGATAGCCATCCTTTTGCAAAATGTTGTTGGTGTAAGCAGTTTCAAACAACAAAAAATATTTGCTTTTAATGAGGGTATCTGGCTGGCAATACCCGCAATAATAGGTTCTGTGTTGGGTGCAGCTTTGGCAGTTGACATAAATGAACAAATAATGGAAAAAATAATTGCCGGCTTGTTAATATTTATGTTTTTCTTTATTCTTTATAAACCTGAACGTTGGCTAAAAGGTAAAAGCGAAATAAAAAGCAAACCGGGTATCATGCAAATTATAATATTCTTTTTTATTGGTGTATATGGTGGTTTTATCCAGGCCGGTGTAGGTTTTTTTCTTCTTGCAGGCCTAGTATTGGGTGCTGGTTTTGACCTAGTTAAAGCCAATGCCATAAAAGTTTTTATTGTGCTTTTATATACAGCTTTTGCACTGGCCGTTTTTATTATTAACGATCAGGTAAACTACCTTGTTGGGTTTGTTTTAGCCAGTGGTAATATGCTTGGAGCATATATTGCCTCAAAGCTTGCTGTTAAAAAAGGGGCCGGTTTTATCCGTATAATCCTACTTGCAACATTGGCAATATCTGCTAGCAAATTATTGGGCTTGTTTTAAGCTTGAATCCGTATGTTGCTTGACATCTTATTGATAATGAAGGCGTTTACTATGCACAATCTGATTGTATTGCATAAAATTGTTTCATTTCCTGTGTTTTCAGCGGAATAATAGCCAAAAAAAGGGACCAACTCAAATGCCGTGACAGTGTAACGACAATTTGTTTTCCGTATTCTGCTCGTTTATTTTTAAGAACAAATTGATTAACTTTTGAACCTACGTGCCAAAACATAAGCACAACTCCACTATTTACATTTATTGCAACTTGCTTTTGAGCAATTTCAATTATTTGAATAAGTTTCGCAAGTAATTGTTTTTCACCACCTTGCAATATGTTTAGTTTCTTCGTCATTTATTTTATATTAACTATTTCTTTGGCTATTTTAGGTATAAGTCCGCTCCAATTTCCTCGTCTTGAAAAACCGATTACAGTATACTATTATTCTATGAAACTTTGTTTTTTAAACAAAGTTTATGTTGTTTTTAGATGTAATTTTTTGAATGTCAGTATTTCACTGATTGTATCTCTTGCACTTT
>NBLH01000269.1 GCA_002084525.1 Bacteroidetes bacterium 4572_117 | reverse complement strand
AAGGCTATAAATATTATTTTCGCCCTTGGCATGATAAATTTCTAACCAACCTTTTTCTGTTTTTATAGGTGGCGCCCCCCCTCCAACTTTTTTCATTTCCCATTTATCAAGACGGGGTCGGAACAAGCATTTATGATTCCCCCAGTGTATCAAGTCAGGCGAATCGGCAAACCAAATTGAAGGTAAGCCAAACCCATGATTATCAGGCCTATGCAATGCAATATATTTACCATTTACCTTCTCCTCAAAAATAACAACATCCTTATTTAGTGGTGGAAAAATAATCCCAATCCGTTCAACGCTTTTAAAATCTTTGGTTTTCGACAAAAAAGAAGAATATCCATCGCCCGAAACAATAGTATAATTAATATAAAACTCATTACCAATATGGCTTATCCTCGCATCTTCAACACCAAAACTTTCAGTCTCGTTTTCAGGCAGGATAAATGGTTTTTCATCAATTTTAAAGTTTATCCCATCCTTACTTCTTGCAAGACGCAAATGACTTATTGATGATAAATAATCGCGCCCCTTATAAAATACACCTCGTGTATCCTGCCGGGTTGAATGCCCCAACAACTTTTAACCCATCAGCTGAAGGCTTGAACATCTGAGGAATTATAATCGGATTTGCAATATTTCTTTTTATCATTGATAGCTAATTTAAGCACTAAGTGCTATTTAATATTGCTTACGCACTAGTGCAAATCTTACAATATGCAAGTTGCGTAAAGTAAATATACAATTAATTGTATATGGATACTTATTTTAGCTAAAGTTATAGAAATTCAAGCAAATAACAAAATTATAGATTAGCAAATTAAAAATAATTGTTAATTTTATAATTAAATAAGGATAACCCTTTAAGAAAGTAGCAATATTGATAAAGAATGAGACTATAGCAGATTAACTAAATTTACGTTTAAAAAAAGGCATGTAAAGCTAATTGATTTATTTTTTTCGCACCCCTTTTTTCTTAAAATTGAACTTATTTTTAGCATATCATCTACAATATATGCGCCTATCGCTTTAATACCCATTATAATTATTCATATTGCTGTTATTTCAAATATATTTCATCTCTCACATAACTGGCATTAAGCCAAAAGCAATGTTTTGTATATTCTGCTAAATTTGTCAATTTATCTTTTACAGGCAATGGATAACAATCATTTTTATCTTTTGCGTGTGGTCTTACATAACTAATTCTATTACTAGCTTTCTTCGGGAAATAAGTTTTACGAATTCCTCTATCTGAAATTTCTTTAACTATTTCCCCTTGCTCAATATTTTGAACTGTATTGTCCCAGACTTTCTTAGCTTCAATAACATCAGAGTATGGCATATTCCAAAACTTAACTTTTTTTAATAATAAATTATCATTCTCAAACTGATAGAAAACAAAAAAGAATTTTTGTTCCAAGATGTACTTAAAATCACTTTCCCCCCATCCTAAGTTTATTATTTCTTCGTATTTAAAGGTTGGAAATGAAATATCTTCTTTGGGTAAATTATTTTCTTTCAGCCTTACCGTTTTTACTTGAATATCCGCTTTCTCAAACTCTTCAATCTTCTTATTTAACCCTATTCCTAAAATTGCTTTTGTGAGATTTGCAAAGTAGCTTTTCGCCTTTTTGTTTAAATCAATTTTAAAATCTAATTCTATTTCATTTGATGTTTTACCATAAAAAGGTTCAAACTTTGAAATTACTATTTCTTCAATTGTTGGTAAATCTTCAAATATAATTGGCTTTTTGAAAATTTTACCATAGGTTGCCTGTTCTTCTTGTGCAATATTTGCAATAATGTGATTTACATATCCTTGCTTTAGTGAATAAGCTCTTTGTTTTGCTTTTAATGAATTAAAAGGCTGGTCTCTTAAAGATTTTTCTGCTGTCGAACCTTTTGTGCAAGCTCCAAGATAAAATGTATCCCCCTCTGATAATTCATGAGCTTTACCGTCCTTTATTTTCTGCTTTATTGTTTCCCAATCATTTTTAATAATTTGTAAATCTTGGTTTGAATACTTCCAATCGTCAACTAATTTGATTAGATAATCTAGCAAATCCTTATCTTTATCGTGTAGATAAAAAATCAATAATAAATGAGTATTCTTTTTCCAAAACGAACTATTTTCAAAATCCTCTTTATGAACTTCTAAATAGTTGATTATATTTAAAACCAGCCTCTCTTTTGAACGATATTCTCCACCTTTAAGAGTTTTTAACGGACTTGATTTTAATTCCATACCAACTTCTACAAAATCAGCTTCGGCTTTTGAATTTGGTTCATATCCAAAATAGAATTTCTCACTATCACTATCATATCTTTTAAGATACTTCATTTTTAAACCTTAATGATACGTATTGTCGGTTGATCAAAACATACAATGTGTATAATTTCGTCGCATGATAAATAAACATATTATTGAAGAGTTTGGAATACGTATTAGAGAATTAAGAAAAATAAAGAAGATTAGTCAAGAAGAACTATCATTTATAACAGGCTTTCATAGAACTTATATCGGAATGATAGAACGAGGTGAAAGAAATATTTCATTAACCAATATGGCTGTTTTCGCAAAATGTTTTCAGATTAATTTGTCGAAATTATTAGATTTTAGTTCTGTAAACCCAAAGCATTCATTTAATAATTATGAATACAAAACATAATAATAATGTCAAGAAAACAATCGTTCACGTTGACATGACATTATCAAATAATGTCACAGAAAAGGAAGGTATAATTTTTCTTTTAGATAATCATACTGGATTTTTTAAAATTGATTTAAATACAAAAAAAGAATTATTAGATTTATTAAAAATTGAAAGAAGATATTTACAATCATTTGATTTGATATATGTTCCAAATATGGTTGGGAAAACTATTAATTCTGATTTCTTAAAAACTTATTTAGAAGATATAATTTTTGTCGAATTGAAAACCACTAAAAAATATTTACCCGAAAATCCTAAGGGTTTCTTTTTTGGTGCAACTGAAAATGAATTTAATTTTGGAAAAATACTTAACGACAAATTTCTATTCTGTTTTGTTACATTAAATGAGAAAGCTCCTTCCTTTGTTTTATTAAGTATTGATGAACTTGAAAATAGAATAAGAAATAAACGAATTCAATATCAGATTACTTTATAAATCAGATTTATTTTGCCATATATGAAATAAAATATTTTCATAATCTTTTATTGAGCAAATATTCTTCTGATATTTATAAATTAATAAATGAATAAATTCATAGGTTTCATTTTCTTCTTCAATTTCATCTCCCATGTGGTCAGGATAATTATTGTTAAAAGTTTCTGCCCAACTTTCTAATTCATATACTATCCAATTCTTATATTCTTTTTCCATCTTGTTATGCTGCATTAGGGATTGAAGCAATTATTTGAACTACTTTTAATTTATTATTTTCTATTGTTCTGCGCATTAAAATAATTAATTTTCGCTTCTGCTACTCGTAAAATTTCAGATGTTGATTGAGTATATTTTAATTCTTCTGCAATCTTTTCTGAATGCCAATTTATTAATAATTCTTTTTCTGAAAGTCCGTAAAATTTAGATAACCTAATAATCTGTTTTTTTGTTGGTTTTCTTTCATTTTTCTCAAACTTGCTTATTAAAGATTGGTCAATATCAACCTCTGCTGATACTTTTCTTAGTATCAAACCCTTTTCTTCTCTTGCTTGTTTCAAAGTATCTCCTAATAATTTCATTGGACAAATATATTTTAGACTAATAATGTCCAAAATTACAAAATATTATTATAATTAAAAAATCAGGTTTTAATTATTTTTAAGTTCAATAGAAATTTGTTCTTATGATAGACAACTACATGTATTCGTATAATACCGGGAATAGTGATAAAGTAAGGGCTAGTGATATTTCAACACACAAATTTAATGCGGTTTTAAACATATTACGCCTCGTTAAACCTTAAATTAACTCACTAATAACTAGTGCCTTAAGACAACAGGACTTGTTTTCGTAAACTTTTGAGAACTACAGCATTAAAAAGCTCAACTTACAAATATCAGTAAACAACATTTTAAACCTGCTAAAGTACAACCCTGGTGTAAGAAGTGCCGACGGAGTTTACTACGCTGCCCGAATACCACAAAACGGACGCAATTTTATGTTAAGCTTCATATGGGGTTTTAACTAACAAACAAAGCCCAACTTATAGCAATTAAACCAACAATTAAACAATATATAGCAAAATAAATTAATTTGCCCCGTTTTACAATGTTAATCATCCAGGTACATGCAAGCAAACCTGAGATAAAAGCTGCAAGGAAACCAATTATCAACGGTAAGCCACCAATACCTGATGCATCAGACATGTTGCCATCAAGTATATCTTTAATATTGGCACCAATTATTGGGATTAATACCATAAGGAACGAAAAACGCGCTGTGCGTTCTTTGTTGTTGCCTAACAATAAGCCTGTTGATATGGTTGAGCCAGAACGCGAGATACCCGGCAAAACTGCTATTGCCTGGGCAATCCCGATAATAAATGCATCTTTATAAGTTATTTTTTTACTGCGTGGTTTAGCATAATAAGTAAAAGCAAGCAATGAAGCTGTAACAATCAGCATTGCCCCTACCAATAAGATGTCGCCTGTAAACAAACTTTCTACCTGCTCTTTGAAAAAAACACCAACAATTCCAACAGGTATCATGGAAACCGCAATTTTAAATATATAGTGAGTTTCTTCGTTCATTTGAAAACGAAAAAACCCCATGATAAGCTCAAATATTTCTTTTCTAAAAACAACAATCGTGCTCAACACCGTGGCACCGTGAACCACAACGGTAAACATCATACTATTAGTGGCCTCAACCCCCAAAATTGCTTTGCCCAGCTCAAGGTGCCCACTACTGCTTACAGGTAAAAACTCCGTTAAGCCTTGAATTATCCCTAAAATTAATGCCTCAATCCAATTCATTTTTTCTTTTTTGTTTTTATTTTTATATCTATTAAAAATTTTAAAAACTTTAACCTAAACCTTTTTTTAAGTATCGGTTTTTCGCCATAAGCAAACTCAAAAATTGCTTTTGCTATTTCTTCTGTCCTTAAATAACCAAATGACTTATGAGGGTTGACTTCTTTATTTAAACGGTAATCATTAAACACCTCAGTGTCAACCACTTTCACTCCCAAACTATTCATATCAAAATCATTGGCCAATTGGTCATAAATTGCCACCTTATCTTCAATATCTGAAAAATTAGACCATTTTGATGCTACTGATTCAGGGGTTGTCAACCTTTTTAAATCGGGCTGTTTTAGTTTTAATTCTTCTGCTATTTTACCTATTACCACCGGAAATCCAAGCGGCGAACCAAAAGTTAAGAATGTGTCGATATTAAATTCTTTACCATAATACGACAATACATCGTATGCAATTATTGAACCCATAGAATGGGCCAACAGTAATATTTCGTCGTTTTCATACTTTTTTAATATGCGTATGAGCCTTTTTCTAATCAAATCTTTTATGAAAACCTCATCTTTTGCAATTTCTTTTTTTCTGTAGTAATATGCCTCTAAATCCTTATAATATTTGTGTACTATCGCATCTGTAATGTATGTGTAGTTTATTGACAGGTCTTTGTTCAATAACAAATGTGAAAAAAATTTCAATAACGATTTACTGTTCTTTTTTCGTTTTTCTTTTACTACGTATTTTCTCCTGCTTAAGCCTTTTTTATAAGGTTCCGCAATGTATAAAGGATTATTTGCATCAGTAATATCTTCATCTAAAGGTGTTTCGTGTAAAATGTCGGCCCAGTATACCAATTCAAATCTGAAATCGGGTGCATCATCTCCATAAACATTTTTTAAGCCTTCACTAATAGACTGCCTCCACCATTTTTCAAGAAGCCCCTTTGAAGGTTTATTGCTTAAACCATGTATGCGTTTGCTTTTGTAAATGAGCGTTTTGAGCACGCAAAAATTTGGATTTTTACAGGTTATCTTTAGGTTTTTTCATAATTGCCCAAATCTCGAACATAAACCCAAATAAAACCACTATTGGAGCCAATACTATCCTTCTAAAACTAAACAACTCATCGCCATTAAATACATTGGGGTCGTCAGAGCCACCACCGGCCATAAGCATAAACCCAATAATTATAATTGCAAACCCAATAATAAGGTACATATAGTTTTCTTTGCCTAATGCAAATCCAATGTTTTTTTCTTTTTCTGTTTTTGCCATTTTGTTGTTTTTAAAATCAAATGCAAATGTAGTAAAAATTTAAATTGTTAAACTGTTAAATTGTTAAATTGTTTATTTTGGCTCCACTTGGTAACCCAAAAATGTTGAACTATGCACTAAGTGCTATTTAATATTGCTTACGCACTGGTACAAATATCTTACAATATGCAAGTTGCTTAAAAGTAAATCAACAAATGACTATTAACCTGAAATATTATGCTTGCCTTGATACTAAAAAAAACCACAAGTGGTAAATTATCGGCATAAGCCAACAATTTTTTCCTCGTCGATATCATTCATGCATTTAAAATGCTTTTTAGGGCACTTACTAAAGCCAATTTTTGTACATGGCCTGCATTTTAAGCCTTTTGTTTCGATAATTGTTGAACCCTTGCCAGATAAATATGGATACAT
>NBLH01000268.1 GCA_002084525.1 Bacteroidetes bacterium 4572_117 | reverse complement strand
CAAAATACACAAAAAATAGAATTGTAACAACTCAAAACACACCTCTTTATTATAGTTTTAATGAAGGGATTAAAGAATATAAAATGGATGTTCCGGATGGAAATTATGAATTGGAACTTCATTTTATTGATAATGAAAATATAAATTCGGGCAAAAGAGAATTTTCGATAGAAATCAATAATAAAAAAGTAGAAAACGCACTAAACATACTTGAAACTGTTGGACAAAACAAAGCACTGATAAAAAAATATACTGTTGAGGTAAAAAACAATCAATCAATTACAATTGCATTTAATAAAATTTCGGGCTTACCAACTTTAAATGCAATAAAGCTTGAAAAAAACTAAATAGATGCCAAAATTAAAAAAAGATTTAAGCCTTTTTGGCTTGATCATTTAACAACACCAACAAGCATTATGTTAGTTTGGTGCTTTGGTGGTTTTATTGCTTTAACCGGTGCATTAACTTACGGCGAACTGGGCGGAATGTTTCCTAAAACAGGCGGGGTTTACGTTTATTTAAAAGAAGCTTATGGCGATTTTATTGCATTTATGTACGGTTGGGCTTATTTTACGGTAATAATGTCGGGAACTGTTGCTGCATTAGCCATTGCATTTTCTTCGTATATGGGCTATCTTTTTGAGATGACTATGTTTGAAAAATCCATGCTCGCAGTAATTGTCGTTATAATTGTTTCGGTAATAAATATATTCAGGGTAAAATTGGTTGAAATGTTTACCAATACCTTTTCTATAATGAAATTACTTGGGATTGCCCTAATAATTATTGTCGGTTTATTTTTTGGTACTTACGAAACCTTAACAATAAAAGAAACTGTAAGTAGCTCTAATACAGAAAGTAATTTCATAACTGCTTTTGGTCTCGCATTAATTGGGGTACTTTGGTCATTCGGTGGCTGGCATCATGCCTCTTTTCTTTCAGGCGAAGCAAAAAATGCCAATAAAAATATACCACGTGCTATGATAATTGGTACAACATTGGTTTTGCTTGTTTATTTGCTAACAAATGCAGCTTATATGTTTTTACTTACTACCACCGAAATGGCGCAGTCAGAAAGCCTTGCATCTGATGCACTTAGCAAAATAATTCCTGTAGGCGGTATTCTTATTGCCATAATTATTTTGATTTCTACTTTTGGAACTGCCCTTGTTGGTTCACTTACAGGGCCACGCCTTTATTTAGCTATGGCAAACGATGGGTTGTTTTTTAAAAAATTATCTGAAATACACCCAAAATCAAATACACCGGTTAATGCAATTATTGCACAAGGGGTTTGGGCAATAATCATTTTATTATTATGGGGAACTTTTGAGGCTGTTATTACCTATGTTGTATTTATTGACTGGATATTCTTTTTCTTGACAGCCCTTATTGTTCTCATATTCAGGGTAAAGCGAAAAGATGTTGTCCGGCCATATAAAACGCCATTGTATCCGGTAACGCCAATTATTTTTATTATAACGTCTTTTTTGTTCGTCATAAACACACTTATAGGAAATATTCTTTATGCTGGTGCAGGTTTAATCCTTTTGGCTTTGGGTTCACCCTTTTATTTTTATTTCAAGTACGAAAAATTAAAATCGAATGCTTAAAATTTTATAATCACTATGCGGATAATAATAACTTTAGTAATTATACAATCGCTGTTTTTTCTTAAAGCTCAAGAAATAAACACAACAAAAACAAACGATTGGGAAAATCAAAAAGTGATTGGAATTAATAAACTTCCGGCACATTGCACGCTTATGCCTTTTGCCGATGCCAAAACAGCAATTGAAAATAACAAAAACAAATCGCCATATTATCAATCGCTCAATGGGATTTGGAAATTTAACTGGGTACGTAAACCTGCCGACCGACCAAAAGGTTTTTACAAAAATAATTTTGATGTAAACGGTTGGGACAGCATTTCTGTACCCTCAAACTGGGAAGTTTTGGGTTATGGGATACCAATTTATACGAACTATAATTATCCTTTCCCTTTAAATCCACCAAATATTCCACATGAGTACAACCCAGTTGGTAGTTATAAAAGACATTTTACAATTTCTGATAATTGGGAAAACAAAAGGGTGGTTTTGCATTTTGAAGCGGTTAAATCAGCTTTTTACTGTTGGATAAATGGCAAAAAAGTGGGTTATAGTCAAGGCAGTAAAACATCTGCTGAGTTTGATATAACAAAATTTCTAAAAAAAGGTAAAAATTCCCTTTCGGTAGAAGTTTATCGTTGGTCAGACGGCAGTTATCTCGAAGATCAGGATTTTTGGCGTCTAAGCGGTATTGAAAGAGACGTTTTTCTCTACGCAACGCCTACTGAATATATTCACGACTATTTTGTAAAAGCAGAACTGGACGAAAAGTATAAAAATGGCATCCTAAGCACTGATATTCAGTTAAAAAGCAAAACAAATATTTCTTTAAAAGGATATAAAATTAAATTGGAATTATTTGATACTAAGACGGTTATATTATCTAAGGTTCGAGAAATTAAAAACAAAAAAGAAAATAAACTTTCGTTTGAAGAAAAAATAAATTCACCAAAAAAGTGGACTGCCGAAACGCCCAATTTGTATAGCGTAGTTTTGAGTTTAATAAATCCAACAGGCGAAACTATTCAGCTTGTTAGTTCAAAAATAGGTTTCAGAAATATCGAAATAAAAAATGGTCAATTATTAGTAAATGGTGTTGCCATCTACATAAAAGGTGTCAATAGGCACGAACACAACGAAATAACAGGCCATGTAGTTTCTGAAAAAGGGATGGTTGAAGATATTAAATTAATGAAACGGTTTAATATAAATGCTGTGCGGACAAGCCATTATCCAAACGCAACACGTTGGTACGAACTCTGTGACCAATATGGACTTTATGTGGTTGATGAGGCTAATATTGAATCACATGGTTTTGGTTGGGAAGTAGAAAAAAACACTATGGCAAAAGACACCTCATGGCTGGCTGCACATTTAGACCGTATAATCAGGATGCTTGAACGTGATAAAAACCATGCCTGCATTATTTCGTGGTCGTTGGGCAATGAAGCCGGCGATGGGATAAATTTTCAGGAAAGCTATAAATGGATAAAAAGCAGGGACAATACAAGGCCTGTTCAATATGAACGAGCTTTTGAAAATGCTCATACAGATATAGTTGCACCAATGTATGCAAAAATTCCACAATTGCTGAAATATGTAGAAAAAGAACAAAAAAGGCCGCTTATTATGTGCGAATATGCTCATGCTATGGGAAATAGCGTTGGTAATTTACAAGATTACTGGGACGTAATTGAAGCACATAAAAGGTTACAAGGCGGGTTTATTTGGGAGTGGGTTGACCAGGGACTTTTAACAAAAACAGCTAACGGTCAAAACTTTTGGGCTTATGGTGGCGATTTTGGCGACCAACCCAATGATAATAATTTCTGTATCAACGGATTGGTTCAGCCTGACAGAAACCCTAACCCTTCGCTTTGGGAAGTGAAAAAAGTCTATCAGAATATAAAAGTTGAAGCAGTAGATTTACTAAAAGGGAAAATAAATATTGAAAATAAATACGATTTTATCAATTCAGATTTTGTTGATGCAGAATGGGAAATAAAAGCTGGTGGAAAAATAATAAAATCAGGTAAAATTAAAAGCCTGAATATTAAAGCAAAAGAACTTTCAAAAGACAATATTTGGGCAAAAAAGGGGCATATAATTGCCTGGGATCAATTTAAAATTCCATTTCCAACTAAAATTGCTTCAAAAGTAGATATTTCAAAATTTTCAGCAGTAGAATATAAAAAAACGAAAAACAATATCCATGTTACAGGAAAAGGGTTTTCTGTAAAAATAAACAAAACTACGGGCGCAATTTCATCATTTGAATACGGAAAAAAAGAACTTTTATCGAGCCCTTTAGTTCCAAATTTCTGGCGTGCACCAACCGATAACGACAAGGGCAATAAAATGCCAAAACGTTTAAAAATCTGGAAAACAGCAGCTAAAAACTTAAAAGTTACCAAAATATCTGTAAAACAAGAAAAAAAACAACTGATTATAATGATAAACTCAAAGTTGAATGGTTTAGATGCCAAATACAAGCGTGTTTATTCAATTTACGGAAGTGGGGATATTGTAATTGATACTAAATTTGAACCGGGAAGCAAAGAATTGCCAAACCTGCCTCGTTTTGGGATGCAAATGCAAATACCAAAAGAACTTAATCAGATGCAGTGGTTTGGGCGTGGTCCACATGAAACTTATTGGGACAGAAAAACAGGTGCAGCCATTGATTTGTATCGTTCCAATGTGCAGGAACAAGAACATTCCTACATTCGCCCACAGGAAAATGCCAATAAAACAGATGTTCGTTGGCTTGCTTTGCAAAATGAAAAAGGAATAGGGATTATAGCGGTAGCAATGCCTTTATTAAGCGTGAGTGCATGGTCGAATACTATGTGGGACTTAGAAAAAGCAGACCATCCTTATGAACTTCCAAACAGAAATACAATAACGGTAAATATTGACTATAAGCAAATGGGAGTTGGTGGTGACAATAGTTGGGGAGCAAAGACACACGAAAAGTACACACTTCCTGCAAAAGAATATTCATATAGTTTTAGATTACGGCCTGTTACATCAAAGGAATACACAATTGGTGAATTATTTAAATAATAGCCCTGAAAGGGCCTAATAGCAATAGCCCGGTGCGTAGCGCCGGGTAAAAATAGGCGCAAGCAAACCGTCGGCGAACAACAATTATTTGAAATAATTACAAGTTTCCGGCGGAATTATGTATGGAAGGTTGATTTTTATAATGCAAACATATATACAATTGAGCAATCTAACAATTTATAAAGACAAAACAGTTTCCATTACAGAACGTGTAAAAGATCTTCTGAGTAAAATGACTTTGGAAGAAAAAATTGCTGAAACCTTATGTATTTATGCAAAAAAGGGTAATTTTCAGGATGATGATGGAAACTATGATGAGGAAAAGGGCAAAAAACTTTTTTTAACAGGTGCGGGCAGAATTGCAGAAGTCGGTTTTGTTGAAAATTCTGCTAAAAAAATGGCAGAACTTACTAATAAAATTCAAAAATTCTATATTGAAGAAACTCGATTGGGTATCCCTGTTATTTTTCACGAAGAATGCCTTCACGGACAAATGGTGCAAGATGCTACATGTTTTCCCCAACCAATTGCTTTGGCAGGAACATGGAATCCTGATTTAATCGAAAAAGTATTTTCTTTAGTTGCTGAAGAAACCCGTTGCAGAGGTGGGCATCATGCCTTAACACCTGTTGCCGATGTTGCACGTGAACCTCGTTGGGGAAGAGTAGAAGAAACTTATGGTGAAGACAGCTATTTGGTTAGCAAAATGGTTGTTGCAGCAGTAAAAGGTTTTCAAGGAAGCGAAGAAATAATTGATAATAAGCATGTTATTGCAACACTAAAACACTTTGTAGCTCATGCCCAACCCGAAGGTGGTTCAAATTGTGCCCCTGTAAATGTGTCGGAAAGTGTGCTTCGTGAAGTCTTTTTTCCGCCATTTAGAGAAGCAATCCAAAAGGCAAATGCCATGTCGGTTATGGCCTCATACAACGAGGTAAATGGCATCCCTTCACATAAAAATAAATGGTTATTGCAAGATGTTTTGCGTGACGAGTGGGGCTTTAAAGGCTTTGTAGTATCTGATTATTATGCCATAAAACAATTAGAAGAACGTCATTTTGTAGCAAAAGATGAAAAAGAAGCTGCATTTCAATCTTTTACCGCCGGAATTGATACTGAACTTCCGCTTGATGAATGTTATTCAAATATTACAGAATTAGTAAACGAAGGACGAATTTCGTATTAGTAAAAGAAGGACGAATTTCGGAAATAAAAGTAGATGAAGTTGTAGGTCGTTTGCTTGAATACAAATTTCGTTTGGGTTTATTTGATAAGCCTTATGTTGACCCAGATTATGCCAAAAAATTTGCTGGAAGCCAAGAGCACAGACCATTAGCTTTACAAGCTGCCAGTGAGGCAATTACATTGCTAAAAAATGAAAACAATTTGCTTCCGTTAAATAAAAATGATATTGAAACCATTGCTGTTATAGGGCCTAATGCCGATGAGGTTTTACTTGGTGGTTACAGCGGAAAACCAAAATATTACGATTC
>NBLH01000056.1 GCA_002084525.1 Bacteroidetes bacterium 4572_117 | reverse complement strand
GAAATGCAACTAACGCCGGTAAGCTCTTATCCGGGATACATGCCTGGTTTTTTTGCAAGTTATTTATATAATATTGATTTTCCTACAGATAATGCAGGTGTTGTTATTGGGCTTGAATACAATAATTATGGTATTGCAGCAAAGTATGAAACTGTTAATGGCAGGTATAGTATGGTTGAAAAACACAGGATAAATGCTATTGGGGTGCCGGTTTTTTTAAAATTCGGACCAAAATTTTATAAAAAACAAAAATACGCATTCCTTGGTGCCCAATTTAATTTTCATATAAATGTCAGCGAAAATCAAACACCTAGTTGGTTAAATGCTTGAAAAACGCTTCAAATAGCCCGCTATTATTAGTTTTTTCAAATTGCTAAAAAACAAAATACCTTCGTTTAAAACTGTCAATTTATTCCATCACAATCCCTTAGAGTATTATCGGTGCTCTGCACTTTTTTTACCTGTTAAATTAATTTACTACAAATATTTTCGGTGTTCTTCATCTTTTTTTGCCTATTGCCACTAAAGCTCAAAGACATAAAAAGTCACAAAAAAACCTAAAATTGATGAGTATTAACACGAGGCCCTGAAAGGGCTGATAGCAATAGCTCGGTGTATAGCGCCTGGGAAAAAATAGGCGAAAGACAATATTTGAAATAAATACAAGTTTCTGGCGGAATTTTGTGTGTTTGATTTATTTTATAATGCACATTTATTTGTTTATTAAAATTTACTTTTCAAATATCTTATATTTAAATAAACCTAGTTTTTGAAAAAAATACTGAAAGGAAACCCCTAGTACCCCCAGCCCATATTTTATGCTACGGGCTAAATTTATTGACGATGCTTCTTTAAAATATTTTGTGGGGCAGGTAATTTCTGCTATTTCAAAACCTGCATAGAAAATTTGTGCAATCAGTTGATTGTCGAACACAAAATCGTCAGAGTTTTTGGTATATGATATTTTTTTTAAAACTTGCGTCGAAAATGCCCTATAACCGGTGTGATATTCAGATAATTTTTGATTCATCAGTATATTTTGGCTTAATGTTAAAAAGCGGTTGGCTATGTACTTATAAATCGGCATACCGCCTTTTAAGGCACCTTTGCCCAAAATACGCGAACCAATTACCACATCGTAAACACCATTTGCAATTAAATAACACATAGAATGAATCAATTTTGGCGTATACTGATAATCAGGATGAAGCATAACAATAATATCAGCATTAAGCTCAAGTGCTTTATTATAACATGATTTTTGGTTACCACCATAACCCCTATTTTTTTCGTGATGTATAATATGCTCAATACCAAGCCTTTTCCCTTCTATTACTGTTTTGTCGCTACTTAAATCATCAACAAGTATTACATCGTCAACAATATCGAAAGGAATTTCGTTGTAAGTAATTTCTAAGGTTTTTTCAGCATTGTAAGCCGGTAATACCACAACTATTTTTTTGTTGTTTATCATGTTTTAACATTTTAAAATTCAGTTTTAAACCCGATTGCCCTAGCCACTTAGCGGATAATTTTGAAAATAGCATAAAAGACATTATGTTGTGTATTAACATATTAACAAAACCACTTAGCGGCTATAAAGGCTAATTTTCAGTTTTTATACAAAACCCAATAAAATTACATAACAAATATTTAATAAAATTTGTGTATGTTTGTAATGATGTTACCCTTTTAAGCACCTGTGCTTTTTTATATGTAAACCCTGAGTAGTATAAGTAATTGATATTCTTTCAAATATCAAATTTGAATTTACAATTGATTTTTAACAAGTGCTTATATATCTACAAACATACACAAATAATATAATTTAAAACGAACGATATGACAGCTTTTTTATTATCCGTGATTTTTATATTTGTTCTAGTCATTTTCATATTGTTGTTAAGTTTCAGGTCTTTTGTTAAAAAAGAAATGTATACGCTTAATTATCAGCTGAAAGATTTAAAAACACAATTGGCAAAACAACGATTTGAAAAGAAAGGGGCTTTTGTTGAAGAAAAAGATGAAATTCCGGACATTGTACCCGAAAAACTGATTGAAGAACCAGAACCTGAGAAAGAACCTGAGGTACAAAAAGAGCCACCGATAGTTAATGTAGAACCCGAAGAAGTAAAGAAAGAAGAAATTACTGTTGAAAAAGAAAACAATTTAATTAACACTCAGCCAGAAAAACAGATTATTGCCGAAATAAGAGAAAAAGAGAAAGTTTTTGTTAAACCCCCCGTTAAGAAAAAGAAAACCGATTTTGAAAAATTTATTGGTGAAAACCTAATGAATAAAATTGGCATACTGATTTTAGTGATTGCCGTTGGCCTTGGAATTAAATATGCCATTGGCGAAGGGTGGATAAATCCTGTTGGTCGTATTGCAATCGGCCTTGTAACCGGTATTATTTTGGTAAGCATAGCACATAAGTTAAGAAAAAATTATACAGCTTTCAGCTCGGTACTTGCCGGTGGCGGTATTGCTGTTTTTTACTCGTCAATTGCATTTGGTTTTCAAATGTACGAACTTTTTACACAAACCCAGGCATTTCTTATAATGGTGATTATCACCGGGTTTGCTATTGTATTGTCCTTAACCTACAATAAAAGGGAATTGGCGGTGCTGGCAATCCTTGGCGGATTTGCATCGCCAATAATGGTAAGTACCGGCGAAGGGAATTATATTATCCTGTTTACGTATATTATGATATTAGATATAGGTATGCTGGTTTTGGCATATTTTAAAAAGTGGAAAATCGTAAACATCGTTTCGTTTGTTTCAACAATAATACTTTTTGGTATTTGGATGGCAAAAACTTTTTACGATACAGACACTTTACCTTATCAAGGCGTGTTTATTTTTGCAACTTTATTTTATCTGGTATTTTTCTTAATGAATATCATCAATAACCTAAAAGAAGGTGAAAAGTTTACAGCTTTAGATTTTATTATATTAATTATTAATTCGTTCTTGTATTTTGGGGTAGGCATGTTCCTTATCGATAAAATTGACAAGGGCTATTTGGGCATTTTTACCATAAGTATAGCCGTGCTGAACTTTGCTTTTGCTTTCCCATTGTATAAACGGTCGCAAATTGACCGTAACTTGGTGTTCCTGTTGATTGGCCTGGTGCTTACTTTTGTTAGTTTAGCAGCTCCTGTACAGTTAGATGGCAACTATATTACCATGTTTTGGGCAGTTGAGTCGGTGCTCCTTTTATGGATGAGCCAAAAATCAGGTATCCAATTGATGAAAATTTCATCGTTTTTGATTATGCTGCTAATGATCGTAAGTTTGATAATGGATTGGGAACATATTTATTTAAACCCCCATATTGATGCACAGCCATTAACAATTATACTTAACAAAGGGTTTATTACCAGTATTGTTTCGATTGTGGCACTTGTTTTTAGCATGAACTTGTTGAAAAAAGACGATGACATCCAATTTATAAAAAAGCTTCCTTCTAATGTGTTTAGCACAATTGTTACGGTTTTCGTGATTATTTCATTGTATGTGGCATTATTCCTCGAAATTGGTTATCAGGTTGACCAATACTTTGAATATTATCGACTTACAGAGGTTGCCCTTGCTTTTTACACATACTTATATATAATGGGTATTCTACTTTGGACAAATGCAAAACAAGTAAAATATGTATTTGAAGGAATAACAATTATAGCATTATTAAGCATGTTGGTTTATGCATTAGGTATCGGTTTTGAATACAAAAGGGTAATAAATGCCTATTTATACGATAATATTAGCAATAGTTTTAGCATTATCCACTTTTTAACGGCATTATTAGCTTTGGGGCTTGCTTACTTTTCGTGGGATAATATCAGAAAAATGGCAAAAAACAATACGGTATTGATAAACATCGTACTTTGGGCCAATATTATTTTTGCGGTTGTTATTTTAAGCAACGAGCTTGATTATATAGTATTATTAGCCAACAAGCCAAGTGCTGAAAACTCATATGATATTGTTAAGTCTGTACACCGTATTGGCTGGCCTATTTTGTGGGGTGTATTTGCCTTTATGCTTATGCTTATAGGTATGAGAAAAAAAATGAAAATGCTCAGGCTTATATCAATTTCCCTGTTTTTCTTCACTATTCTTAAACTGTTTATTGTTGACGTGAAAGATATGTCGGAAGGGGGAAGGTTTGCGGCCTTTGGTTTTTTGGGTGTTTTATTTATAGTGGTTTCATTCCTATATCAGAAGTTGAGGAAATTAATTTTTGAAGACGGGGGGGAGGATGAATAATTAGCGTGTGTCCATACGAGTTAAAGTTTTTCGGTTTGTCTATTTGTTAAACTTTTTGTTGAAAGATGTAGAAGTTGTCAGTACACAGCCTACAGTATGCAGTTTAGTAGAATATAATGCTTGTTATCAAACAATTATAAAATTAAAATATGATAAATATGGATAAAATACTATTTATTTTCAGCTTGGTTTTAATGTCGATAAATTCATTGGCACAAGAATTTGATTGGGAGGCAAAGCTAGATAAAGTAACAAAAGATGCTTACTACAAAATAAATATTTCACCTGGAATTGTTTCTGCCTCTGAAAATAACAATGCCGATATCAGGCTTTATGATGCTTCAAATAATGAAATTCCATACATTGTTGAAAAAGAACAAATGGTTAACAGAAAAGAGTTTTTTGTTGAGTATAAAATAATTAAAAACGAAAGCCTGCGCAAATGGCCTTATTATTCGCGCATTGTTGTCCATAATCCTGATAAAGACGAAATATCTAACTTTCAGCTTGTTATTAGGAATGCTGATGTAACAAAATCACTAAAATTAAGTGGTAGCGACGATGGTAAGCACTGGTATGTTATTAAAGACAAATATCGTTTTCGTTCTATTTACAGCGATGAGTCTGTATCTGTTATTAAAATCCTTAATTTCCCGAAAAGTAATTACGAATATTTCGAAATTTTGATTGATGACTGGCGCAATAACCCAATAAACATTCAAAATGCAGGATATTTTGATATGACTCTTGAAGAAGGGAAATATGCCAGAATTTCGGGACATGAAATTATGCAAACAGAATTAAAAAAAGAAAAGCAAAGCCTTTTGGAAATTAATTTCCCATCGGCACAATTAGTTAATAAAATTCAATTAAAAATTGATGGGCCTGAATTTTACCACCGTGAGGCCGAAATTTTAGTGAAAGACAGTACTGTTTATAAAAAAAAGGATACAGAATACTTCTTTACGCCTATACATTCATTTATAATAAGTTCTAATAGCCTAAATAATGTCTATTTTAATGATTTCAGGATTAAAGAATTTTTTATTAGGATTAATAATTATGATAACCAACCAATAAAAATAACCTCTGTAAATATCTGGCAATTAAAACATTATCTTGTTGCTAGTTTGAAAAAAGATGAAAGCTATTTTATAAGGACAGGAAATAGTGATTTGGTGCAGCCAGAATACGACCTAAAGTATTTTAAGGGCGAAATACCCAAAAAACTTAACCAGGTATCAGCAAAAAAAATAGTAAATATTTCTGAAAAAAAAGAAATTGGGCAAAAAGGCCTTCAAGTAAACAAAATTGTAATTTGGCTTGTGATAGGCGGTATTGCCATTTTGCTAATTTATTTTACTACAAAAATGATGAAAGATATGGGTAATAGTCCGAAAATCTAAAAAATTGAGACGAGACAAAACTCTAAATAAATTTGAAACTTAAAAATTACATAAAATATTCGTTTTACTCATTTCCCTTACAATTAGTTTTAGTAAATTTTAAAAGAAACCAAATCCTTTTGCTATTTTGGCTGCTGCTTTTTTTAATTATTACAAACAAGTTCGGAAATAGCTATGGTATACCATTGTTGTTTTTAGTGCCTGAGTATATGGGAGTTGTAGGGTTTTGGTCGTATTTTATACTAGGTGTTGCTTTTGGTGTTTATATAATGGCGTTTCAAATTACCAGCTATGTTGTAAATGGCTATTTATTCCCTTTTATTGTAACTTCGCCAAAACCTTTTGCACGTTATTTTCTGAATAATTTGTTTATCCCTACGGTATTTATTGCACTTTATTACCTTTTTAGTATAATTTTTCAGGCAAACGAAGAGTTTTTGGGGTTTTGGGAAATTTGTAGGAATATTTTTGCAAATATACTTGGGTTCGTACTTTTCATATTTTTTTCGTTTACATACTTTTTTTCTACCGATAAAGACGTTTACAAAATGGTAGGCCTTTCAAAAGAAAAATTTGAAAGAAAAAAAATATCGAAGCCCATAAATAAACTAATGGAAAAAGATATTGACTGGAAAGTAAAAAATGCACCTGATGACAATGTAGGGGCGTGGCATGTAAGTTATTACTTGAGTAAGCCCTTTAAATTAAAACCAGCCCGCTATTTTGGTCATTATTCTATGCAAGCTACCCAAAAAACACTTTCGCAAAACCATAAAAATGCAGCAATTTATTCAATACTGATTGTATTACTCGTTCTGCTAATTGGGGTTTTTAAAGAAAACAAATATTTTATTATCCCAGCTGCTGCTAGTATTACAATATTTTTTTCATTAATGATACTTGTTTCGGCTGCAGTTTATTCATTTTTAAAAGACTGGACTTTTGTTTTTTTTATATCACTTTTGCTGATATTTAATTATTTATCAGAGTTCGATATTTTCAAATACCACAATACAGCTTATGGGCTAAATTATAAAAAAGAATTAGTCGATACTAAACTGTTGGTAGGTAAAGAAAATATTCAAGAATCGCAAAAGCAGCTACAACAAATACTAAATAATTGGGGCAAAAAAAATCATAATACCTCAAAAAAACCTAAAATGATATTTATTAATGCGGCCGGGGGCGGTTTAAAAGCAGCTTTATGGACGTATTATGCATTAGCTTATACTGATAGTTGCCTTGATAATAAATTATTTAGTCACACAATGTTAATAACGGGCGCATCTGGGGGCATGTTCGGTGCAGCATATTTTAGGGCTAAAAAACTGATTAATGGTGAGGGGAACGGCAATTTGCTTTCGCCAAACGTAATTAATTCATTTTCGCAGGATATGTTAAACCCAACGGCTTTTACCTTGGTGGTAAACGATATTTTTTTCAGGTTACAAAAGCTTAGTTTTAACGGGAATAAATATTATAAAGATCGTTCGTTTGAACTTGAAAAAAGTATGAACGCCAACACCGGTTTTATAATGGATTATCCTCTGTGTTTTTACCAAAAGCCTGAATATGAGTCAGATATACCAATGTTGATAATTAGCCCCTCAATAATGAACAATGGTGGGAAACTGCTTATTTCTCCCCAAAACCTGGCATATATTATCCCACTAAAATTAAAATATGAACATATTGAATTTTTAGGCAGATATAGAAATTGCAATTCAGATAGTTTGAGGTTTTTAACAGCTTTACGGATGAATGCGGCATTTCCGTATTTAACACCTTTTACAAGGCTACCCGGTAAAGATAAAATTAAGCTGGCAGATGCTGCTTTGAATGATAATTATGGCTTAAGTACAACACTTTTGTTTTTATCGAAATTTAAGGGTTGGATAAGCGAGAATACATCAGGCGTTATCATTGTCAATATATCTGAAAATGAAAAGCGGTTTGAATTTGCCCAACAATCTTTATTAGATGATTTTTTAAAACCATTGGAAAGTATTTTTTCAAATTTGTTTTATACCCAACGAAACAACCAACAACTTATGTTGGATATGTTCAAACAAGGTTTTGACGGAAATGTTGAAGTACTAAATTTTAACCTTAGCGAAAATGAAGAACCGATTTCGATGAGTTGGCATTTGACAAAAAAAGAGAAAAAACTTATATTTGAATCAATTAATTGCGAAAAAAACACAGAAAACATTAAACGCTTAAAATCATTAATTGAAGATTGATCAGTACTATAAAATAATCCTGAAGGCAATTCAACTCAATTCAACACTCAATTTGAAAAAACCGCATATCGAAAATAAAAAATACTTGCGATTGACTATTGTTGAGTTACAACTTACGATTTAAAGAAAATAGCATATCGTACATCGAAAACCATATATCGAAAATAAAAAAATATTTACGATTGGCTATTGTTGATTTACAACTTACAATTTATTCAACACTCAAATGACCCAATGCCCCAATGACTTAATGACCAAAACTATGCACATTTTAATCTAAAACTCATTATAAAACCAATAATAAGCATTATAACTGTCATTATACCAACTGCCTCAAAACCTAACCAACTAATTAATGCACCTCCCGGAATGGAAAAAAACATGCCTATCGAGGTAATATTATTTTGTACTGCAATATAAACAGGCCTTTTTTCTTCGGGCGATATTATTAAAATAAGGTTACTGAACGATAGACGGAACCCATCCATGCCAGCACCAATGATAAAAAATACTAAATAGTAATGAATTATTGAATTTGCTAAAACCGCAAGTGCAATAGCTAGAATCATGATAGAAAAGGAGAGGATCACAATTATCCTGTTCCTGCCAATTGATGATAATTTCCCCCATAAAATGTTGCTCAGCATTGCACCGGTCATTTGCAACGAAATAATAAAACCGACATCTTTTCCGCTAATCCCAATCCGTTCTTTTGCGTTAAGGATAATAAAAGGGACAACAAACCAAAAACTATAAGCTATTAATCGTGATATTACTTGGATACGCAAGTATTTATCAGTTTTTAATAAAGCCGTTGAATTTTTAATGAATTTACCAAATTTCTTTTCTTTTTGCGAAACATTTACTTTGTCTTTTTCTTTAAAAAACAACATGAAAGTAAAGCTAAAAGCCATAATTATGCCGCTAAACATAAATAAATATGCAAAACTATCGGGTTTTAAAAAATTTGTTAGAAAATAGGCCGAAACCCCTCCACTAAGTATACCGGCAAAACCAGAAGCAAATTGTCTGGCAGCCAACACTTTCCCCCTGTACTCTTTGGTGAAGGATTTACCCAACAATTCCTGAAAATAAACTGCACCAAAACCTGCCGAAAACGAAAAAATAAACATCCCGATACCAAATAATACCAACACAGTACTGTGCGAATAGCTAAAAAGGTAAATTACCAAGCCAAGTGAAAACCACGACACGGTCCTGAAAACAAACACCTTTTTTAAAAAAGGTAGCACTGTTGGATATGACTGGGCATGAAAAGCAGCATATAACTGCATTAAAATTGCACCCCCACGTAAAAGTGAAGAAAAAGTGCCAACCAGAACATTGCTACCACTAAAGTAGTGCACTATCAAGGGTAAAACGGTTGATGGTTCGGCTATAGCCATAGCTCCAGCAAAGAAAAACCCTTGGCTGATAAATTTATAGCTATTCGATTTTAAATTTATATTTTTTTCCATAATTTAAGTTGACAAAAGTAACAATATTGAAATTAAAAGCATGGTTTTTGCGAAGAATTAATAAGTACTGGTGTCATGTCATGTACGAAATTTTGGGTTAATAGTCATTTGTTGATTAGCCATTAGTCATTGTTGTCAACCGGCTAACTACAATTTAATGACTAATAACCAATTACTAATACTATTTTACGAAGTTATAATTATCTGACAAATAGGCTGAAAGCCTTATTTAATTTAGCCCAAGGCAACGCCTTGGGTAAAAAGGAAAAAATGTTTTTACGGACTGAAGGTCCAGGTTAATTTGATATGTTGATAAGTTGGGCTTCAGCCCGCAATTAATTTTGATGTTTACCATAACCCAAGGCAACGCCTTGGGCTGAAATGATTTAGCCTTTCAGGCTGATTATTAGTAAGTTTTAAATTCGTAAAGTAGAATAACTTAAATTTAAATTTGTGAAAAAAATAATAACATCCCTGATTTTTTTGTTTTTGCTGCAGGTTTCATGTACCGAAGTAACCAAGAACGAAGAAGAAGAGGGTATAGCTGATTCAACTTTAGTATACAGAAATTTGCTGAAGCGATATAAAGTTGCCAATCTTGAGATAGACCTAAGTACTTTAAGTGATAACGAGAAGCAAATGATACCGGTATTTATTGAAATCTCAAAAATAATTGATGAAATATTTTGGTATCAGTCCTTTGGGAATAAAGATTCGCTTTGTAAAATTAAAGGCAAAGAAATAAAGGAGTTGATAAAAATCAATTTTGGCCCTTGGGACAGGTTCAATAATAACAAAGCATTTTTGAATTGTGTTGGCGTAAAACCTGATGGGGCAAATTTTTATCCGCATGATATGAAAAAGGAAGAGTTTTTGTCTTTTGAAGATGGATTGAAGAAAAGCCCATATACTTTTATCCGCAGAAAAAAAGACGGACAACTTAAATCTGTGCCCTATAGCATTGCTTTGGACGAACATGTACTTCAAATTTCTGTGTTGTTAAAAAAAGCCGCTTTACTTTCAGGCGACATAAATTTTCGGGATTACCTACTGGTAATGGAAGAAGCATTTAGGACAGACAATTATAAAAAAAGTGATATTGCATGGCTAAAAACAGGTTTAAACCAGCTGGATTTTATCGCATCGCCCATTGAAACATTTGACGATCAATTATTTGGATATAAATCGGAATATGAGTCGTTTTTAATGATAAGGGACACAAGCTGGACAAAACGGCTTGCCAAATATGCTTTAATGTTACCTTTTTTACAAAAAGCTCTACCTGTTGAAAAAACATACCGACACGAAAGCCCTAATTTTTTATCCGAATTAGTAGTATATAACATAATTAATTGGGGGGGGGCGGCAAAAGCCGGGGGGTATTCAATTTCAGTTAGTTACCCCGAAGCTTCTGACTTGCCTGACACCTTAAATAACAGGAACATTCATTTTATTAATGCAATCAAGCAAAAATACCTACATATTATTAAACCAATAGCTGATGTGATAATTGAAAAAGACCAACAGAAATATTGTACATTTGAAGCTTTCTTTCTAAATAATATTTTTGGCGAGCTTGGGCTTCACCTTGGCATAAAAAACGTTCTAACAACCGATGTGCCGGTTCGTGAATCGCTTAAAGAGTATGCATCTGTATTTGAGCATATTAAGGGTTCTGTAATGCAAATTTATATTGCAGAAAAACTATTTTCGGTTGGCGAAATTGAAGATTTAAATGAAATTTATTCAGCGTTTCTTGTAGATTTGTTCAGGACCATAAGGTTTAGTAAATCAAACCCTTTCCCAATCGCAAAAACGGTAGTATTAAACTATTTAATTGATAAACAGGCAATTAAAATAAGCAAGTCAAAAAAATACTCAGTAGATAATGATAAAATGCATGATGCCATCCCTAAACTGATAAACAAGGTAATTACAATACAAGGCGA
>NBLH01000055.1 GCA_002084525.1 Bacteroidetes bacterium 4572_117 | reverse complement strand
ATGACATGGAAACCTGATTTAACCATACATTTATAGACCAGCTATGATGCTGTGACACAATCACTTCCGGATGCAGTTGAAATTATTATAGAAAACTCAAGTAATAAAAGAAAAGAAGGTAGGAAAAAGGTCTAAACTAAATGTGCCCAAAAAAGAAGAATTAAAGGTTGTTGTAAAGCGGTCGCCAAGAAAACAAGGATATAAAACAAAGAAATTGACAGGTTCGCTAATTCAAGATTTTGTCTTGAAAAATTAGAAATGGGAAATTAGTTTAAGAACTGCTCAGCTCTGGCTGTCAAAAGTTCGTTAATTTTTTCATGCGTTTGCCCTGCCCAAATTCTGAACTCACCAAAATGATTGGTCTGTAAAAACAAATCGCAAGTTTACCCTGTAATATAATGTATCAGGGTATGTGGAAATTTACTGAGAATATTACTAAATTGTTAAATAACAACAATATAACAGTTTAACAATTTACCCCCAATATTAACGACTGTTTGCGATTTAAAATCATAAATCTTTAATTTTTGTGAGTTCTGAGTGATTAGGTTGTTATACACCATTTTTAATGACTAATGACTAATTTCCAATGACTTTTTACGACAATTCTATTTTACGAACAAAACCTATAACGCATTGATAATCTGCTTATACGTCAGAAATTCTGACGCTCATACTTTTATACCCAAAACCAATATATCATCAATTTGTTCATATGTACTACCCATCCAATTATTTAGGGTAGAATTTAAGATCTTTTTTTGCTCTTTCATTGGTTTTTTATAATTGGCAAGCAATACTTCTTTAAAGTTTTCGATTCTAAATTTACGACCGTTTTTACCACCAAATTGGTCTGCATAACCATCTGAAAATGAGTATAAACGATCATTTTTTTGGAGCTGGTACTTATGGTTTGTGAAATCTTTTTCAATTAGGTGTACACCTATAGGTTGCCTATCGGCTTTAATTGTCTCTATTTTTTCATCTAAGCTTTCCCTGATGATATATAGAGGGTTATATGCCCCTGAATATTGAAGTTCCAGGGTTTTGGTATTTATAATGTATAATGCAATGTCCATTCCATCTTTGGCTTCATCTTCAGCTCCATTTTGCCCCAATGATTTTTTCACTTTGCTACGCAAGTTATCCAGTATTTTCCCTGTATTATTAATACTTTTAACCTTAACTGTTTCATTTAACAACGAAATGCCCAACATACTCATAAATGCACCCGGAACTCCGTGTCCTGTGCAATCTGCAACGGCAATAACAATAAATTCATCAACTTTTTTAATCCAATAAAAATCGCCACTTACTATATCCCTTGGTTTTAATAAGACAAAGTATTCATGTAAAACTTTTTTTACGTATTTTTCTGCAGGGAAAACAGCTTTTTGTATCCGTTTTGCATAATTTATACTATCTACAATTTCTTCTTTTCTTTTTAAGGCAACATCACGTTGTTTTTCAAGTTCTTCAGATTGTGCTTCAATTTCTTCATTCTTTTCAATTACTTCTGCATTTCTTGTTAACAATTGTTCTGACTGGACTTGTATTTCTTCGTTTTTTTCAATTATTTCTGCATTTTGTACAGTTAGTAGCTTGTATGCTTTCTTCTTTGAAGTGTATAATTTATATAGTAAAATTGAAAATATAAGGATAAGAGTAAAAAATACAGAAAAAGCAATAAGCCATTGTTGTTGTTTTTTTACTTCAGCATCTTTTTCTTTAATAGTATGCTTTTGCTCTTCTGTTTCAACTGTTAATCCGCTAATTTCAAGTCCTTTAATTGCAGTATCCTTTACTAGGGTTTCTTTTTCGTTTTGTACAATTAACAAAGTGCTGTCAATCATATTCAATTCTAGGTTTTTCTCTTCAAGCTCTTTTTGCCCTTCTTCATATTTTGTTTCAAGAATATTAATTTGCTGCCGTTCAAAGGTGATATTTGCTGCCCCTTTGTATGCATTATATTCAGATATGTATATGTAAGCATTTTTATAATTCTTCTCTCTTTCGTATATTTTAATTACCGACTCATAGCACTTAAGTACCAATTTATGGTATTTTGCTTCTTTTGCCCCTGTTAATGCATTTTTGTAAATAGATAGGGCTTTTCTTTCTTTTTTGTTTGCTTCATATACTAAAGCAATATTATATAAAGTTTTTGTGTGCGATATTTTTTGTCCAAGTTTCTTTCTTATATCTAATTCCTTTTCGTAGTTTTTAATAGCCGATTTATATTTTTTTTGTTTGTAATAAGCTGTTCCGATGAGGTTTAGTGCGTTGGCCTGCATATTTTCATTACCTAGCTTTATACTTTCTGTGTAAGCTTTATTTGCATAATCGAGGCTTTTTTTAGGTGAAACCGTTAAATATGCTTTCGATAATTGATATAATGTTTCAAACCGATTCTTTCCAGTTTGTGTTTTAAGGGTTTTTTCTAATACAGAAATCCTACTTTGTGCTTGTATTACAAGTGTTGTGCTGAATATGAACAGTATGACAAGGATGTGTTTTCTCATTTACAAAACATTTATATGCCTTTGTGCATTTAAAAAAGAACAAAAATAGTTTATTTTATTGTAAATCATCTAGAAATTTAAGTAAAGAAGACTTGGCACTAAGAATTTCAGAAGCGAGCATTTTGAAACTTGGCCCTGATATATTCATCTCTTTTAAATATGCATTTATTTCGGTTTTTATTTTTGGGTCAAAGGCCTTTTCTGCAGCTTTATGTTCAAAATGTTTTATTAAACCACCCCAAGCAATAAAAAGTCCTAAACCCAGTACAACAGCTAAAATAACAATAATAGTTGTATCCTCCGGAAAACTCTTATAGCTTATGAATGAAACAAATATCCAAATTAGTGTAATTAGCATAAATGAAATAAAAAGTGGCATGTCTGCTTTTTTCATCTCAGCTTTAAGCCTTTTTTCAATACTATTTATATAATTCGACAAATGTTCTTTTGCCTTTTCTGATAATACCGAAGTTTTAGGAAGAGGTGCATTACATGAAAAACACCTCTCGTTTTCAGCATCGTTTTCCGATTTACAAAATTTACAAATTATTATACTCATGGTTATTCGTTATTAGTCAATTAATCAATGGTCATTAAGTTATTGGCCGTTAAGTTATTGGCCATTGGGTCATTAAGTCATTAGGTTGTTGGTCATTAGTCCTTTGTTCCTACAGTTACCGGTTACCAGTTACTAATTATCAGTTACAACCTCACACCCATAACTACAATATCGTCAACCTGTTCAATATTACTTTTCCATTCTTCTATTTTTTTATCAAGAATTTCTTTTTGAATATACATGGGCTTATCTATAATTTCGCCTAACAAATTCCGAAATGGTTTATACATGAATTTTTTTCCTTTTGGCCCGCCAAACTGGTCAGCGTACCCATCAGAAAAGATATAAAAAATATCGTTTTTTTGTATATCAAACTCATGTAATTTAAATGGTTGCATATGGTCGTAAAAAGCAACTGGCATTTTATCACCTTTTATAATTTTTATTTCGTTGTTTTGCACCAAATATAATGGGTTGTTAGCCCCTGCAAATTGAAGTCTCATGTTTTCGTGCAAAATTGTGCAAACAGTAATATCCATGCCATCCTTCGATTCGTTTTCTTCCCCGGTTTGGTGTAATGCATGCATAACATTTTCGCGCAACCTATTTAATATTTCATTTGGTTTTGTTATCTCCTTTTCATTCACAATTTTATTTAAAAAGCTGATGCCTAACATGCTCATAAATGCCCCGGGAACGCCGTGTCCGGTACAATCGGCAGCAACAACTACAGTTTTGCCGTTTTTTTGCCCAACCCAATAAAAATCACCACTCACAATATCCTTTGGTTTAAAAAGAACAAAATGTTCAGGAATAATTTCTTTGGCAAATTTATCAACCGGTAAGGCAGCTGTCTGAATGCGTTTTGCGTATACAATGCTGTCAGTAATCTCTCTTTTTTGTTCACTTATTTCATGTAAATGCTGCTCAATTAGGTCTTTTTGCATAACCACTTCGGCTGTTCGTAATTCAACTTGTTTTTCAAGCTGTTCGTTTTGTTTTTTTATCCGCCTAATTCGTAAATAAAACCAAAGCAAAACCAAGGATATGAAAAATAGCGTGGAGGTAATTTTAAACCAAAGCCGCTGCCATAAAGCAGGTTCTATAACAACAGTAATTTCTGCGCCTTCAGTATTCCATACTTCATCGTTGTTCGAACCTATTACTTTAAAAGTATAATTGCCCGGCGAAAGATTTGTATAAGTAGCATAACGTTTAAACTTAATATCAACCCATTGTTTATCATAGCCCACTAATTTATATTTGTATTGGTTTTTTTCGGGGAATATGTAGTCCAGGGCAACAAAATCAAATGAAATATCATTTTGGGTATGATCAAGAACAATCATTTTTTTATTGCTAATTATAGTATCAAAATCCACATATTGATTTGATATCTGAAAGCCCGTTATTACAACCGAGGGCAAATTAGGGTTGTCTATCATCCTTTCTGGATCAAAAACATTAAAACCATTGATTCCGCCAAATATTAACAAATCATTTTTTGTTTTACAAAACGAGCCAATCAAAAACTCATTACTTTGCAGGCCGTCCCTTATATCATAATTCCTTACTTTTTTTGTTTCAGGGTTAAATTTCGACAAACCGCTATTTGTACTTACCCAAATAAAGCCTTTTTGGTCTTCTAATATCCCCATCATTGCATTATTTGGAAAATTATCGTCCTCGTCAAAATTTTCAAATTCGTCATTTTTTCGGTTATACAAACTTAACGAACCTTTTGTCCCAACCCATATGCGCCCTTTGCTATCTTCGGTAATAGCACATATTCGATCGTTGCCAATTGATTTTTCATTTTCCAAATCATGTTTATACCTAATAAACGATTTTGTCTTTTCATCCCACTTGTTTATGCCGCCACCATAAGTACCTATCCAAATAGTACCTGTATTATCTTCAAAAACTGTTGTTGCATTATTGCTGCTCAAGCTGTTTGGGTTTTCTGAATTTTTATAAACTTTAAAACTTCCGGTTTCAGGATCAAATACGTTTACCCCTCCACCATTTGTTGCTATCCATAAATTACCCTTTTTGTCTTCAATTATCCTCCATACATGGTTATTGCTAAGATACCTGTCAGATACCTGCCCTGTATTTGAGGCTTTATAAGTTTTAAATTTTCCTGTTTCTGGATAAAATCGGTTAACCCCCCCTCCATCGGTACCTATCCAAAACCGACCTTTTGAATCTTCTAAAATAGATCGTACATGATTATGACTCAGCCCGTTAGGGTTGTTGGGCTTGTGACTGTAATGTTTAAATTTATTTTTTTCTTTTAACCATTGGTTTAAGCCACCTTGAACAGTACCTATCCAAACTCTTCCTTTTTGATCCTGGTAAATACTTCTTACTTGGTTCGAGCTTAAACTATTTTCATCAAATGGGTTATGACGGAATAAACTTAGTTCTTCTGCAGCCCTGTTCCATTTATCAACCCCACCAAGTGAAGTGCCAACCCAAAGGATATTTGTTTTATCCTGATAAATAGATAATATGTTATTGTTTTGTAATGAGCTACGAATAGATGCATCGTGTTTATAAACTGCAAATTCTTTAGTTTCCTGATTATAACGGCACAAACCACCTTTTTCGGTACCAACCCATATAATTTGATCTTTATCAATTACAATTGAAGTTACCTTGTTGCTACTAAGACTCTTGGGCTTGTTTATTATGTGTTGCAAAATTTGGTATTCGTTTGTAACTGTGTTAAATCTGATTAGGCCATTATCTGTTCCCAACCACAGGGTTTTGTTTTTGTCAAGTTGTACTGTATTAATTATGTTTAGGCTTTTTTGTTGGCCATTGCCTGTTGAAAAATGGAAAAATTCTGATTTGCCACTACCTTTGTCAAATAAACATAAGCCATTATTTGTACCTAACCATAAGCCATTATTTTTATTTGCGATAATGTAATTGACTTGGTTGCTGTTGCTATAATCCTCATTATCTAACATATAGCGTTCAACGGTTTCTGTTTTTTTGTTGAATCTGTTTAGTCCTTTTGTAGTTGCAAGCCATAAAAAATCTTTTTCGCCGGCTATAAATTTTACATTGTTTGAACTTAATGATTCAATGTCTGATTCATAGGCATAAAATGATTTAAAAGTCCCAAAAGTTTCATCAAATTTACATAAGCCATTGCCCCTGGTAGCTATCCATAATTTTCCGCCATGTTCTGGGGGGTCAACATATAAATGGTTTAATACATTATCCGAAATAGAATTGCTGTCGGCCAAATTGTTGCGGTAAACTTTTATGCTATATCCATCATACTTGTTTAAGCCATCAAGTGTGGCAAACCACAAAAAACCTTTATTATCTTGCACAATACTATAAATTGAACTCTGCGACAACCCATCTTCCAGAGAAATATGCTCAAACTTAATGTTTGGTACTTGTGAAAGTATATAAGTTTGGGTAAGTGTTAAAATTGATAAAAGAATAAAATTTGTTTTTAACATGAAAATATATTATTATACTATTTATTAGCCAGGATTAAAAACCTATGCACTATTCGTATGGTGTCAGTATGTTTCAGGCTAAATAAAAATTTGCGTGAATCAGCTAAATCAGTGTTATCAACATTCATATTTTGGTTTGTAACGAAGCTACGCTAGGTTACCGTATTGATTTCAAATAATTGTTTATGCCCGATATTTGTTAATAAATGATAACAATATGTATACCATCATTTAATTTGTATATATAAATTATAGTAAAAAAGAATTTTATATTAGATTTGTGATAAAATTAAAAATAATAATTATGATTCAACGAATACAAACAATTTACATATTTCTTTCATCGGTTTTAATTTTCTTAATCTTTATATTCCCGATATCAGAATTTTTTGTTGACGGAAATTTATCGTACATTTTCAGGTACAGGGGGATATATGAATTAACTGATAAGGCAGAAATTGCAACTATTACGAGTTTACCACTAGCTGTTTTATTTGGGATTATACTGGTAATAGGCCTTATAAATATATTCTTATTTAAAAACAGGGGTTTGCAAATGCGTTTGTGCATTTTTAATATTATGTTGATGTTAGGTTCAATAGGCTTAGCATATTACTACATTTATTTTGCTTCTGTTGAATTAGCAGTAACTGTTCGTTTTTCAATTGTGGCAACTTTCCCTTTAATTAGTGCAATATTAACTTATATGGCTTTTAGGGGTATTTATAAGGATGAAAAATTAGTGAAATCACTTGATAG
Source organism: Bacteroidetes bacterium 4572_117 (assembly GCA_002084525.1). Lineage (GTDB taxonomy): Bacteria > Bacteroidota > Bacteroidia > Bacteroidales > NBLH01 > NBLH01. The sequence continues at coordinate 3,846 of NBLH01000055.1, read as the reverse complement.
GATAAGGTAAAGGAATAAAGGGGGAAATAAAACTGAAGAAAGAGGGGAGGCAGATAATTGCAAAAATTTATCAAATGAAGTTTATAACTAAGATTGGGCAAAAAGTTGGTGATTTTATGCTTAAAAAAGAGCTTAAATCACTTGAGAGGTCTGTTGTTTTTAATAATTTTAACTCGGCATTAACAATAGGTTTTATTTTTAATGCGATGAACAAAGAGTATCATTCTAAAGCTAAGGATTTTATAAACTATGTTGAAGACAGGGGCATTAAAACTTTTGGTATCGCATATGTCGAAAAAAGTGATTTAATAGGTTATTTACCTTATAAAAAAGGGGTTAGTTACTTTGGCCTCGATAAAAAAAACTGGTATGGAAAACCTATTGATCAAGGAGCTGAAGAGTTTATAAAACGACCCTTTGATATCCTTATAGATATTAGCTTATCTGAAATTTATCAGGTTAAGCATATTTTTGCCCTATCAAAAGCAAAGTTCAAGATTTGCAACGATTCTGTTAAAACGAAATATGCTGATTTTGTTTTAAAATTAGACAACAAAGATAAACTTGAACTTTTGATAGAACAAATAATACACTATCTTGAAATAATAGAAACAAAAAAATAAGATTTAGGAACAAGGTGACCTCTAATAATTGGTTTTTTATTCTTGTTCCGCTGCTTTGGAAGTTTTCAAGATTTTAAAAACTTGATTTTTTAGCTGTAAATGAGGGGCTTCAAAGATTTGGATAACTCAGGGAAAATGATTTTTAGAGGTTGCCATAAATACAATTCAACAAATGACCATTAAAAAAAAGCTTAAAGGTACTGGTGTAGCAATAGTTACACCTTTTCGAAAAGATTCGAGTATTGACTTTCTATCATTACAAAAATTACTTGACCATGTGTTGAATAATGGGGTAAATTATTTAGTGGTGCTTGGTACTACTGGCGAAACAGCTACACTTAATAGTAACGAAAAAAAAGCAGTTTTAAACTTTGTAATTGATACGGTTGAAAAAAAAGTGCCAATAGTTGCGGGTTTTGGGGGCAACAATACCGGTGAAATTGTAAGTAATATCAAACATAATAATTTAAGCGGGATTGATGCTATTTTATCGGTATCGCCATATTATAACAAACCAAGCCAAAAAGGTTTGTATAACCACTACAAAGCAATTGCCAATGCAAGTTCGCTACCAATTATATTATACAATGTGCCAGGCCGCACTTCTGTAAATATTTCAGCAGAAACAACCGTACAATTAGCCAACGATTTTGAAAATATCGTTGCTTTAAAGGATGCATCAGGTAATTTTGAGCAAAATATGAAGATCCTTAAAAATAAACCTGATGATTTTATGCTTATTTCAGGCGATGATTTGTTAACTTTACCTTTAATCTCAATGGGAGCCCATGGTGTTATTTCTGTTACAGCCAACGCATTCCCAAAAGAGTATTCAACATTAGTCAACTGTGCTCTTGCAGGAAAGTTTAAAGAAGCCATGAAACTTCAAAAAAGCTTGCTTGATATAATATTGGCCATTTTTGAAGAAGGTAATCCGGCTGGGGTTAAAGCGGCCCTTAGAATATTGGATATTGCCCAAAATTACCTCCGGCAACCGCTTGAACCAATAAGTAAGGCAAGCTACAATAAACTTTCTAAATTGATAAAACAAACACAGGAATGAAATTGGGTAGGGGTATGGTTGTTTTTAATTTGTGGTTTAAGCCTGCCATTAAATATAAATTAGCAGTAGGATTCTTATAAATGGTATTGAACAATTAAATATAAAAGTGTGAAAGAATAAAAAGCACACCGATCTAATATGTTGATAATGTGACAAATAGGGGTTGTTTTTGTTTGTGTTTTTTATTTTATTACAACTAATAGTCAGCACACCAACATAATGATTAGCAATTTACACAAGCCAAATGAACCCGTAATTGTTATAAACCCAACAAATACCGATATATTGTTGGTGGCAGCTTCGAATCTTAACAACTATTTTACCAGTAACAATGGGGGTGAAAGTTGGGATGTTTTTCAATTGGAATCAACCTTTGGTGTTTGGGGCGACCCTGCCCTTGCAGTTGATACTGCCGGTAATTTTTATTTTTTCCATTCTGTTGATGATGGTAAAACCTGGATGGATGAAGAACTGGAATTAACTAGTGTACCCGGTGGTTGGGCGTATAGTATCCTTGGGATTTACAGGTGTAATGGGTTGCCCATAACACTTTGCGATTACATTAGCTAGGCTCGATAGAAAAGTTTTGACATGATTAAGATGTTAATTTATTTAAATTCTGGCAAAACTTATACTGAACGAAGGGCGAAATAAATATAATAATATAAAAATTAAGTTACTATACAGAAAACACTTTTTAAATTTTATTTTTATAAATTTGTAATATCCAAAACAAATATTAAATATAAATTAGATAAAAAAATAGCGATATGAAAAAAACAATTTTAACAATTATAATATTTGCATATTTGGGGCTAAGTGCTCAAAGCCAGGGGCTTAAAAATATTAAAAGTGCTACGGTTTGCAAAAATGCTATCGAACTTTCTACTATTTCGGTATTTGGGCCAACCACAGCACCAAAAGAGCTGAAAACTAAATCTTCTAACAACCCGTTTGATAGGTCGCAACATCCGGTATGGTATAAATTTACTATTGAAAAAGATGGTGTATTACTATTTGATATAATACCGATTGACCAAAACGACAATTATGATTTCCTTCTTTATAAAATTGAAGGTGCGAATTATTGCCAGGATATAGAAAATGGAAAAAATGTAGCAATTAGGTCTAATCTGGCTCGTACAGACCAGGCTTTATTGGGTAAAACAGGCCTGTCGATAACTGGCAAACCGACATGCTACAGTAAGGGTGTTGATGTGAAAAAGGGCGAGCAATACATACTGGCTATAAATAATATGTTTAAAGGGAAAGGCCATAGCATAGTTTTCAAATATTTGGAAAATTTCAAAATTAAAGGAAAAATTTCAAGTTTTGATACAAAAGAAATGCTAAAAGCAGAGGTTTTTTGGACAAATTTACGGACAAATGAAACAACGTCGTTTGTAACTTCTAACAAACAAGGTAATTATGAGTTAAAAGTTAGTATTAGTACTGAAGCTCACAGGTTTCCCAATTACTTGCTTTGGGCTTATGCCGAAAAATATTATATTGCTGATACTGTTATTGCTTCACGCAACGTAAACGGCCTACAATCAAGGCAATACGATTTCAAGCTTCATAAATTAAAAAAAGGGAATAATGATTTCTTGCCAAAAATATTCTTCGATCCTAATTCTGTAAACATAAGTTCTGGTTCGTTCTCAAAGTTGGAAAACATTTATAGGTTAATGGAGCAAAATAAACAAATGGAAATAGTTCTTGAAGGGCATTCAAATGGATTTTACCCAAGTACAGATGTTGATAAAATATTGTCAGAAAATCGTGCAGAAGTTGTAAAAAACTGGCTCGTAAACAAAGGGCTGGACGCAAAAAGAGTTGGGATAAAGGGTTTAGGGAGCAATAAAATGATTTTCCCGTATGCCGAAAACGAAAAAGAAGAAAGTGCCAACAGGCGTGTTGAAATTTTTATTGTGAAATTTTAGTTGTTTTTATTGAATGCATCTGATTTTATTAATTTCACCAAAGATACACCTACGGATTTTTTTTTCATTAGTTGTTTTCTTTTGTTTTTTTGGCATTATACCTGCCCAAAAAATTGATCCAATCCCATATGTAAATACTGCTTTTAATTCAGGTGAGAAACTGTTTTACAAAGTTAAATATGGTCTTATAAAAGGTGGTGAAGCATCATTAACAATT
>NBLH01000267.1 GCA_002084525.1 Bacteroidetes bacterium 4572_117 | reverse complement strand
GTGATTTTTTTAAAAACATGCACATAATTAGCACGGTTCATTTCAGCAATGCCATCACCCATTTCAATTGCTATCTCAGCATTTTTATTAAAATCATTGGCAAATGCCTTATCTAGGATAAAAGCATTAAAATTAAGTTTTAGCTTATCGGAAACTTGTTTTGCAAACTTAATATCATAGCTACCATTCAGGATCCGATAAATACAGGGCTAAATTGCTTTTCAAGAGTTGTTCAACTTGTATAAACGATTCTTTGTTGTTTAAACTAGGTTTTGCGTCCTCAAAAGCTGAGAATATATCCCAGTAATGGTCTATTGTAACATTATTGTTTACATAACACAAACAACTAGCATTTGGAATTGATTTTACATTACTAACAAATGTTTCATCTGTTAAAACAAAATCAAACAAGGCATATTCTACAACCGATTTTATATTAACTGAGCTAAAATGCTCAGCTGAATATTTACTAAATGCCGATAATGAACTCGATATAATTAATTTATCATCAACATGGGCATAATATAAGCTACGCAGATTTAATTCGTCAGTAAAAACTTCTAGTGAATTCTGTTTTTTATCATAAATCAATATTGAATATGAACCTTTTATTACAGAAGTAATATTTTTGGCTTCCGTATTGTAAATATTCAAAATATCATCGGCGTACAACCTTTTTTTCTCAGTTTCTTTGCTATCTAAGCGCGTAAAACAGTATCCATAAATAAAAACTGTATATTTGTCAGTATCAAGTATCGAAGGGAATTGCTCATCCTTGCTTAATGCCAGGGCTTTTATATTTTCCCCCTCAATTTTTCTTCTAAAACAATTTATTTGATTGCATAGTTTCTCTGAAGAAAAAATTTCCTTGTTGAGTAAAGTTGAGTTTTCTTTATTTCTTATTTCAATAAAAAAATCAAACATGTTTATCTTTTTTTAATAATTAAGTCTAGGCTTTTATCGTAAAAGCCATCATGAAGCCCTGGGTATGCAGCTTTTATAAATGATTTAAATGTTTTTTCAACCTTGGGTGTATTAATCCATTGGAATTTTTCAAATTGTATTTTACTGCTGATCACATCAAGTTTTTTTGTGTCGCCCATGCATAAATCAAATTCATGGTAACTTAAACCCCTACCCCTTCTTAAAAAATGCATCATATTTTCATCGTCAAACTTCCTATAAACATTTGCAAATTCATTTCGGGGGCTATACTTCGAATATTTTATTGCAAGATCATCAGGCAACCATTGGAAAAAAGGTAAACCTGATGTATGGCCATCAAAATACCATAAACGGTTTGGGGTTTCAAGAACAACCCACAACCCACCGGGGTTGAGCATATCCCATGTTTCTTTCATGGCAGTCATCCGCTCCTCGTGAATCATGTGCTCAATTGTGGCAAAAAATATGATAAAATCGAATTTTTCATTTTTAAATTTCTTATGTACTTCTGTTGCATTCAAATAATGGAGCTCCATATCTAAGCCATAAATATTTTTCCTATCCTCGGCAACTTTTAAGGCACCTTCGTCTAAATCAACACCGGTTACAATAGCACCTTGTTCTGCAAGGGCAATTGTTGATGAACCTGTACCACAACCTATTTCCAATACTTTTTTACCTTTTAAACTACCACTATCATTTAACCAAGGAATAATTCTTGCCCTATCGTGTTCTAAACGATTAATTATATGATCGCCTAAATCAATTTTATATGCCTCGGGGGTAAATTTGTCTTCGCTCCGCCAACCTATATGAAAATTTGCTTTAATTGAGTCTTCAATCTTTTGCATATCTTCTTTCGGAAGATATAGATTGTTTTTTGCCAAATCAGCTGGTACTGAAAACACATGTTTTTTTACCTGTTCCTTTACTATGTTTTTTATACTCATTATTCTATTTTTTTATTCAAAAATTTAATATAGGTTTAAATGCTTAAAATTATACACCCCCAGAGTTTATAGACAGATATTAATTAATTAATTTTGTTAAGACTAGTGCCTAGCCGTTAATTGGTAACACACTATCAATAAATAACAATTTTTAATAAAAGTGTAAAATTACTGCTATTAAACACAAACAATAATGACCAATGTACAATTCATAATGACCAATGCCTAAAAACCAATGACCAATTAGAAACAAGAAATTACCTGTTTTTTAATTTTATTGCAGGTACGCCTGTTACGATTGTATATGGCTCAATATTTTTAGTTACTACAGAACCGGCACCAACAATTGCACCATCCCCTATTTTAACACCTGGAAGAACAACGACGTTAGCCCCAAGCCATACATCATTGCCGATAATAACATCACGTTCAAAAGCAGGATAAGACCGGATTATATCACGCCCTTTTACATTATATTTTGAAGCAATAATTGTTACCCCCGGACCGGTCAAGCAATCTTTTCCTATAATTACTTTGACATTGTCGCCTGCCCATATCATACAATTGCGGTTAATGTTAGTCCTATCCCCAATTTTGATGTTTTCGGGATGGTTGAACCTGGCAGATGCACTAATAGGTGTTGCATCACCCCTATCCATCACCCGCAAAGCGTAAGCATTTTCTAATGCCAATTCTGCTATAAAATCAAAGGACTGACGAAAAAAAGAAACAGTGAAAATATTTCTTAACACCTTTAAAATCAATTTAATACTTTTCATTTATCAGTAATTAGTTTTTTGGTCATTAGTTATCAGCAATTTTCATTAAGCCATTCGGTATATTCTTTCATGGTTGTAACCCAAATATCCGACCTTTTGCTATCAATATATTTAAGCACCTCAGGCATTATTTCAGTCAAAAACTGATTTGAAAACGAAGGGTGGAACCAAAAATGACAGGTAGTATTACTTTTTATTGCCCTATCAATTAATTTTTTATATCTGTAAATATGATATTCCATTGACCAATTTGGTCGAATATCAAACTCGACAGTACTTTTATGCTCCCATAAGCCATCCTTACGTTTTACAGGAAGTCCAAGGGTATTGATAAAATTGCTCCGATATGAGCTAAAACCTAAATCTTTCAAATAATCAATATTTCCAATTGTATGGCCAGGATAAACAAATGATTTTAAATCAAGATTGTTTAATTTAGCATGTTTCCTGCATTCGTTAAGCTCAGATTTAAAAACTTCTGGCGTACAAACCGATTCACGACAATCGATATGTGAAAATGTATGGCAACCAAATTCGTGTTTGGTGGTTGAATTTTTTATGTTTTTAACCAAATCGGGGGCGTACCACTCTGGATCCTTATCAACATTTGTACATGGGTCAGCTTCAAACCAGTCGCCATGATCAAATTTCCAATAAGGGCTTTCAAAATATTCAAGTTTTTTCAGTTCAGGATGAGCGGTTGGGTTTCTTCCAAATTCAAAACTTAATTTGCTTAAATAAGATTTCATCGGAAACCTAATACCCTTGATTTTATTTATTTGTAAAAATTCCATGTTTTTTTGTTAGCCCTTATACAATTATTGTTTTTATTAATTTGTCAACACCTTGTTATACAGCCAATTAATTTTATTAATATTATTATTGTAATTAAATTTTTCTCTTATTGTTTTAAAGGCATTTTCAGCCAATGTTAAGCGTAATCCTGCATTATTTTTAATAAGTTTTACCTTTTCAACAATTTCATCTGATGATTCAGGGGCAACCAAAAAACCATTTTCACCATCAGTAATAATTTCTGAACTTGCACCTATATCAGTTGCAATAGCTATTACATTGGCTGCCATATATTCTAAAACAGAATTAGAAACACCCTCGCCAAATTGCTTGGTTGAACACAGGACACCTACAGAACATTTTGCAAGGTAGTTTTCAACATCAGTAATAGCACCCAAAAAAATTATTTTTGACGATATCTGTGTTCCTTGTTTTTGCACAAAGTTTTTATACTTTTCAAGATATTCGCCTTTTCCAGCCATATAAACATTATCAACCACGTTTTCTTTAAGCAGCACAATTGCTGCATCAATAAACATCTGATGGTTTTTGTAATCAGAAAAATTAGCTACTTTAATGATATTAAACTCATTTCGGGTCTCATTTTTATTAAATCGCCCTAAATCAATTGCATTATAAATTACCTCGCCTTCAACTTTATAATTTATTAAACCCACTTTTGAATTACCAATAGCCACATCTGCCGCTTTTAGCATCCACTTTTTTGCATAAAATTGCCAACCCTTTTCAATACCCGAATCGCGGATAGAGCCATTAATAAATTTTGCAGAATAAAATTTTGCCGGGAAATATACAAATAAAGAAGAAAGATAATCCCAGGTATGAACAATATCCGGTTTAAATTCTTTAAAACAACTCCAGATAGTAACAAATGGTTTAAATTTATTTGCTTTTTTATCCAGTTCAACAAAATACCCCGAAAGTGATTTGGCCTGTTCTGTATAAAATAAATTTTTATTAAACGTTACTAGCCCTATCTTGAATTTTTCTTTATCAAGCCCTTTTAATATTTCAATAAATTGACGTTCTTTGCCCCCCGGAAATAAACCATCAATTACGTATAATATATGTGTTTTTTTTGTGTCCACAACTGAATTACTAATGATTATTGCCTAATGACTATTGAATAATGTTTAATAAGCACTAAGTGCTATTTAATGTTGCTTACGCAAATACAATTAATTTTGACTGTGTACTTAACTAATTACCAATTGACAAGGCCTTTTTATAAACCTCTTCATAGTTTTTTGCAATGGTACCCCATGCAAACTCACCAGTTTTTCCTTGTTTTTCAATATTTTTGGTCATTTTATCCAACAAATCTTTATCTTCAAGAAGCATTTTCATTTTTTCATAAATAGCCCCGGAATTTTTCACTGGTACTAAATATCCATTTACCCCATCCATAATCACATCCCTAAAACCTCCTGTATCAGTTGCTATTACAGGCTTGTTAAATACAAAAGCGGTCATTGCCACGCCAGATTGGGTAGCATCGATATATGGGCAAACAACTATTTTGGTTGCCTTGATTAAAGCAACAAGCTCATCGCTTTGGATAAATTTGTTGACAATTGTAAACGTTGGTTCTTTTTCTATTGCTGATATATCAAAATAAAACTTTCCGCTACCTGCAATAATTGCACGTACAGCAGGAAATTCCCCCCTTAATTTTTGTACCGCTTCAACAAAGTACTCGATACCTTT
>NBLH01000054.1 GCA_002084525.1 Bacteroidetes bacterium 4572_117 | reverse complement strand
ACATAATAGTGCCCTGTTTCAATAGAATCTTCCTGTAATTCCAATATTGTCCCTTCAATACTGTCTTTTAACGATTTAGCTGTGTTATTAAGGTTCCCGACTTTTTTGTTCAGTTTTTTCAACGCTTTTCGGTCTTCTGCTGCAATAGATGTTACTGCTTTGCCATATATGTCTGAAATATTGGTTATAGTGTTAATTACATTAATTGAACATGCTTCTAAAATATTTATTTGTTTTTCTCCATTTTCATTTTTTACACTGTCTTCGTCTTCTTCAGAGCGTTGTTTGTGCAACGATTTAGATTTTATTAAAATAAATACAGCTAAAACAAGTAAAACAGCCACCATTGTAAAACCAAAGTAAAAAATACTCATTGCTACCAAAAAGGCAACAGTAAAAGCAATAAAGGCTGTAAAAAACCACCCGCCTATTACCGTCATTACACCGCTAACCCTGTAAACGGCACTGTCGCGGCCCCAAGCCCCATCGGCTAGCGACGTGCCCATTGCTACCATAAAAGTAACATACGTTGTAGATAAGGGCAGCTTTAACGAGGTTGCAAAGCTAATTAAAATACTAGCTACTGTAAGGTTGACGCTTGCTCTTACCAAATCGAATGCAGAACTATTTGAGCTGCTTTCTTTATTTAATGGCTCAAATCTTTTATTTATGTTAATTTGCAATTTTTTAGGAACTATATAATTGAGCGTATTTGATACTTTTATTGATTGCCTGACAATGTAACGTGAAAATATAGATGATTCAAATTTTTCATGACCTGCATCTTGTTTACTTAAATTAAGTTCGGTTGCGGTTACACTTTTTGCTTTTTTCGAAAACCATAATGCCAAAACCATTACCAGCCCTGCAATTAGCAGGTATAGTGTTGGTGTTTTAACTTTTGCCGATAAAACGGCCATTGAAAAACCATCTGGGTCAACCCCACCTGCGGCCTGCCATGTTTCGTACGATTTAATACCTGCCAACGGAACACCAATAAAGTTAACAAGGTCGTTTCCTGCAAATGCCATAGCCAAAGCAAAAGTGCCCACTAAAATAATCATTTTCAATATGTTAACTTTTGTGAATAGTTGTAGTAGTTTTAAAATTATTGTCCAGGCAACAAAACTCATTGTAATAATTTGTATGGTATTGTTGTGTATCCACTCTTTTGTTGCACTGTCCATAAACGAAGCACCTTTTGCACCTTTTATCAAAATAAAATAGGTAATTGAGGTGATTGCGATACCACCCCACAAAGCCCCATAATATTTGTACGATTTTTCGTAGTTAAACGAAAACACAACACGTACAAAATACTGTACAAATGCCCCTATTGAAAAAGCCACTATTACAGAAAGCAATATGCCGGCAATAATTACTAGTGCTTTCCCTGAATTTATGTATTCGCCCAACGATGATATACCTTCTTCACTATCAGCTATTTTTAAAATGGCAACAGCAACAGCTGCACCTAGTAATTCAAACACAATTGAAACAGTTGTAGAAGTAGGTAGCCCAAAGGTATTGAAAGTATCTAACAAAATAATATCTGTTAGCATTACAGCTAAAAAGATAATCATGATGTTTGTGAAACTGAACATTTCGGGATGAAAAATACTTTTACGGGCAACTTCCATCATCCCGCTCGAAAACGTGGCACCAAATACTATCCCAAGGCTTGCTACAATCATTATTACCCAGAATGGTGCAGCCTTTGAACCTATTGCTGAGTTTAAAAAGTTAACGGCATCGTTGCTTACACCAACAACCAAGTCAGATACAGCAAGTATAACTAATACCGCAATTAATAATATAAATATAATTTCCATTTTAAGTTTATTTTAATTCAGTGCAAAGTTAAGTTTGCATTTTAATAAACTAAAGAAAATTACGTTAAGTTTATTTTAATTTTATGTTAAGTTAACGTTAAGAATAGTTTGGCGGCTTAATGTAAGGTTTTGATAATTAGTGGGTTGTGCAGGGTGGATGGTTGTGGTTTATTTTATTCCTAGCTTCTTTTTAACAAGTAGCTCAACATTATCCTGGGCTTCAGCATATAATAATTGTCCGTTACTGTTGTCTATTATAAACCTATATCCATTTTCTTTTGCTACACTTGCAATGGCTGCTTTAAGCTTAATTATGGCTTTTTGATACAATTCTGATTTTTTTTGATTAATCTCTTTTTGTGCATTAAGCTGAAACTGTCGCAAATCAGATTGTAACTCGTTAATTTCTTTTTCTTTTTCTTTTTTCAAAAAACCTGAAAGATTATCTTTTGTTTTGTTAAATTCTTCTAATTTCCTTTTATATTCTTCACTTTTTGTATTAATGTGGTCATTAATTGGTTTAATATACGTTTCAAGGGTTTTGTTTGCCATTAATATTTCCGGCATTTCCTGAAGTATGTTGTCACCGTTTATGTAACCATACTTAAATTTTTGTGCAGACAAGTTTGTGAAGCCAAAGAAAAAAGTGGCTAATGATATTATTATTAATTTTTTCATATGTTTTGTTTGTTTTTACTATTATTAAAATACAGTTTGACATCATTAACGTGATAAAAGTATAAATTAAAAATCAGTTTTTAAGATTTTTTTATCAAGCAAATATTCGGAACTATCAAACTGTAAACATATTAGCTAAATTAAAGATTTAGCATTTATCACTTGTTTATTTTTGTACCTAATTGATTACCAGAGTATAAGTCTGATAAAAATCATGCCAATGTTACTTTACCATGTAAATTGTTGTTGACATTTTTCAGGTATCAAATTTTCAAATAATCTTATCAACAGTTTATTTTAAATTTTCATATTGGTTTTCAGAATGATAATAATATTATGAACAATTTATACTAAAATTTAGTGATGGTTTTTTCAAATCCCGTTTTTTAAATTTCTTTTAATTAAATATCTTGCAAAAGCAAAGGAAATGCGTAACTACTTAATTATCAGCAATACCGTAAAAAAATATAGAATAATGTACATTGAACCAATGACACTTAAGAACTCCAAGAAAATTAATTCATACACTTTTGACCAAGCTTTCCAAAAGGCACTAAGTTACTTTAACGGTGATGAACTTGCTGCAAAAGTTTGGGTAAATAAATATGCCACAAAAGATTCGCAAGGCAATATTTATGAAGCAGACCCAAATGATATGCATAGGAGGTTGGCAAAAGAAATACACCGTATTGAACTTAAGTATAAAAACCCACTTAGCGAAGATAAACTATTCAATCTGTTAAAAGATTTTAAATATATTGTACCCCAGGGAGGGCCGATGACCGGAATCGGAAACAGTTATCAGGTTGCGTCTCTTTCTAATTGTTTTGTAATTGGCGAAGACAAACCAGCCGATTCTTATGGAGGCATAATGAAAACCGACCAAGAACAGGTTCAGTTGATGAAGCGCCGGGGTGGGGTAGGGCACGATTTATCGCATATACGCCCTAAGGGAAGCCAAGTACTAAATAGTGCGTTGACATCAACAGGTGTTGTACCTTTTATGGAACGTTTTTCGAATTCAACAAGAGAAGTGGCGCAAGATGGAAGGCGAGGGGCATTAATGTTGAGCATTTCTGTTAAACACCCTGATGCCGAGGATTTTATAGATGCTAAGCTGCAAGCCGGGAAAATAACAGGGGCTAATATTTCGGTTAAAATTGATGATGAGTTCATGAAAGCTGTTATTGAAAACAAACCTTATACCCAACAATACCCTGTCGATTCTAAAAATCCAAAGGTAACCAAGCAAATAGATGCCAAAAAGTTATGGAAAAAAATTAGGCACAATGCTTGGAAATCAGCAGAGCCGGGTATTTTATTTTGGGATACTATAATTCGAGAATCTGTATCCGATAGTTATGCCGACTTAGGTTATCGGACTGTTTCAACAAACCCTTGTGGCGAAATACCTTTGTGCCCCCATGATAGTTGTAGGCTACTAGCTATTAATCTTTATGGTTATGTTGAAAACCCATTTACAAAAAAAGCCAAATTCAATTTTGGGTTGTTTAAAGAACACGTAGGCTATGCCCAAAGAATAATGGATGATATTATTGATTTAGAGCTGGAGAAAATCGATAAAATATTAGAAAAATTAATATCAGACCCTGAATCGGACGAGGTAAAGCGTGTAGAAATTAATTTATGGAAAAATATTAGAAAAAAAGCCGAAGAGGGCAGGCGAACAGGTGTTGGCATAACTGCCGAGGGCGATATGATAGCTGCTTTGGGCTTACGTTATGGTAGCGCAAATGCTATTGATTTTTCCGTTGAAGTACATAAAGCATTAGCAATGTCGGCTTACCGTTCTTCGGTTACAATGGCTCAAGAAAGAGGTGCATTTGGTATTTATGATGCTGAGAGGGAAAAAAACAACCCATTTATATTACGTATTAAAGATGCCGATAAGGAGCTATTTGCTGATATGCAAAAGTATGGTAGGCGTAATATTGCGCTGTTAACTATTGCCCCAACGGGTACAACAAGTTTAATGACCCAAACCACATCGGGTATTGAACCTGTTTTTATGCCTGTGTATAAACGAAGGCGCAAAGTTAACCCAAACGATGCAGATGTTGTTGTTGCTTATACTGATGAGGTTGGCGACACCTGGGAGGAATACAACGTGTTTCATCATAATTTTTTAACATGGTTAAAAATAAACGGGTATGATGTTGATAAAGTGAAACGCTACAATAATGAGGAAATAGAGAAAGTAATAGAAAAGTCACCTTATTACAAAGCAACATCAAATGATATTGATTGGATGGCAAAAGTAACAATGCAAGGGGCCATTCAAAAGTGGGTAGACCACTCAATTAGTGTTACTGTTAATTTACCCAATGATGTAAAGGAAGAACTTGTAGGTGATCTGTATGTTGAAGCTTGGAAAAGTGGATGTAAGGGCGTAACGGTATACCGTGATGGTTCACGTGACGGGGTGTTGATTTCCACAAAAAAAGAAAAGAAAAATGAAGGTTTTAGTTATCACGATTCGCCTAAAAGGCCTAAATCATTAGAGGCCGATATTGTTAGGTTTAACAATAATAATGAAAAATGGATTGCTTTTGTTGGTGTTTTAAGTGGTAGGCCATACGAAATTTTTACAGGTATTGCTGAGGAAGATGCATTTCCAATCCCAAATTCGATTAAAAAAGGCTACATACTTAAAAACAGGGATGTAAACGGTAAAAAAAGGTATGATTTTCAATACACAAACAAATACGGTTTTGTTATAACTATTGAAGGCTTGTCGTACAAATTTAACCCTGAATTCTGGAATTATGCTAAGTTAATTTCTGGTGTGTTGCGCCATGGTATGCCTATACAAAGCGCAGTTAACTTAATATCTTCATTACATCTTAATAATGAAACAATTAACACTTGGCGAAATGGGGTTGAACGAGCCTTAAAAAGATATATTCCGGATGGTACGAAAGCAAAAGCTGGTAAAAAATGTGAAAATTGTGGATCAGAAGCACTTCTTTATCAGGAAGGCTGCCTAATTTGCCAAAGCTGTGGCAGCTCTAAATGTGGATGATTATTTTGTGGTGTTTTATTTGCACTCATCTAAAATTGTAATCTCATTTATGTCCCTAAAATCCTTGTGATTGAATGTGGCTATTGTGTAAATATTGTTTGTAAGAATAATTGATACTATTTCAAGATCAAATACTTGGTTACCATGTGGTTTAAGGCTATCATACAGGTCTTTGAATACGTGTAAACTTTTTTTATTTGGATATAGGATTGTGAAATTTTGTTTTAAATCTTCAAAAAACAATAATATTTTATCCCATGCAACTTTTTGCTTGGTAAAAACAGCAAATAATTCTGAAATATTTTTAGTCGTGATAAATAAATTATAATCTTCATTTTCAATAATGGATACTGATGTTTTATGGAAGTCTGTATTATCTTTAAAATAATATATTAAAACATTTGTATCAACTAACAAGTCTGTTTTCTTAGTCATATTGTTTCAATAAGTCATTATAAAAATTTTCTCGAATATTAAGAACATCAAAATCATTATTTAATTGTATTTGCCCCTTGCTTTTAAATACCCTTTTCTTTGTTGCTTGTTCCTTTTTTTTAAGCTCAAAATCATCTTCATATTGGAATAATTGCATCAAATTATCCCTACTATCTTCTTTTAGATTGGAAAATAAGATATAGTAAGCTAGTTGTATTTTTTGGTCTTTTGTAAGATTTTCCGTTTGTTTTATCGCTTCCTTTAATGTCATCTTTTTAATGAATTAATCGTTAATTTTAGTACAAATATACGGATTTTGAAAGACTTTAACAATAGGTGTTTTCAAAGAAGAGGGTGTTTTGAAAAAAATTAAATACTTAAACCCGCCATAGCAACCATCAACCCAGTTATTTTTCTCTTAATTTCTCTTGATGAACAATTATAATTACTAATATTTATTGAAAATGCCAATTCCCGTCCTGATTTTGTTTTAACATAGCCGGCATAAGCCCTTACCTTGGCTACAGAACCGCTTTTTGCACGCAAATTCCCGGCAATAATGGTATTTTTCCCTAAACTTCTTAAAGTCCCTGATGTTCCGGCTTCTGGCAAAGTATTATAAAAAGCAGTAAAATGCTTACTTTTGGTTTTCATATATTTCAATAAAAAAACAAATTGTTTTGCCGATATCGAGTTAAGCCTCGATAAACCGCTTCCATCGTACAATCGTAAACCATCCGTATCCATCCCTTTTAGCTTCCAAAAATTAGAAACTGCCTTTGTGCCCGTTTGTAAACCGCCCCTTTTATATTTAAGGTAGCCAATGTGGTTAAGCAAATGTTCTGCGAAAAGGTTATTGCTGTTTTTATTTGTTTTATCAATAATCTTGATAATTTTTGGTGAGTAAATTGTTTTAAGCGTTATTCTTTTAGCTTTTATGGTGTCACCTTTAATTTCCAACAAACGTATGGTGTTTGCCTTTTTTGTGCATTTTATACCGGAGGAATCTAAATCTTGTTGAAACCTCCAGGCGAGATAATATGCCGGATCAGGAATTGCACCTTTAATTTTAAAATCATCTTTTCCTTTAGGTATTGTACCTCTAATAAATCTAGTGTATGTATAAGGGGAACCATAAATATATGCCTCATCAGAATTATTATTTGCTGAAAGTACTTCGTTTTTAAACTTTAAGTTTGGTATTTCTGGTGTAATTCTGATAATTTTAGTAAGCTTTTCGGCCTGGTAGGGGGATTTAAAATGAACAGTATAAAGATTATCGTGAATTGTTAATCCGTTTGCTGCTACCCCATAATAGTTGCCAACTTCTTCCCACAACCATTTTGGTGAGGCTATTTCGTAGCTGTAAATTGAAGCATCGGCAATTACGCTACCTTTTATTGAATTAATTCCTGCTTTTTTTATTTCTGTAATAGAATATTTGATAAAATCAAACTGCTTATTTTTACCATTAAAATATTTCGAGCCCAATGTGGGGTCACCACCGCCATTTATGTAAATATTTCCGTAAAGGATGTTTTTTGTTTTATCAATTTTGCCCGAATATTGAATTTTTGTCTTATATCTGTGTTCTGTGCCAAAAAATTCAAGTGCTGTGGCAGTTGTAAATATTTTTTGTGTCGATGCCGGAACCATGCTCATATTTGGGTTTTTTTCGGCAATAATTTCATTGGTTTTAATATCAACGGCATAAAAACCAATGGCAGCATTTTTCAAATCTTCATCTATTATTAACTTTGCTAATTCTTTATTAACTAGATGGTTCTGAAGTTTTATTGCTTTTTTCTGGGCACTAATTGATAGTGCACACAAAAGTAAAATAAGGATCGATAAAATTCTTGTCATATTGTTTTTTTATTTATTAAAGCCGCAAATGCACTAATATTTTTTATTCGTGTATTAGCGGCAATTTTTCTTCATTTTCATTATCGCTTCCACTCTCTTAACTTTTCATCAAGGATTATCCTTTTTGAGTTTAACCTTAATTCTCCAAAATTTACAATTAGAGCCAGTTTATTATCTGAAACCTTCAAGTAATTAATAGCTTGTGCAATAAATTCATCTGCAATACCAGAAACAGCTTTTACCTCAAGTATTATTTTATCATAAACAACAAAATCAGCAAAAAATTTATGTGGTAAAATTATATCTTTATAATTTACTTCATATTTAGTTTCGCGGCTATAAGGTATCCCTTCTTTTCTAAACTAGTATTCAAGTGCATCTTTATAAACAATTTCCAGAAATCCAGGGCCAAGATTATTATGAACTTCAAAACATATTCCAATAATCTTATAGCTTTCCTCTTTATAAATTAAATCACTCATTGTATCAAATTTTTGTGAATAACCAATAATTTTTTCTGGCCGCTAATGCGCTAATATTTTTTTTAAATCATTGACTTTTTAAAATTCGTGCATTAGCGGCTATTTTTTTTAGTTTTTATTCGTGTATTAGTGGTTATTTCTTTTAAAAATTCATGCATTAGCGGCATTTTCTTAGTTTTTATTCGTGTATTAGCTGCTAATTCTTTCGCAAAACTAATTATTTTTTCGCCAATAAATCAACTAATTAGTCCGAATTTGATAGATATTATTTGTAATATGGTTTCTGTAATATATATTTGCACAACTTTTATAAAATTGGGTGAAAAGTAAAGTGATGAGTACAAAATTTAAAGAATACAAGAAACTTGATTTGTCGCAAATCAATAAAGACGTATTAGAAGAGTGGGAAAACAATAAAACATTTGAAAAAAGTTTATCCACCAGGGAGGGAAAACCAACTTTCGTTTTTTATGAAGGTCCCCCTTCGGCTAATGGCTTGCCGGGTATACATCATGTTATGGCCAGAACTATCAAGGATATTTTTTGCAGATATAAAACCCAAAAAGGTTTTCACGTTAAAAGAAAAGCGGGCTGGGATACACATGGTTTACCTGTTGAGCTTGGTGTAGAAAAATCGTTAGGGATTACTAAAGAAGATATTGGGAAAAAGATAACTGTTGAAGAGTACAATGCAGCTTGCCGGAAAGATGTGATGAAATATACGGGTGTTTGGGAAGATTTAACTGCAAAAATGGGGTATTGGGTTGATATGCACGACCCATACGTTACTTATGATAATAGATATATTGAAACCGTATGGTGGTTATTAAAAGAACTTTTTAATAAAAATTTACTTTACAAAGGATACTCAATCCAGCCTTATTCACCGGCAGCAGGAACTGGTTTAAGTACCCATGAACTGAATCAACCAGGTTGTTATAAAGATGTTAAGGATACAACAGCAACAGCTCAGTTTCAGATAGTAAGAAACGAAAAAAGCGAAAAACTTTTTGATGGTGATGAAAACTTATATTTTTTAGCATGGACTACAACCCCATGGACTTTACCATCGAATACGGCTCTTGCGGTTGGCCATAAAATAGATTACTTAAAGCTTAAAACTTTTAATCCGTATACAGGAGAGACGATTTCGGTAATAATAGCCAAAGAATTAGTAAATAATTATTTTAACCCCAAAAACGCCGATTTAAAACTCGAAGATTATAATAAAGGCGATAAAAAAATCCCTTTTGAAATTACAAATGAATATTTAGGTGTTGAGTTTGCAGGGGTTAATTACGAGCAATTAATCCCATGGATAAAACCAATGGGCAATGCTTTTGAAGTAATTTTGGGCGATTTTGTTACTACTGAAGATGGTACGGGGATTGTGCACATTGCACCTACTTTTGGTGCCGATGATGACCGTGTAGCTAAAGCAGCAGGAATTGTACCTCTTGTTTTAATTGACAAAGAAGGGAACCGAAGGCCAATGGTTGACCTTACCGGTAAGTTTTTTCTTACAGAAGAACTTGATACAGATTTTGTTAGCAAATATGTTGATTTAAGTTCATATACAGAATATGCTGGTAGGTATGTGAAAAACCAATACGACAGTTCACTAGGCGAAAATGATGCAAGCCTTGATGTGGATATTGCCGTAATGCTGAAAAAGTCAAACAAAGCATTTAAAGTTGAAAAACACATCCATAATTATCCGCATTGTTGGCGAACAGACAAACCCGTTCTTTATTATCCTTTAGATTCGTGGTTTGTACGAACAACTGCTTTGAAAGAAAGGATGATGGAGCTAAATGAAACCATTAACTGGAACCCTAAATCAACAGGGACAGGACGGTTTGGAAAGTGGTTGGAAAACTTAATGGACTGGAACTTATCACGTTCTCGTTTTTGGGGGACTCCTTTACCTATTTGGATAAGTGAAGATAAAAAAGAAAAAATATGTTTGGGCTCTGTTTCTGAATTAAAAACGGAAGTAGAAAAATCGGTAAAAGCTGGTTTTATGAACGAAAACCCTTTAAAAACTTTTGAGGAGGGGAATAATTCTGAAGAAAACTACTCTTTATTCGATTTACACAAACCATTTGTAGATGATATTGTATTAGTTTCAAAAAGTGGGCAAAAAATGTTCCGCGAACCTGATTTAATTGATGTTTGGTTTGATTCAGGTGCAATGCCTTATGCCCAAATGCATTATCCATTTGAAAATAAAGATAATTTTAACGAATATTACCCTGCTGATTTTATTGCCGAAGGTGTAGACCAGACCCGTGGATGGTTTTTTACGCTTCATGCAATTTCTACGATGTTGTTTGATTCTGTAGCATTTAAAAATATTATTTCAAACGGCTTGGTACTTGACAAAAATGGTGTAAAAATGTCAAAACGCTTGGGTAATATGGTTGAGCCTTTTGAGACCATTGAAAAATATGGTTCGGATCCATTGCGTTGGTACATGATTACAAATGCACCGCCATGGGACAGTATAAAATTTGATATTCAGGGGGTTGACGAAGTAAGACGTAAGTTTTTTGGCACTTTATATAACACCTACAACTTTTTTGCACTATATGCAAATGTAGACGGATTTACTTTTCAGGAAGAAGAAATACCATTAAACGAAAGGCCAGAAATTGACCGTTGGGTGATTTCCTTACTAAATTCTTTAGTTAAAGATGTAGAAAAAAACTACGAAACTTATTTCCCAACAAGGGCAGGACGTGCAATACAAGAATTTGTTAACGACCATTTAAGCAACTGGTATGTTCGTTTAAACAGGAAACGGTTTTGGGGTGGATCTTATTCAAAGAATAAAATTGCGGCATATCAAAC
>NBLH01000053.1 GCA_002084525.1 Bacteroidetes bacterium 4572_117 | reverse complement strand
TATCTTTTATCATAAGATGTTAATTGTTCAATTGAAGTTGACTTGCCCATAATGCTTGTTGCTAACCACCAGATAAGCGACATCTACTATATACCAGACAGTAAGCACCATACATGATTTTTAGGCTCTGGTTTAAATATTCTGGGATAATAATTAGCCATAGCATTTCATTCTATTTTAATTCGAAAAAACAACAGTCACCCCCTCCGTTTTACTTAGCCTTGCTTGGTCTCCATTACTAGAAAATATATTAATATTAATATTCGATTTATCGAAATGTTTTTGTGCAATATTAAACGCTTCAATAAAATTATTATCCATAGAGCGATAAAAATTTAAAGAATGCTTATCAGGTGGCCAGTGCCTATTGATTGGGTTTCCATTTTTATCTACATCAATTAATGGTATCTTATCAAAATTAGGTACTATTATTTCATTAAATCCATAATTTTTCAATTCATCTAAAAAATTATTAGCCGATTCAGTATTTTCATCCCCTTTGTATACAACAGCTCCACTTAATATATTTTTAGGCATTGGATAATCCTCAGCTATTGAACTAGAAAAGAAATCATTCGATGGGATTATTAACTCATATTTATCATCTTCAACTATAAATTCTGATTTTATCTGAAAGTTGGGGGTCTTCAAAGTTAAGATATATACCCCTTTTGAGAATTGGTTTTCCGGAATAACAACCCTTCCTTTAGGACTACAATTATTATCAAATCCATCTATAGTTGGGGTTGGGTAAGTGCCACAATTTCCTTGGTTTGTAACATCTACTAATACAATTAAAATTTCCTGTTGGTTGATACTGTAATTAAATTTCAGTTCTATATTGGCTAAACAAGCACTTATTAAATTACCTTTCGGGGTTTTCAAGCACACCTAAAAACAAAATTGCACCCGTACTTACTTCACGTATTGCAAACATAAACGGTTTATCGAAAATAATTTCGCCACCCGGGCCAACACTAGTAATCCCAAACGAAACAGATGTTACAGCCGCCGCTTCTGTGCCCTTTTCATTTAACTCAATAAAAGTTTTGTGTTTAACTTCTGATATAAATAGCTGATTATCAGTATTAATTTTTGAAAAATCTGATTGATTTTCATCAAATGCAATTCCCATTCCCATGCTTGCAAGGGCTTCGTTTAATAGTTGTTCGTATTCAAATTTAAAAGGCGGTAAAACTATTGTTGTTTCATGGGCCCCCGAAAGTGAATTCATCCAACTATTCCAGTTATCATTATCCAAACTGTTTATTATATCCAAAACATTTTTATCGTCATTCGGCAAAAATAAATCCATTACAAAATTACCTTGCCCATACTCAAGTTCAACCAAGTAAAAATCATCGTTGGCCATTGTTTTTAAATCGGCGGTTTGCTTCATCATTTCAACAGTTTTTGTAGTACCGTTTGTCAGATAAAATGGCAAATCCTGATTGTCTGATTTATCAAACTGATATTTCCAGTTGCCTTTAAAATAGATAGCGTTTATAAGGTACATTACTATATTTGATGGGATATTATCAACAATTTTGATAATTTTATCATTGGTTTTATCAGCAACCCAGTTATTAATGACATCTGCCGAGTTTGAATTTCCAAAATCAAGGGCCCGGACTTCAGCATTGTAAAAATTTTCATTGGTGGTAATAAAATCAGGTAAAACGGAAAAATTTTCCTTGTACCAAATAGAATTTGCGATGTTAAAATCTACCCTGCCGTCAACTCCCATCAAGGCTTCTGAAAGTTGTTTGTTGTTGATATTGATTTCATCGGTTGATAAACCGGTTAACTGCAAAGTATTTTCCATGGCTGTTTTGGTTTCCTTATCTGCACCATTGTAAGCCATTGATAATGCCAACGATACGCTAAGTGGAGAAATCATCTGGTTTTTATTTTCATTATTATTGGCAGCAACTATTTTAAATAGGTCAATGCCAAACCCGTTATCAGATTCAACTAGTTGCTTTCCGACATTGTTTAGCATAATTTCTTTCAATTCAAGATTAACAGCATCCTTTTTGCAAGATGCTAAAGCAATTATAAAAACAAAGATTAACGAAAATTTAGATATCTTTTTCATGATTTTTTATATTTATTAGTCCATTTTTAACCAATACGTATAAGTAATAGTAAATGCTGCAAAGTTTTTGAAATAATTTGATAAAATTTATTAATTTTATCAAATATTTAAATAAACAAAATTATGAAAACAAAATTTTTTATTAGCTTTTTACTTGTAGGGGTATTATCGTTACAGTCTTGCGATATTCTTCAGCAGTTGGTTACTTTTACCAAATGCGAATTTAAAATGAATTCACTTACCGACACAAAACTGGTTGGTGTAAACATCCAAAACAAAAAAAGTTTTTCCGACTTATCGTTCATGGATGCTGCTACGGCAACAAAAACATTGCTTAGCGGTAAATTGCCCCTATCTTTTAATTTGAATATTGCGGCTAAAAACCCCAATGCATCAACGGCTGCAATGCAAAAAATGGAATGGATAGTTTATATCGACGATATTAAAATTACAACAGGTGTATTAAATCAGCAGATTACTATTCAACCGGCTGAAACGAAAAATATCCCGATTGCAATAATATTGGATTTAAAAGAACTATTTAATAAAAAGACCAAAACAGCATTACTTAATTTTGGGTTTAACTTGGCTGATGCAGGGAATTACCCTACCCGAGTACGTCTAGATATTAAACCAACAATTGTTGTGGCAGGCTTTCCGTTAGAATATCCCGGTTATTTTTCCTTGAAAAAAGAATTTGGGGCACAGTAATTTTCTAATTGTGTGTCAGGTCAGGTTTTTGTTCAACTAGTCATCTGATGAATTTCGAATTAACTTATTACAAGATTTCTAAGTTCTGTAATTTTAATAAGAAGATTCATCTGATGACTTTATGGACAGACAATTATCTGTTAATAAATTTAGTTTTCATAGGTGCGCTTTATTAAAGCAGGGCTATTATTACTGTTTTAACTCTAAAGTAACCTCATCGGCATCGTATTTACCGGCTTTTAGGTTTTTTGCAATATCCTTAAAGGCATTTAAAGTACGTTCAACGTGTTCCATTGTATGTACAGCGGTTGGGATTATCCTTAACATAATTGTGCCCTTTGGAACAACCGGATAAACCACAATTGATGTAAAAATACCATAATTTTCACGTAAATCCATTAATGCGTTGGTACCTTGTGCTACGCTTCCTTCAAAAAACACAGGGGTAACCGGCGATTCTGTTTTACCCAGGTTAAAGCCGGCCTCTATTAATCCTTTTTGCAAAGCTTTTACAATTACCCATAATTTTTCCCTCAATTCAGGATGGGATTTTAGTAATTCAAGGCGTTTTAATGCACCAATAACCATAGGCATGGGCAATGATTTGGCAAACATTTGCGAACGCATATTATATTGAAGATAATCAATTATCTCGGTTTTACCTGCAATAAAAGCACCTATACCTGCCATTGATTTTGCAAAAGTACCAAAGTATAAATCAACTTTATCTTGTACACCAAAGTGCTCATCGGTACCGGCTCCTGTTTTGCCCATAGTCCCAAAACCATGGGCATCATCTATCAATAAGCGGAAATCAAATTTTTCTTTTAAATCTGTAATCGCTTTCAGGTTACCTAAATCGCCTTCCATACCAAAAACACCTTCGGTAATAACTAAAACACCACCACCTCTCTTTTTGGCTTGCTTTTTCGCCCTAATCAACTGCTGTTCAAGACTTTCCATATCATTGTGCTGATATACATATCGTTTGCCGATGTGTAAACGTAAACCATCAACTATAGATGCGTGCGAATCTGAGTCATAAACAGCAATATCATTCCTGCTAAGTAGCGAATCAATAATTGAAACAATACCCTGATAGCCAAAATTAAGAAGATATCCCCTTTCTTTATTAACAAAATCTGCTAATTTTTGTTCAAGATCTTCATGATAGCTGGTTTGGCCGCTCATCATACGGGCTCCCATCGGGTATGCCAGCCCCCAATCTTTAGCAGCATCTGCGTCTGCTTTTCTAACCTCGGGGTGGTTTGCTAAACCAATATAATTATTCAAGCTCCAGTTTAAAACATCTTTTCCCTTAAATTTCATTATTGGGGCAATTTCACCTTCAAGTTTTGGGAAAATAAAGTAACCATGTCCAACTTTCTGATATTTCCCCAAGTCAGAATTGGTCATTTTCATTTTATCAAATAAATCTATATTTTTCATATTAAAAACTAATTTAAGTTTCAAACAAAATTTTCATGCAAAAGTAATAGTTTTACTCAATAATTGGCAAACTTTCAACAGCAATTCATTAAAAGCCTTGTTTGTACCAAATAACAATAGCTTTGAATGAAAATAAGTTTTGAATAAGACTTATATCCTTATATTTTTGCAAATTATTAAATGTTATAACATGCAGAAAATTATTAGCGGAATACAACAAGTAGGGATAGGTATACCTAATGTACATGAAGCATGGGG
This sequence comes from Bacteroidetes bacterium 4572_117, assembly GCA_002084525.1. Classification (GTDB taxonomy): domain Bacteria; phylum Bacteroidota; class Bacteroidia; order Bacteroidales; family NBLH01; genus NBLH01. Next base: position 23,927 of record NBLH01000053.1, on the reverse strand, counting down.
CTGGTATTTGAAAAATTTCAATATGGATATCCCTGTTTTTGACGATGCAGGGTGGGCTGAACTAATGTTGCCATACACAGGTGGCAAACCCCAAGAACGACAAGCAATACTTGCCTTAAACATGAAAGGTGGTGGCGGTTTTGAAATTTGGCAATATAAAAGCAGGACTCCAGAAAAGGCAAAATTTGATATTCAATTAGGTGATTTAGGGATATTTGCAGTTAAAATAAAAACCGAAGATATTGATAAAACATACAATAAGTTTAAACAAGACAAAATCCCTGTCCTTGGTAATATTGAAAAAGACCCGTCAGGAAAAAAGTTTTTCTTTGTTACCGACCCTTACGGGAATGTTTTTCAAATGATAGAAAACAATGAATGGTTTTTAACCAACAAGGCTTTAACTGGTGGTGCCGAAGGGGTTATAATTGGTGTTTCCGATATAGAAAAATCAATAAACTTTTACGGTGAACTATTGGGCTATGATAAAATTTTATATGACACCAATGGTGAATTTGAGTCTTTTTCGCCATTATCGGGTGGGAAAAATTCATTTAGGCGTGTATTATTATCCCATTCAGAACCAAGAAAAGGGCCATTTAGCAAACTGTTTGGCACCAGCACCATAGAACTTGTTCAGGTTACTGATAGAGAACCGAATAAAATATTTAAAGACAGGTTATGGGGCGATTTAGGCTTTATCCATTTATGTTTTGATATTGGGGGCATGGATGCTTTTAGGGAGCAGTGCAAAGCCGTAGGCCACGAATTTACCGTGGACAGCCGTAGGCCAAATGGTGTTGAAGAAGAGGTATTTGACATGGGCGAAGCATCCGGTGATTTTGCCTACATTGAAGACCCGGACGGGACACTAATTGAACTAGTTGAAGCACACCGCATACCTTTGTTAAAAAAATTAGGTTGGTATTTAGATTTAAGTAAACGAAACAGGGCAAAAGCCTTACCAAATTGGATGGTCAAAATGCTTTCGTTAAAAAGGGTGAAAAAAGTGAGGGAGTAATTTGGGAATTTTTCAATCGCCCATTATATTTACTCCCGACAACATAGATAGAAACAAAAATGATAGGAACTGTATTTATAATAATTGGTATAACTATTTTAGGCTTAGGTGTTTTTTTGTTGATGAAATCTGAAAATAAAAAAGCAATAATAAATGCAAAAGTAGAAACTAATTTAAAAACAATAAAAATAGGTAACGAAACTGGCGAAGAAGAAATTAGCAAAATAGCTAAAGATTTTGATAATGAAACAAAAAAACAAGAACTTAAAAATTTAATAAAACTTGCTGCTGCTGATGGTGTTTTAACCAATAATGAAAAAGAAATTATTATTAAAAAAGCCGAAGGATTAAACATAAACCCAGAAAATCTTGAAAAAGCATTAGCAAATGAGTTACAAAAAAAGCTGAATGATCCAGAAACAAAAATAATTGACAAACAGAAAGAAAGGGGCGATTTGTTTGAAGCATTAATAGCCTCAAAATTCAATAAAAATTACTTTACGCTAAAAAACTGGGCAGGCGATAAATACTCAAACGGTATTTATGCTGAAACAACAATACAACCCGATTTACAATTAAGTTTTAAACTTCGAGGTATTGAACACAATTTTGCCGTTGAATGTAAATATAGATCAAGCTATTATAAAAATGGGATAGAGTGGGCAAAACAAACGCAGTTTAATAATTACAGAAAATTTGAACAAGACTATAATATGCCTGTATTTGTTGCTATCGGTATAGGTGGAAACCCTAATAATCCTGAAGAATTATTTATAATACCACTCAACAATATAAAGGATACTTTTTTGCACAATAATTTTCTGACAAAATACAAGAAATTGAATTTCCAACAAAACAATTTTTATTTTAACCATAACAATAATAAACTTTCGTAACAAAATGAAAAAAAAGGCAGTAATATTAATAATTACCGGAATTGTTTTTATTGGTTTTGGATTAATTCTCAATAACAAGGGCAAAAATCAAACGGTAAACAACACCAGGTCTGCCAAAGATATAATAAATCAAGATAAATTTAATGAACTCATTAATGATAAATTTGTCTATAAATATTTCATAGTCAGAACATTAAATACAGACAACAAACAATTCGGCAATTTGAAAATAGAATATGATATAAAGGGGGAATCTGGTGAATTTTACATACACACAGAATGGATAAAAGAAAACGATAATGAATTTATAATAACAAACCTAAAAAACAATTCCCAGAATAATTCAAGCCCCTTGTTTATAGTTGTAGGAATTGCAGGAAAACCAGAAAAACCCGATTTACTTTACATTATCCCTGAAAGCGAAATAAAGGCTGATAAAATTCACTTTGACAAAATAGAAAAATTCAAGAAAAAGAACATAGTTTCAAACTTTTACTTTGATACAAAAACAAAAACATTAAAATAAAAATATTATATCAACAAAATTGATTACGCAATGCAAAGTATATTATTACAACAAATAAATAATAAACCGATACTGGAACAATTTCAATTTTTAGCTGAAAAGTTTGAAGGTAAAATAGCATTTTCGACAAGTTTTGGGCAGGAAGACCAACTAATTACCGATTTAATTTTGAGGAATAATATCCCGATAAAGGTTTTTACCTTGGACACGGGCCGTTTTTTTGAAGAAACTTATGACGTGTGGAACAAAACTATTGAAAAATACGGCAAACCCATACAGGTTTATTTCCCTGATAGGGACGAAGTAGAAAAAATGACTTCTGAAAAAGGCCCTTATAGTTTTTACGAATCAATTGAAAACAGAAAAGAATGTTGCAATATCCGTAAAGTACACCCTTTATCAATAGCATTAAAAGGAATTGATTTATGGATTACCGGCTTACGGGCAGAACAATCGCAGGCTAGGACGGAACTTGAATTTTTTAGTTTCGATGAAAGCTTTAACACAACAAAGTTTAACCCATTAAAAGACTGGTCGCTAAAAAAGGTTGTCGATTATTTGCATGAACACGATGTTCCTTATAACTCATTGCATGACAAAGGTTTTATAAGCATTGGATGCTCACCTTGTACCAGGGCAATCAATAAGGGCGATGATATTCGTGCCGGACGTTGGTGGTGGGAAGATAAATCGAAAAAAGAATGTGGCCTACACGATACAAGTGATACAAATGTTCAAACTATTGAACTAAAAAAAACAGAATTCAAATAACATTATAAAAATGGACAACAAAATAGTTATCAATCATTTAAGAGAATTGGAGTCGGAATCGATTCATGTGGTACGCGAGGTAGCGGCCCAGTTTGAAAACCCTGCATTATTGTTTTCTGGAGGTAAAGATTCAATTGTGATGTTCCACCTTGCCCGTAAGGCTTTTCATCCTGCAAAAGTACCATTCCCATTATTGCACATAGATACCGGGCACAACTTTGAGGAAACAATTATATTTAGGGACACGCTTGCCAAAGAAACAGGTACAGAGCTAATTGTAAAGTATGTTCAAGATACCATTGACCAAGGTAAAGTAACAGAAGAAACCGGTGTTAATGCAAGCAGGAATTTACTGCAAACAACTACACTATTAGATGCAATTGAAGACCTAAAACTTGATGCTGCCATGGGCGGTGGACGGCGGGATGAAGAAAAAGCCCGTGCAAAAGAACGTTTTTTCTCCCATCGTGATGATTTTGGACAATGGGACCCAAAAAACCAAAGGCCCGAGTTATGGTCCTTGTACAACGGTAAAAAAAATATGGGAGAGCATTTTAGGGTTTTCCCAATTAGCAACTGGACAGAAATGGATGTTTGGCAGTATATTTATATGGAAAATATCAAAATCCCAAGCCTTTATTTTACCCACAAACGAAAAGTTTTTAAACGCGACGGTGCCTGGTTGTCGATAGCACCTTTTATGCAACTTAAAGACAGCGAAAAAGTCGAAGAACTAATTGTCAGGTGCCGCACAATCGGCGATATCACGAATACAGGCTTAACTTTATCAAAAGCAGACAACCTGGAAGATATTATCGAAGAAATAGCTGCAATAAGGACAACAGAACGAGGAGACAGGGCTGATGACAAAAGATCGGAAGCGGCAATGGAGGATCGTAAAAAAGAAGGGTACTTCTAAGGAACTGTTAATAAATAACTACTAAGTATTTTATTAAAAATAAAAGCTAAAATTCAAAAACAAACTAGATAACTTGTTATCATGGATAAAAAAGGAAATAAAGGATATTTAGATATGGAACTTTTACGTTTCACTACGGCAGGAAGTGTTGATGATGGTAAAAGTACATTAATTGGACGGTTGTTATATGATAGTAAAGCCATTTTTGAAGACCAAATGGAAGCTATTGAACGGACAAGCAAGAAAAAAGGCGAAGAAACCGTTAATTTAGCTCTTCTTACCGATGGTTTGAGGGCAGAACGCGAACAGGGTATAACTATTGATGTTGCTTATAGGTATTTTGCTACACCTAAAAGAAAATTTATTATTGCTGATACACCCGGGCATGTACAATATACCCGGAACATGGTTACAGGTGCATCAACTGCCAATGTTGCTTTAATTTTGGTCGATGCTAGGAATGGTGTAATTGAACAAACTTTAAGGCATTCATTTATAGCTTCGTTATTGCAGATACCACATATAATTGTATGTATTAACAAAATGGACCTTGTAGATTATAGCGAGGAAAAATATGAGAATATCCGTCAGCAATTTATGACTTTTGCACCCAAACTGGATATTAACGATATCCGGTTTATCCCGATAAGTGCTTTGGCTGGCGATAATGTCGTTAATAAATCAGAAAATATGGGTTGGTACAATGGTGCCACTTTAATGTATACTTTAGAAAATATGTACATTGGTTCTGACCAAAACCATATTGATGGGCGTTTTCCGGTTCAATATGTAGTTAGGCCACAATCAACTGAATTTCACGATTATCGTGGATATGCAGGTAAAATCGAAGGTGGTATTTTTAATGTTGGCGACGAGGTTACCGTACTTCCGTCTGCAATATCGACAAAAATAAAAACTATTGATTTTTATACTGAATCGCTAAAAAATGCCGCAAAACCACAATCGGTTACTTTAACGCTTGAAAACGATATAGATATTAGCCGGGGCGATATGATTGTTAAGAAAGATAACGGCCCTAGAATTTCGCAAGAAATTGATTTAATGATATGCTGGTTTAACGAAAAACCACTGTTGAGTAAAGGCAAATATGCAATAAAGCACACATCGAGGGATGCACGTTGTATGATAAAAAATATTGTTTATAAAGTTAACGTAAATACATTAAATAAAGATTATGAGGATAAAACCGTAGCAATGAACGATATTGCAAAAATATCGATAAAAACAACTGTACCTTTATTTTACGACCCGTACAGAAAAAACAGGAATACAGGCAGCATAATTATAATTGATGAAGGTACAAACGAAACTGTTGCAGCCGGTATGATAATTTAGTTACACTTTAAATGGTTGAATTGTTAAATTGTTCATTAAGCTGATATTCAATAATAAACAGCTTTTTAAAAGTCTGATTTAACCCGTTTGCAGTATAGTATCAAAGGATATCAATTACTTATACTACTCAGGGTTTACATATAAAAAAAGCTCTGGTGCTTATTTGACATTTCGGTTTTCTGGATTTTTTAATAAATTACTAATCGCAAAAGCATAAATATGCTTGATTTTGATTCAATATTAGTTTTGCTTGTGATCCTATTTATAATAGTATCGTTGTTTTTTGATATTGTTGGGGCAGGTTTTACTTTTGTAATCGCAATCACTACCTTATCGGCGTTTAGGGTGATAACACCTGCCGATGTACTTTCAGGTTTTGCCAATGAGCAAATAATGAATATAATTATGTTGCTTTTATTAGGCGATGTTTTTAGGCGTACAACTGTTTTGGATATATTTTTCGATAAGGTTTTTAAATATGCCAAAACCCCTAAGCATTTCATGTTCAGGATGATGACAGTAGTTGCGCCCCTTTCGGCTTTTTTAAATAACACACCACTTGTTGCCATCCTTATCCCTTATATCCATAACTGGAGCAAAAAAAATAAAACGCCTGTTTCAAGGTTACTTATGCCATTGTCTTTTGCGGCAATCCTTGGCGGAAGTGCAACCTTAATTGGTACTTCAACAAATATGATAGTAAATGGTTTAGTTGTTGACCAAGTTATTGTCCCGAATTTAAAACCTCTTGAAATATTTGATTTTGCTTATGTTGGTGTACCAATGGTTTTTATTGGTATTATATATATGATGTTGGTTGGAGATAAGTTATTGCCGAACAAAATAGATTTCATTGATGTAAACAGCAATGCAAAAAGAGATTACTTATTTGAACTACAAATAAAAAACGGGAGCGATTTTATCGGGGTGCAACGTTCAAAAGTACCTTTTTTAAAAAACGAAGGGTTTATTTTGGTCGAAGTGCTGCGAAATGGTACTTTGTATCAACAAATTGACCATAACTTTATTTTTGAAGAAGATGATATAATGACTTTTGCCGGTAATAAAAAACGGATAGCTGATTTGATTAATGCAGATAAAAATTTGGTTATCCCGTCAATTGGTATGTTTTCTAAAAGAAAATCATCAGAAGTTATTGAAATTGTAATCTCGCATAAATCGGGCATGATTGGAAAAAAAATCAAACAAGAAAATTTCCGCGGCGATTATGATGCAACCGTATTGGCAATTCACAGAAATGGCGAAAACTTGACGGGTGAAATTGCAAACGTTGAATTAAGGGCAGGTGATGCCCTACTTTTAATGACAGGAAACCAGTTTGACAGGCTTTCTAAAGCAAGTAACGAATTCTATACAATATCAAAAATTAAAGAAATAAAACGTCTTGGTATTTTCCGCACATTTGTTTTAATTGCCGGCATATTGCTTGTTATTACTTTAAATGTGATAGGTGTAGGAAAGCTTTTTACAGGGCTTTTGGTATTACTTATTATAACGCAGTTACTTAAAATTGTAAAACCTAAAGACTTGGCAAAAAGTGTTGATTACCAATTGGCATTAATAATTGCTTTATCGCTTGCGCTTGGGTTGGCAATGATAAAAACAGGTGTCGCCGATATGCTGGCAAATGGGGTACTTTATCTTTTTGAACCTATGGGCAAATACGGCATGCTTGTCGGCATATACATAATTACCAGCATATTGGCTGCATTCATCACAAATAAAGCAGCGGTTGCTATTGTGTTTCCTATATCATTAAGTATTGCTTTGCAACTAGGTGTTGATACAACACCCTATATACTGGTTGTTGCCTATGCGGCAGCAGCCTTTAACAATAATTTACATGATTGTTACTGTACTAATTCTTAGTTTTCTATATTTGTGATTTTAAAACAGAAACTCAATTATGAAGCATAAAGATCCAGAATTATTATTAAACACGGCTATATGTGCGGCAATTAATGCAGGGCAAAAAATTTTAGAAATTTACAATAGTAATGATTTTAAAATTGAATATAAAGAAGATGATTCACCACTGACTATTGCTGATAAAGCGGCCCATGAAATAATTAATAATAAGTTAAGTTTAACTGATATTCCAATACTTAGTGAAGAAGGAAGTCACCAACCATACATTGAAAGAAAAAATTGGGAGTATTTATGGGTGGTTGACCCGCTTGACGGCACAAAAGAATTTATAAAACAGAATGATGAATTTACAGTAAATATTGCCTTGATACATAATCAAAAAACTGTTCTAGGGGTAATATATTGTCCTGTTTTTAAAACCCTGTATTTCAATTATTTAAATGGGGGTTCATATTTAGTTAAGGATATAGGTTTCGATTATGGCTGCAATAAAGCATTAAAAGAGGTTTCTGAGAAAAAACAAAAAATCCCACAAGATATTAGCAGGAATTACAGGGTAGTTGCAAGCCGCTCGCATCTTTCGGAAGAAACTAAAACGTTTATCGAAAAACTAAAAACAGGACAGCCAGAATTAGAAACTGTTAGTATTGGTAGTTCGTTAAAATTATGTTTGTTAGCCGAAGGAAAAGCTGATATTTATCCGCGATTTGCCCCAACAATGGAGTGGGACACCGCTGCAGGCCATGCTATTGTAAAAGCCGCAGGTGGCAATGTAATTAATAATGATACAAATAAGGAAGTAACTTATAATAAAGAAAATTTATTAAACCCTTGGTTTATTGCCAAATCTAAAAAATAAATAAAAATGGACAAAAAATTTTACTTTGAATGCCGTACTTGTGGCGAAAAAATAGATGGTTTTAAAGATTGGTTTGCTAATAACCAAAGCTGCCCAAAATGCAAAGATCATAAAATAAACACAATTTATTCTGTCGATCAAAATAAACTAAAGCAATTAATAGGTAATAATGCCAAACCCGAAAGTTTATGGCATTACTTTGATTTTTTACCACTTGAAAATAAAGAAAATATTATTACCGAGGGCGAAGGTATTGCTCCTATTGAACGTTGGGGTTTTTTAGAAGATTATGCAAAACGTAAGTATGATCTGAACCTAAAAATATTTGTAAACAGAAACGACAAAAGTTTTGCAACCGGAACTTTCAAAGATAAAGGTGCTGCACTCGCCGCCAGTGTGTTAAAAGAACACGGGGTAAAAGAATATGTAGTTGCCAGTACTGGAAACACAGCTACCGCATTTGCGCATTATCTGGCTAAGGCCGGAATATCATGTTCGATATTTGTCCCTTACGATTCGTTAAAAGATAGCGAGGCACATATTGGGACATACGGCCAGAAACTTTTTCGGGTTAAAGGCGACTATGCAAAAGCTAAACAAGTTGCAGCTGCCTATGCAAAAAAACATGGGATATTAATGACCGGGGGCAACCTTGACCCATTAAGATTAGAAGCAAAAAAAACACAGGTATATGAAATGTTAAGGGTTATTGGCAATGTCCCGGATGTTTATATCCAAGCATTAAGCGGTGGCACAGGGCCTTTTGCGGTTGAAAAAGCAATTAACGACCTAAAAAGTACAGGTTTGGTAAATAAGTTACCCAAATTTTTGCTTTCGCAAGGCCATTTATGCGCACCACAAGCCCATGCCTGGACAAAAGCAAAAGCAGCGGGTTTCCCAGATGGTTACGAAAAAGAATACCCAGTTTATGAAAATCCTGAAACATTGATACCGACAATTGCAACCGGCGACCCTAAAATGTATCCGTTAATGGCTCCTTTGGTGAAAAAATCAGGTGGTGAGATATTTGAAATAAATGAAGAACATGCAGTAGCAATGGCAAGACTTGTTGGTTTTGAAAGGGTTATTAAAGTAGGCCCGGCTTCAACTGCCGGTTTATTGGGGCTGTTTGAATCGTTAAAACATGGTTTTATTAATAATGGCGAAAGTGTTTTTATCAATATGGGCGAAAGTGCAAACCGTGCCATGGATTTTATGCAAGAGGTTGCATACACAACCAGTGAGGTAAATTCAGTTGACGAATGCGAAAGGTTTAACAGGGAAAACTACAAAAAACAAGTTTGGCGATTATTTGAAAATTATTAATAGCATAGTCTAAAAAGCCGCTTAGCGGCTCTATAAGCTAATTTCTAGTTTTTTGACCGGACTGATTAATTTTTAACAAAATTTACTTATATTTGTACAACAAAATATATTTATAAATGAAAATTGCTGTTGATTTTGATGGGACTATTGTAAATCATGAATATCCCCAAATAGGTAAAAGAAAGCTTTTTGCATTTGAAACACTTAAAGCATTACAAAAACAAGGTCATAATTTAATTCTTTGGACATATCGCGCAGGTAAAGAATTAGAAGATGCCGTTAAATTTTGTAAAGAAAATGGTGTTGAGTTTTATGCTGTAAACAGCAGCTATCCTGCAGAAGTTATGGATAGTTCAATCAGTAGGAAAATTTATGCCGATATTTATATTGATGATAGGAATATTGGTGGTTTTCCGGGATGGGCACTAATATGGAAAGTTATAAATGAAGATATCCCTTTTAAAAGCGAGCTGTTTTTCGATTTTGCCGAGAACATAGAAACAACAAGTTTTAAGGATAAAATTATTAAATTGTTAAAATAAATTCAATACTAATTAAAATCATTAAACTATGGGCGTAAATAAGGTAATATTAGTAGGTTTTGTAGGCAAAGACCCCGAAGTACAATACATTAAAGAAGATGTTCCAGTAGCAAAATTCACGCTTGCCACAAGCGAAACATATAGGGACAAAAATGGCGAAAGACAAACAACTACTGAATGGCACAATATTGTTGTTTGGCGTGGATTAGCTAAAGTCGTAGAACAATATGTAAAAAAAGGTGAACAACTTTTTATTGAAGGGAAAATATCAAACAGGACCTATGAAAAAGATGGTGTAACTAAATATTTTAATGAAATTGTTGCAAATAACCTCCAAATGTTAGGAAAAAAGGAAAATACCGGTTCTTCGCAACAGCAGCAACAACAAACCACAACAACACCAACAACAACCGTTACTGAACCTAAAGCAGAAGATTTGTCTGAAGAAATTGGTGGTGACGATTTACCATTTTAATATATAAACAAATAAATGCCACAGATTAAAAACAAGCTTTGCTTGTTTTTAATCTGTGGATCTGTGGCATATTTTACAGGGCAATCGCCTTTAAAAATATAAAATATTCAATACTTTAAGTGTTGAGTTCGCTCCTGCTATCTTGCCACGGGTTACACCTGCGATTATTTATATTAAATCCTTTCAGGATTTTAACATGATTGATACATCTAACCCGAAACATGAGCCTTAACAATTCCTTCGCTAAAGCCCAGGGTACAAAAATTACTTTAACTTAACCAGTTTATAGTTTTTATCTATTTTAACAATACCAAACCAATTATTTTCAAACCCACTTACAGGCGATACTCTCTGAAAATTAAAAGAATACATTAACCCATCTTTTTTCTGGGTTTGGTTAACTGGTAAGCAAAACTGAAAATGTTTACCATATTTTTTCATCACATTTAAAAAATAATACGCAACATCGTATCCAAGGTAACTATATAAACCAGGTTGGGTGTTATATGTTTTTCCGTATTGGTATATAAAATTTTTGACTGATTTATTATTGTAATCAACATAAGTTGTAGTACCGTAATGGCAATTGAGGTTTGCAAGGTATCCAATCTGTATGTTCCTGAAACTTTCCCATGATTTCATGCCGTATACGGTAATTTTGTATCTTTTTTTGTTATAATTAATCTGGGTTACTATGTCGGTAATAAAAGCTTCATCGGTTGAAGGGATAAGGACGATATTATCTAAGCCAACAGACAAAGCATCAATAACACCACTCAAGCCACTTAGTTTATAATTAACCTGTTTAAACACTATTTCATTAATATTTTCGTACGAGGCAAAGGTTTTAACAAGACGGTCTTTAAATAATTCTATAGTCCTTTTTTCTGCATTAGTCCCATTATGGATAACTATAATGCTCCTGTCGTACGAATTAGCTATATATTTTGACATATTTGCCACTTTTGTCCCTGTTGAAGGGTTAGTCATAAAAATAAAAGGGTTTGTTTTAACTAAGCTATTGTATGTTTGAGAAACAGGCGAAATAATGTTAATTCTATGTTGTTTAGCAAAATTGGCTGCCAATTTGAAGTTTTCACTATGAAAAGGGCCAATTATTATGTCCATATTTTCTAATTCTGATTTATTAAGTATCGTACGGACCTCACCTGAATTAGCTTTAGTATCATAAACATATAATTCTATTGAAACACCCGATTTCTTTAATCTTTCAGCTGCTAAAAGAACACCTTGGTAAAATTCATAAAATTTTTCTGTTTTTTTATAGTATTTACCTGTGCCTGCTGCTAAATTATTTTCACTAATAAAAAGCGGTAACATCAACGCGACTTTAAACTTTACAAAACTGTTATATGAAAATTCACTACATGGTATTGTACCGGCCTCTTCAAAATATAAGGGGTCATTGCCATAATATTTAACGTCATCAGTATTGTTATGGTCAATTATAAGTGTTTCTTCTGAACTATAATTACCTTTTGGTATTTTAAGTGTTTGCCCCAGTATTAAAACGCCATTAATAATCTCAGGATTTAACCGTTCAACACTTTCAATTTTCACCCTGTACCTTTGGGCTAATGAAAACAGTGTTTCGCTTGGTTTTACTATGTGAAAATAGTAATCGCCCTGACTATTGTTTGACAGGCTGTTAACTTTTGGTATTTTAAGTACTTGCCCAACTTTAATATTATTGCCCTCAATTTCGGGGTTGTGTTTTTTTATATCTTCTTGCGAAACAAGGTACTTGTTTTTTAATGAATATAGGGTTTCTTCTATTTGTACCGTATGATAAATAAATGTGTCATTTCCTTTCGACAGATTTGTTGGGCTGGCATCAACAACCGGTATTTTTATCTCTATACCTCTTTTCAGCCCATCGGATAAGAGCATAGAATTTTCGGATATAATTTTTTCAATAGACACTTTGTAAGCGTTACTGAGCGAATATAATGTTTGCCCCCTTTTTACTTTGTGCAAATAGTATTTTTTTCCAAGGATAAAAATCTGTTTTTCAGATTTTATAGTAGTCCCGTTTCCCTGCGAAAGGATTACAGGAGTTGATATTGCGAATAATAATAATAAGACCAAAAACAGTTTAAATACAGTTCTCATAAGTACATTTTTTATTTGAATAAGAAAACAAAATTAATAAAGTGCCTTGCATATCAAAAAAAATAATTGAAATCAAAATAATTGATAAAGAAAATATATCTTTTTATATTTGTATCTTCTCACTTTACCAATGTAATAATTATGTATGCCGATATAGAAAAAACTTTTGAAAAATTCATTCATCTCACTGAAAAAGAACGCATTACGATTCGCTCAAAGTTTCAACCACTAAACTTGAAGAAGAATGATTTTTTTGTTGAAGAGGGTAAAGTTGCCGATTATATTGCTTTCATCCGTAAAGGGTACTTACGGATTTATTTTAACCACGAAGGGGAAGAAAGCATAAGGGACATATCCTCAGTAAACTCATTTGTTACAGCATTCACAAGTTTTATTACCAAATCACCTTCGTTTGAGGTAGTTAGGGCAATAACAGATTGCGAATTATTGTTAATCCACAAAAAAGATTTAAACCAATTATATAAAGAAAACCCCAAAATGCAACTTTTTGGAAGAAGGATTGTGGAAGAAATGTTCGTCCGCCTGCAAAAAAGGATGTATTTATTACTGACCCAAAATGCTGAAACCCGATATAGGGACTTACTTAAAAATAAACCCGATTATATTAGAAATATCCCTTTACAGTTTATTGCATCTTATTTGGGGATAACTTCACAGTCGTTAAGTAGGTTAAGAAGGAGTATTTTTAACTAGTGTCAAGTCAAGCATAATCTTTCGGGCCAAGTCTTGTTCTTTTCGTTTTTTGATTTATGAGTTCGGTATAAAAACTAACAAACCTTAAAGAATGCTAGAATTAGATATTTGCTAAATTATAATTTGATTTTATTCTATTGCCTATATTTCTTGCATCGTCGCCTCTACGTTTGGCCTTATTTTTCGCCTTTGTTCAGGTATTTTTAATATATTCTTGTTCCTTTCATTTCTTTGTTTTCAGTTTTCAGTTAGTGGCAAATAGGGTAAATATCCTTATTTAATTAATACAAGTTTTTCTCCTTTGCTCATTTTTACTATCTTTATTACCATAAACCTACTAATTTTTTTGGTTGTTTATCATTACATATTCTTAAATTTTTATATAAACACCTACATTCTAACTAAATTGTTTTCAAATGAAAAATTTAAAGTATCTGCCTAAGTTTTTGTTTTTATCAATTTTATCAATAACTATTTCGTTAAAAGCCCAAGATGTTGAAAAAGACACCGAACTAGCTGGCACATATTATAAAAAAGGTGTTGATTATAAAAATAGTTACATGTTGGATAGTGCTAATTATTTTTTCAGCGAAGCTGCCAAACTATTTGAAAATCATAAGGTTTGGGACAATTATCTGATTATACAAAATGAACTTGGTGTAATCATGCTTCAAAAAGGTGAGTTAGATAATGCTATTAACTTCTTCAATTATCAATTAACGGTTGCTGAACAACATTTTGGCGAAGTTAACGAGTACTCGGCAAATTTTTTTAATAAACTTGGACTTGCCCATTTTTTTAAAGGAGATGTAGATGCTGCCCTAAATTTGTATGATAGATCTTTATCAATAAGGATGGCTTTAGGCGATAAGGAAAGTATTTTTATGTCGAACTTATTTAACGATATGGGAAACGGGTATTCTGAAAAGGGCGAATTTGAACTGGCTTTTGACTATTATAAAAAAGCATTCCAATTAAGGGAAAGAATACTTGGTGAGGAACATCCTGAAACAGCGGTTTCATATAACAATATGGGTATTGTATACAAAGAACAAGGTAAATACGACAAGGCTATTGAATATCACCAAAAAGCCGTTGATATCCAAAAAAAAATATTTGGCGATGATTATCCGGAACTGGCAAACTACTATCAAGGAATTGGCAATGCTTATCTTGGTAAAGGCGACCTTGATTTAGCAATGGATTATTATATGAAAGCCTATACCATTCATGAAAAAACACAAGGCGCACAAAATCCGCTGGTTGCTAAAGACTTAGTAGCAATAGGTAATGTTTATACTGAAAAAGAAGATTACGAAAATGCGGTTGATGCTTTTCAAAAAGCATTAAAAATACAAAAGCAAAGCTTAAATGAAAACCACCCTGATTTGGCCATGACATACAACAACATTGGTAATATCTATAACAAAAAAGAAGAATATGATTTGGCGCTTGCTTTTTATTTGAATGCCTTAGAAATTAAAAAAATAACTGTTGGCGAAGAACATCCCGAAATTGCCGATTACTATAATAATATTGGTAATATTTATTCTTTAAAAGGTGATTATATACAAGCACTTGACTACCAGCAAAAAGCACTTGACCTGAAAATGCTGTTTTTTGGTAACAGTCACCCATCTTTAGTATTGCCCTACCTTAATATTGGTAATATTTATTACGAAACCGGTGAATATGATAATGCCATTGCTAATTTTCAGAATAGTATGGCCGCAAACATAAAAGGGTTTAAACCTGATGCAAAAAACATTTACCAAAACCCTGTGCTTTATAATTATTATGATTCAAAAAAACTCCTAAGTTCACTTCATGGTAAAGCCAAAGTTTTTGTAGGGAAATATAACGAAGATGAACTTGAAGCAAATTTATTAGCCGCATATAAAACCTACCAAAAATGCGATACTTTGGTTGGGATTATTAGAAAGACAATTATTTCAAAAAGTGACAAAATTGAATTTGGGAAAATTTCAAGTAAAATATACGACGAAGGTATTGATATTTGTTCTAAACTATATAATTTGAACGAAAACATAGATAATAGCCTTTACTTAGAACAGGGTTTCTATTTTTCAGAAAAAAATAAGGGGGGGGTGCTTCTTGAAGCGATAGCATCTGCCGAAGCAAAAAAATTCTCGGGTTTGCCCGATAGTATACTCAGTATTGAAAGAACCCAAAAAGAACATATCGCATTTTATGAAAAAAAACTTGCTGAAACTCAAAATGCTGAAGAAGAAGCAAGCATACGAAACCAACTTTTTGAATTAAAAAGCAGATATAAAAAACTAATTGCCGAACTAGAAAATAATTATCCGAAATATTATGAAATGAAACATAGCGAAAACTATGTTACAATTAAAGAATTGCGTAATATTCTACCCGAAAACACAGCTATTCGCAGTTATTTTATTGGCGATAGCCTAATTAGTATTTTTACTATCACAAATAAAACTATTACCCTTGAACAAACACCAAAAGGTAAAGATTTTGATTTTAAGATATTTGGTTTCAGAAAAGCAATTACTTCCAGTACAGCAACTAAGCTAAAAAAATATAAAGACGAAGCATATTATTACTATAAACAATTGTTCCCACAGGAACTTCCTTATAATATTGAAAGGATAGTGTTAATACCGGATGGTAATTTAGGTTTGATTCCTTTTGAGGCCTTATTAACCGAAAAATATTCAGGAAACATAAATGAATTTAAGAATTATCCTTACCTTATTAATAAATATGAATTTGCATACAGCTATTCAGCTAATTTATTCTACAAAAACATACAAAAAACAGCAGAAAATGGAATAAACGATAGTCTACAAAATTGGTTGGGCATAGCCCCTGTATTTAACCAGAAAAAAAACCTTGTAATTAACGATTTTTATATTTCGTCGTTACCTGCTTCTGAAACCGAGGTTAAAACAATAAACCGAAAATTTAAAAATAAAAACCTAATTTCAGATATAAAAGTTTTTACAGATGCCAGCGAGGAGTTTTTAAAGTCAGATGAAATAAAAGATTATAAATATTTACATATTGCAACCCATGGGTTTGTAAACTCTGAAAAGCCCGAGTTGTCAGGAATTATTCTCGCCCCCATCAAAACCGGAGGTAACGATGGGGTACTTTATTCCGGCGAAATTTACAACCTAGAATTAAACTCTGATCTAGTTGTTCTTTCTGCATGCGAAACCGGTTTAGGGAAAGTATCTAAAGGAGAGGGTATTATCGGTTTAACAAGGGCTCTTTTATATGCTGGCACAAATAATATTATTGTTTCGTTGTGGAAAGTATCCGATAATTCAACCTCAGAATTAATGATTAGTTTTTATGATAACCTTTTGGATAAATTTAAAAACGGGGATA
The DNA here is from genome assembly GCA_002084525.1 of Bacteroidetes bacterium 4572_117. GTDB lineage: Bacteria > Bacteroidota > Bacteroidia > Bacteroidales > NBLH01 > NBLH01. The sequence goes on along the minus strand of NBLH01000053.1, from coordinate 7,118 downwards.
ATAAATTTGCTTATTCAAATTATTTACGTGAATCGAAATTAGACATGATAAAAAACAAAAAATTTGCCCACCCGTTTTTTTGGTCACCTTTTATTTTAATTGGAAACTAAGTAACCCTAATTTATATGAAATTTATCATATATTTGTAGGCATAATTACATTTATAATAATCTCTGAGCTCACAAAAATGATTGGTATGTAAAAATAAGTCGCAAATATGTGGAAATTTACTGAGAATATTGCTAAATTGTTAAAAACAACAATATAACAGTTTAGCAATTTAACAATTCACCCCAAATATAACAACTGTTTGCAATTTAATATTATAAATCTTTAATTTTTGTGAGTTCTGAACTTAATACTAAAAATTATGACAATAGAAAAACCTGATAACCTAATTGAACATTTTGAAATAGCAACCGATAAATTTAAAAACAATAAATTATTTGGGACTAAAAATAAACAGACAGGTAATTACGAATGGCTGAGCTATGGAGATATCAGAAAAAAGGTTGATAACTTTAGGGGCGGTCTAGCATCCATAAATATAAAAAAAGGGGATGCCGTAGCAATTATTGCAAATAACAGGTTTGAATGGGCCGTTGCAGCTTTTGCAACTTATGGAGTAGGTGGCAGGTTTGTACCAATGTACGAAAACGAAATATTAAAAACCTGGCATTATATAACAAAAGATGCAGATATTAAATTTCTATTAGTCTCAAACAAAGCCATTTACGAACAGGTAAAGCATTTTAAGGATGAAATAAGCACTTTAGAACATATATATATTATTGAAGATGACAGTGAACTAAGCATGGGATATCTTGAAAAAACAGGCGAAAAAACACCTGTTGCTTCAATTATGCCAAATGTTGATGATATTGCAGCTTTAATTTATACTTCGGGCACAACCGGGGACCCAAAAGGGGTTTTATTAACACATGGCAATTTTGTTTCAAACGCTAGGGCAGGAAACCGTAGATACCCAATGCTAAATGAAACTTCAAGAAGCTTGTCGATACTACCTTGGGCACACAGTTACGGGCAAACAGCTGAACTTTACAATTGGTTGTTTTTGGGTGGCTCAATAGGTTTTATGGAAAGTGTAGATACACTTGCCGATGACTTGTTAAAAGTTCAACCTTCGTTTTTGATTGCAGTCCCCCGTGTTTTTAATAAAATTTACGACGGGATATGGGCAAAAATGAACGAAACAGGCGGGCTTTCGAAAACGCTGTTTGAAATGTCGGTTAATGCCGCAAAAAAATATCGTGAACAAAACGGAAAAGTTGACTGGCTAACAAAACTAAAATTAAATTTTGGTAACAAAGTTGTATTTTCTAAAATTAAAGCAAAATTCGGTGGAAAGCTTTTAGCTTCTATCACGGCAAGTGCCAAAATGAACCTCGAAATTTCTCATTTTTTTACTGATATTGGGTTGCCCGTTTACGATTGTTATGGCTTAAGCGAAACATCGCCGGCCATTACCATGAACAGCCCCGATGAAAACAGACCCGGTAGTGTTGGGTCGGTACTTGAATTTATTAAAGTAAGGATAGACCGCTCAATGATTAGCGACGATAGCGATGATGGTGAAATTCAGGTAATGGGGCCAAACCTAATGGTTGGTTATCATAATAAGCCCGAAGCCACAAAAGCTGTTTTTACTGAAGATGGCTGGCTGAAAACCGGCGACAGGGGTACAATTGATAAAGATGGCTTTGTTTTTATCACGGGAAGGATTAAAGAACAGTTTAAATTAGAAAACGGGAAATATGTTTTCCCAGCTGCTATTGAAGAAGATATCCGCTTATTACCTTACATTGAAAACGCTATGATTTATGGCGATGGTAAACCATATAATGTTTGTATCGTAATTCCTAATTGCGAGGTTTTAAATAAAACAGCCGAAGCACTGGCTTTAAAAACAAAAGTTGACAAGCTAGCCAATTCGCCTGTTGTTCAGGAATTTATGAGTCTTGAAATTAAAAAAAGTCTTGAAGGCAACTATGGGCATTACGAAATACCTAAAAAGTTTATTTTTACTGATGAAAATTTTTCGATTGAAAACGGTATGCTGACACAAACTTTAAAACTGAAAAGAAGGTTTGTTGTTGAAAAATATAAAGACCAGATTGAAAAGCTTTATAAAAATTAACGGACTGTTAAATTGTTTCTAGTTGATACTGCTTTACGAACTTTTTATATGTTGTTGATAGGCACAAAGGTGGGGTGTAATAAATCGAATGAAGTACAAAAATAAATTCGTTCCAATTATAAGTATTTATTTTAGAATCAAGCTCCAAAGGAGTCTAATATAATAGCGTAGGGGTGTAAGCCCTACGGATATGTAATTGTCGTTACAACAAGCCCCAAAGGGGCGTAGTTGTTTGTATGTTAGAGTATTACACCCCTTTGGGGCTTAGGTGTTGATGGTTTATTAACCAAGGGCTTTACCCTTTGCTATTAATGATGCACCTTTGGTGCTTTTAAAATTAGAACGAAAAAAACATAAATATTTTGATTTGTTACACCCCATCTACGAGGTTTCACTTAAATGAGTGAATTTCGTGACAATCTTTATGATTTAGAGTTAGAAAAAGGAGAGCCCTTTTCTGTATTTGTTTATTCTAAAAACGAATGGACTACAAAATATCATTTTTCATCATTTTATCATAACGTTCTAGTAGATGTGTCAGGCTATGAATATAGAAGAAAGGAATGAATATATCAGATATCGGATTGAGATTGTCTATAAGACATTTATTATAGTATTATACTGAAAACGGATTGAAATCAGCAATTTAGCAATTTAAAGTATACATGCTCTTATAATTAATTGATATCAATCAAACTTTTTTGCTTCCTGCCATATTTTTTCCATTTCGGCAAGGCTCATATTTTTTAACGATTTACCTTTTTTTATTGTTTTGCTTTCAAGATAGTTAAATCGTGAAATAAATTTACGGTTAGTCCTTTCAAGGGCATTTTCGGGGTTTATGCCATAGAGTCGGGCAGCATTTATTACCGAAAAAAGCATGTCGCCAAATTCTGCTTCAATTTTATCCTGGTCATCCACCCTTACCTCCTCTTTAAGTTCCCCAAGTTCTTCATTAATTTTATCCCATACCTGTTCTTTTATATCCCAGTCGAAACCAACCCCCCTAGCTTTATCCTGAATGCGGTTAGCTTTTATCATGGCAGGCAAATTGTTTGGTATACCACATAAAACACAATCATTACCGCCTTTTTCCTTCAATTTTAGTTCTTCCCAGTTATCTGCAACTTCTGCTGCGTTTTTTACTTTTACCTTACTATAAATATGTGGGTGCCTGTAAACTAATTTATCTGAAATAGTGTTTAACACATCTTCAATATCAAAATCATTGGTTTCTGAGCCAATTTTTGAATAAAAAATAAGGTGTAGCATCAAATCGCCCAACTCCTTTTTTATTTCCTGCATATCTTTTTTTACGATAGCATCAGAAAGCTCATACATTTCTTCAATAGTTAATGTCCGTAAACTATCAATAGTTTGCTCACTATCCCAAGGGCATTTTTCCCTAAGGTCATCCATAATATTTAAAAGGCGTTCAAAAGCTTTTAACCTGCTATCCATATTTTTATTTTTTTAACGCCAAAAATAGTTCATATCGTAATCAATAACATCATATTCTTTAACAAATTTTTCAACTTCTTCCTGATAAGATAATTTTCTATGATGCTCCTTTTGATTTAGTATATATTTCTTTACTATTTCAAGTTTAGAACTACTTACTGAAAAAGCTCCATAACCTGTTTGCCATGAGAGCTTTACAGAGGCATCATCAATTGTTTTTACCCATTTCGAAGATTACTTTTTTACTTCCTCCACAACTTTTGCCAAGGCATAGTTTTTTGATAGCCGAAAAAGGATATGTATATGGTCTGGTACTGAATTAATGATAATTGCAGGGCTTTCGTAATTTTTCAATATCCCTGCCAAATAAGCATGTAATTGCTTTTCCCATATTGGTTTTATTAATGCTTTTCGGTACTTTGTTCCAAAAGTAAGATGCACATAAAGTTGTGAAAGTGATTGTCCCATAATTTTATAGTTTGTTTCAGGCTTTCAACCAGGTGTTTAGCATACTTAGTGCGAATGCTGGAAAACAGGCTGAAAGCCTGAAATACCTTAACCTGGTGCATCGCACCAGGATTACAGCGAGACAAACATACCACACTGAAAGTGTGGAACAAATAATGGATGCCATAATATTCAAATGCTTTTTGCACTATACATAATTTCAACAAAGGCAAATACTTATAATTGCGTCGCATGCAATTTTTATTTTCAAATTAAGTGTGTTGTTGCGACGATTTTACTTCGTTTTTTTTACCCGGGCTTGAAAGCCCGGGCTATTTATAATTGAGCCTTTCAGGCTCTTTTTGTTCATTTCAAATATTAATAATTATGTTGGCAGTATGCATTTGCCTACAACAAGCATAAAGGCGCAACACGATATACGCCAGCCATTTACAGGCACTGCAAGCATTCTTCATCAAATAAACCAAAAAAAATTGTATTTTTACTCGAAAAATAAACAGCAATGACACATAAAGAACATATTGAACAACTAATAATTGAAGGCAAACTTGAAATAGCTATTAAAGAATTGCTAAGAAGGACAAAAGAAAACGGTCAAAAAGATTTGCAAAACGGATTAATACTGCTTTCAGCAAGAAATAGTTCTAATGAAAATGAAAAAAATATGGAAACCATTAGCAATGGAGATTATAATAGGGAGAAAGCAAAAATTACAGCAAGTTTACTGTACTATTTAGAAAAGTACCACCCTTCGCAAAATATACCTTTTAAGGACGATAATACAGAAGAAAACAGTAATAAACCGTCTATATCAGAAATACAAAATAACATGCCAACAATACACACACTTACAGGAAAACAAAAAAAAGCATTTAAAATTGCTCTAGTTAGTGCTTTCCCCATAGTAACGGAACTTAATCAAATGACAAATATAGTATTTGATAAAAGTTCACCAAACAAAACACCTCCAATGTTGACGGCAATGGCAATTTTGTATTTCAAGATGTTAATTCACAGGGTAATATTGAACTGAATATAAATAAGACCACTGAGAATGAGAAATCGGAAGACAGGAAAAAAGTATTAATGATTTTTTCTACACCAAAAAGTGAAGATACATTAAGATTTAATGATGAAGTAAAAATTGTAACAGACAAACTAAGTTACAGCAAATTATTTTTGCTTGAATCGCCAAAATATAAAGTAGAAAATATTGAAATTGCCCCCAATATTATTACCGAAGAACCTAATATTGTCCATTTTTCATTACATGGCAAAAAAAATAAGGGTTTGGTTTTCTCCGACAGATACGAAAATGCAAGTATTGTTAATCTTATTGAATTCAAAAACACACTTGATATTTTGGGCGGTGCAAAAATAGATTGTTTTATATTCAATGTATGCCATTCAAATGAATTTGCTAAATTAGCATCAACTTATGCAACTTACGCCATTGGAATGAATGATCTGATAAACGAGCCTGATGCAGCGGTTGCTTTTTCTGAAGGTTTTTATTCAATGCTTAAGGTTGTGGATAATATTGAAACAGCATTCAGAGCAGCTGTTAATTTACTGTATAACAGAAGAATACAACTAAAACAAGCCGACCGGAAAGAAGATTATAAAGTTCCTGAACTATTCAAAAACGGAGATCTATTATTAGACGCTGAAATTTTAAACCTCAAATAATATGGACAACAAAGAATTTGAAAAATACTTAAACCAAAAAGGATTAGATTTAGTAGAGCTACCAAGCGAAAATATAAAAATTTTAGATGTTTTGTGTGCAGAAGACCGCAGCAAACTTGAAGAAATTAAAGATTCTATTTTCAAAAACAGTTTTTATGTTGATTATTTGGGAGAGATAAAGGCTTTTTTTGATTCGGAAAAACCTTTGGGAAGCAAAACACGTAAAAGCAATTATGAGAAATGGAATTATTCCACTTTGAGCAACAAAGAAGCAGGGGCATCAGTATCATTTATCAGCAATGCTTTTAAACGTATTAACCTGAGTATTAAGCCTGAGGCATTGTTCAAGCAGGTTTACAAAACAAATTTAATTTTTAACGAAGTTGAACTTGAAGAATTTTCACGCGAAACTATTGGGCGGTTTATTAACAATGGAAAATTAAGGAAAGAAATCCATTCTGCCGAAAAATTTAAGAACGGAAGTATCTTTATTATTTACAAAACCGCAAAATCAAAATCTATAAGTATTGAATTGTACGATAAAAACGATGACCTGATAAAAATTCCGGTTGCAATGGCAGGTAATAGCGTCCAGGCGGATGGTTCAGCCCATAATATTTCGGAAGATGAAACAAAAATTAATTTTGTAGGCACCGAAAAGCTTGTATTCGCATTTAAAGCCATGCAACTGAAATACGAAGGCCGATATTATAAAATAAGCAACGAAACCCAAGACACCCTTAAACAAACAGGCTTGCCCGAAGAAATATACGACCTAATAGAACCGGTAACTGAAATTGTTTATGAAAACGAACAGAAATTTTTGCAAGCATTAAGAAAATGGTTGTCTGAAGAACAATTAAATGCTCACAAGCATATTTTTATTAATTATTGTGTTTTTGATAAGTTTAAAACAAAAGATATTGTAATAAAGCACCGTTTTAGTGAAGATGAAGAAATAGCAGAAAATCCTGTTTTTATTAATTACCTTTAATTCGCAAGTCGTTCCGCAAACATCTGAATATCACTATTTTAGACTTGCGGTATTTTTTTATCATGGGTTTTAATTCATTTAGAGGGATGACCCTGAAAGGGTCTGCTAGCAATAGCCTAGTGCGTAGCGCCAGGAAAAAATGGCGTAAGCAAACCGCCGGCGTAAGGACAATTATTTGAAACAATTACAAGTTTCCGGCGGAATAGGATTCGCATATTATTAAACCGTCAAATGAAATGTTACTAACACTTCGTTAAATTATAAATTATAAATTAAAGATTAAAAATTAACCCTCTAGCAATCAGCACTTTAAAACACTAAAATTCGTTTCTTAAAAGTCCTGATATT
>NBLH01000266.1 GCA_002084525.1 Bacteroidetes bacterium 4572_117 | reverse complement strand
TTTTCATTATTGCTTGGTTCAAATATTTTTGTTGGGGAAACAGATGGCAGGTTTGGACAATTTGAAAACAACTCAATGATTTACACAAAGATAAAGTATAACTTTTAATAGCTGCCCATTGTTCGTCATTGCGAGCGACAGCGAAGCAATCCCCCAATGTACGCTATGCAATTAGTTTGTTGAAACTGGTTGCGTAGTATAATTGCAGGGGGTTGCTTCATTCCATTTCACTACATTCGCAATGACGAACATAGTTGCAGAGAATTGCCACATTCCAAAAAAGATAAAAATAATAGTTTCATAAAACTCCGTTTATCCGTATCTTAGCTAAAATTTAAAAACCACAATTTAATTACCATGGATATTTTAATCGCACCAGATAGTTTTAAAGGTTCATTAACGGCAAATCAGTTTATTGATATCCTATCAGGTAAACTAAAAAAGCTAAAACCGACAAACAAAATAATACATAGCCCTTTAGCTGATGGTGGCGAAGGATCCTTGGATGTACTTGCGCAAAAGCCAGGTTTTGAAGTGAAAAAAGTAGAAGTATACAATCCTTTTTTTAGTAAAATAACTGCATGGTATCTTTTTGAAACAGAAACAAAAACGGCTTATATAGAAATGGCAAAAGCTAGTGGGTTGATTATTATAGACAAACCCGATGTAATGAATGCAAGTTCTTTTGGTACAGGCGAGCTGATTAAACATGCCATAGAAAACTGGGCAAAAAAAATTATCCTTTTTATAGGGGGAAGCGCTACTAATGATGCCGGTATCGGTATTGCTAATGCTTTGAACATCAATTTTTTAGACATTGAATCAAATCTATTGAAACCTATTGGTAAAAACCTGCTTAATATACATTCAATTGATGATTCTAATTCAATTCTTAGACAAAACCCTACTGAGATTTTAATTGCTGCCGATGTAAATAACCCCTTTTATGGTAAAAACGGGGCTTCATATATTTATGCCCCACAAAAGGGTGCAAACCAAAACGAAGTAATTGCTTTAGATAATGGGTTGCGGAATATATCAAATCTTTTCAGCAAATACTATAACACTAATGTCCATAACATTAAAGGCAGTGGGGCCGCAGGTGGAATTGGTGGCGGAATGATTGCGATGTTTAATGCGAAAATAATATCGGGCTCTGATTTAATATTTAAATTAACAGGGATAGAAAATCAGATAAAAATGGTCGATTTAGTAATTACCGGTGAAGGTAAAATAGACAATCAAACAATAAATGATAAATTAATTTTTAAGCTGACAAAATTAGCCCGGAAACACAACAAAAAAGTATGGGCTGTTTGTGGTTATTTTGATGGGGACGAAGAATTAAGAAAATTGCTTGGTATTGAAAAAATTTTTAGCTTAGCAAAATCGAAAAATGAAATTAACAATGCCATTAAAAATGCAGAAATAAAATTAGCAGAAGCTACAAACAAAATAACCGAAGCAATAAAACATAAAAAATAAACAGATGAAAGATTACACAAAAGCCGAAAAAAAACAAATTATTAAGGACTTTGCATCACATGTTTCATCGGGCAAGGCAAAAACCTTTAAGGATTACGGCATGGAATTCATTATCGGTAAACGCGAAGGGCCATATATTTGGGATATTACCGGAAAAAAAAAGCTAATCAATTGCCACTCAAACGGGGGTGTTTTTAATTTGGGGCACAGAAACCCTGAAATTGTCAAAACCATGCATAATGCCTTAGATGAGTTAGACATAGGCAACCACCACTTTATTAGTAAACAAAGGGCAGATTTGGGTAAAAAATTAGCAGAATTGATGCCCGGCGACCTTGATTACACCGTTTTTGGTTCTGGTGGCGGCGAAGCAATTGATTTGGCACTTAAACTAGCAAGGGCTTTTACGGGCAAAAATGACATAATAAGTGCAATTGGCGGTTATCATGGGCATACAGGTTTAGCCATGGCCACCGGCGACCCCGAATATAAAAAACCATTTGGGGAATTAGCACCAGGTTTTATACAAATACCTTTTGGCGATTTGGAAAGCTTGAAAACGAAAATGCAGGCAAATACAGCAGCAGTAATTTTAGAAACCATCCCGGCAACACTAGGGATAGTAATCCCCGAAAAAGAATATTTGCAGGCTGTAAGAAAAATTTGTGATGAAAACGGAAGCCTTTTAATACTCGATGAAGTTCAAAGCGGCCTTGGCAGGACCGGAAAACTCTGGGCTTTTGAGCATTACGATATAATACCTGATATTGTGGTTATCGGTAAAGGTTTATCAGGTGGGATATACCCCATATCTGCCACTATTTTCAGGAAACCTTATGAGGCTTTTTTTAAAAAGAACCCGTTCATTCATATCAGCACATTTGGTGGTGCCGAAGTTGGTGCGGCTGTTGCTTTAAAAGTACTCGAAATATCGTCAGATCCCGATTTTTTAAGCCATGTTACGCAAATGGCTGAATATATGAAAAAAGGAATATCAGCTTTGGTGTCAAAACATCCAAAATACTTAGAATCGTTTAATCAGTTGGGTTTAATGATTGGCTTGAGGTTTACAAAAGAAAAATATTCATTATTATTTACAAAAGCAGCCTACGAAAGCGGTATGTGGGCATTATATGCAAATAACGATAAAAATATGGTTCAAATACTTCCCCCGTTGATTATAGACGAAAATCATGTAGAAGAAATTATTGATAAAATTGATAAAGCTGTTTCAAAACTCAAATATTATAAAATTGCTTTTAATATTAAAGAAATACTTAACAAATTGCCTTGGTAAAATTACTCGTAAGGTCTTCTTTATTTCGTAAACTTTTATTAGCTTTTTGCAATTTTCCCAGTTTTGGATATCCGAATATTTTTAGGCCCAATCTCATTTGCAAACGGACTTATTAATTTGCTTTTTTTGTCTTTCGGGTACTGGATATTTCTTTTCAGTTTTTTTCAATTTGAGTTATTGAATTGAAAGTTAAAATTGTCTTAAGCACTAAGTGCTATTTAATGTTCTTACGCACTGGTGCAAATATCTCACATTATGCAAGTTGCGTAAAAGTAAATATACAATTAATTTTGTTTGGATACTTATCTTGTATTTTTTGCATCTTATCAAATATGTCCAACGGTTTATAAAGGATTATCAAAATTATTTATACTTTTACACCGATTTTTCAAAGCCGCAAAATTTATGCACCTGTAAAAATACCATAAATAATGTTTTTTTAACGCAAAAACCTTAGGACTTCAAGATAAAAAACATATAGTATTTTTGTCATTTTTCATGATTATATAACTTGCGCAGCCAATAAAGAGTCCAGTTAACCCTAAAGGGCGTCCTGATTTTCAGCGACTTCGCCCTTTAGGGTTGGGGTAATAAGTTGCTGAAAATATCGTATTAAGGCTTTTTAGACTGGACTCAATAAAGCATGCTAAAATTTTAAGATTTCAATATATTTAAACTAAAAAAAAATGACAAGAATTATTTACATTTTTCAAGGTAGGTTTAGTGAATTTTGATAGTATTTTACAAAAAAAAATATTACCATAATAATTTTGGAATTAGTAAGTATGAAAATCATACACAATACTTTCACTTTGCATTTGTTGTGCTTCACTAACTAATATTTTCCAATAATATTGAGTGTCAGGTTCAAAATTTTCCAGCGTTATTGAATGTAACTGATTTGAAAATTGTGGTTCAATATTGTCTTTTTTACATGAAATATGAGAAAATGTAATAATTAAAATTGAAGAAAAAACAATTAAAACCTTCTTTCTTTTTTTGAATAAAAATAAAAAAACGAGTGCTGACAGTCCTAAAATACCGGTATTAAAATTTGCTTTTACATATTTGTTTTTATTTAATTTAACAACTTCATATTCAGAAAAATCCTTGTTTTTTGAGTAATGTAAATAATATTTTGAAGCATCACCCTTCCAAGTAAATGTTATCTTATTACTTTCAACAGATTCGCCTTTTTCAGGTGAACATAGTTTTAGTCGGGTAAAAAAATCAGGGCATTTCATATAATGCTCTCCTTTTTCCAATTCTTCAAAAAGATTGATTTTTAATACTTCATTAAAATTGTGTGAATAATATAACTGAATTTCACCTTTTATAAGGTCATGTATCGTTGTTAGAGTGGTTGGGTTGCTACTGCCTTCTGCATGTGTCTCGTCTGCTATGGTTCTGAATAAATCAAATGAAATTTCTGAGTTGGATTTTAATATTTCATTTGCAGTATTATAACGATAACAATTATACCATCTGTTATTAATGCTGTCAGATAAGTAAAAGTTTGTAGCAACCTGATAATCTGCTTGATTGTGGATATAAACAACATCGTCTTCACCGTATTCAATGCAAACACAATTCCCGTATTTATCTGCAATAAGACTATGACCATCCCAGTGCGGCTCCCAGTATGTCGAAAATATCTCAATTGCATCTTCAACCGTGATACATTCTTCCATAATTTTTTCAATTAGTTCGTAATCCCACCTTGGTTTATTGTGAGTATTATAAACTGTTCTTTCAGGAAGGCTTGCTCCGGCATACCAAAGCCCGTGTTCATTCATTCCGCTTGTATTCGTAAAACCCCATTGACTTTCAATTCCGAAATAAACCCTTCCGAATTTCCCTTCCGATGCCGGAATAAATAACATACGAGCATCAGTATTAGCCCAGTCCATGTTTTTTGCAGCTAATATTGTATTGTTTCTTGATGACCAAAAAAGTGTGCATGCTTCTGCATTGTTACTTAGCTGTGTCAGGAATATTGTGAATATAATTATTGTTAAGTTTTTCATTTTGAGTTATTTTAATAAGTGAAACGTTACTCCTAACGAAAGTGTTTGATGATATTTATTTTTATCAATTTTATCAAAATTTATAATGCTTTGATTTAGCCTTAATTCAATAGAAGTTTTATAAATATCGCAACCAAGTCCTAAATTTATTCCGGTGTCAAAAATTTTAATTCCTTCCAATTCACTTACTAAATTAATAGCCAAAACTTTAAACATAAAACTTGGTCCGGCTATTAAATAGGGTGTTATTTTTTTTTGTTTTAAAAAGTGTTTTTTGAATAATATTGGCATTTCAGTGTATATAAATATATTTCCCAAATATAGTTCTCCGACAGACTGAGTTTTAAAACCCTTGGTTGATATTAATAATTCGGGTTGCAAATAAAACCATGAAAACTTATATGAAAAAAAACCGCCAATATTTAAACCAGGCATATTTGATACTCCGGAGATGTTGTTTCCTATAACGCATGAAGAATTGTATCCGAGTTTAATACCGGTATGAGAGTTTTGTCCGTTTGTGTTGATTGTTAAAAAACAAACAATAATAAATAATAAATATTTTTGTCTCATAATAGTTATAAATTTTAAATTAATAAATATTTCTTTTTACGAAACAATTTTAACCGCAATATCCGGTTCCCCTATTATATATCTTTTGTGATTTCCAAGTGTAGTGATTTCCTAAAAGCATTCTTTGTGCTTTTTTATATAGAAAGTATCCGTTTTCTTGTAAAAAGTTTTTTACCAATAAATTTGTTACGGGTATAACAAAAGATTGCTTACTTTCTGATAATTTAAGTTTTATTAATTTTAATCCGTCTTCCGAATTGTCAGAAATAATTAAACCATCGCCTAAGTCTTTGATATAAAATCCTCTTAGCAATTGTTTACTGTCAAAAATCAGACTTGTTCCCTGTAAGTAAAATTCAATCAGTTCTTTTCTGCTTTCTGATGTTACTGAAAAATATAAATCGACAATCTGCTGTAAGTCCTGATTTGTGGCTTTATGAAATTCTTGTTTAGATTCAAATTTTAAATAACGGTTTATCGGTATGTAAAATTCATGTTGCAGTTCTTTTTTAAAACCAATTTTTTCATATATAGTTTTTCCTTGCTCTGTTGCAATTAAATTTTCATCATTCTTATTATATTGCCTTATTTTTCTGTTCATATTAAGAAAAATTATTTCACTATTTATTTTCAAATTTCCGTTCTGTCCAGGCTATAACTGATGCAGGTAATAAGTGAGTAAATACTATTAATGATACAACCGACACGATACTCAAAGGTTTACCTAATATTGATAATGATAAAAGAAGGAATAATGTAAATACAGTAAATATTGCATAAGCATATCTTAACGATTTGCTTGTTAATATGATTTCCCTTTCATCTAAGGTATTTAACGATTTGTGGGTAAATTTCCATAATCCTGTTTTAATAAAAGTAAGTGTAAGACTTACTATAAAAACAATCAACGAAATAATTCCGGTTATTTGAAGAATAATATTCTGTTCTAACAAATGCTCAATTCTTCCGTATTCAAATATTGACACAATACTGAATAAACTGATAAAAGTAATAACAACTCCAAGTCGTCTTTTACTTATTGATTTTTTTTGTTCCATAATTCTACTTATTTATTATTTAATAATTCACTTATTGTTTGCATTTTTTTAGTCGAAAAAATTATATGAATTGGCAACTCAAAAACTTCTGCAATACGAAATGCCAAATCCAAACTTGGATTATATTCTTCACGTTCTAAATAACCGATTGTTTGAAAATTCACCCCAATTTTTTCTGCAAGTTCTTTTCTTGTAAAAGATTTTTCTTTACGAAGTAGTGCAATTCTATTATATATTTTTCGACTTTGCATGTTGCAAATATAGAATACATGTTTTATATATGCAACATTATATATAAAATAATTTCATATTTTTTATTAATCATCATATTATCAATGATATAAAATTGTTTTTTTTTAGGTAGTTCTTTTTCCTTGATAATATTTTGCAAATAGAAATCGCATTTTTGCAGTAACGTTTTTATTTCTGAGCTTTGTCTTTTTCAGCAATGAGCCATAACGCTTGGC
>NBLH01000052.1 GCA_002084525.1 Bacteroidetes bacterium 4572_117 | reverse complement strand
TGATAACACTGATTTAACGGATCCACACTGATTTTTATTTAGCTTAAAACACACGAATACTAATCGAATTTCGTAAAACTTTGTTTTTTTAGCAAAGTTTCACATATATTGTTACTTACAGAATAAGCAAGAATACTACGGCTAAAAAGGTCTTCTATAAAAGTTATATAGTACACATTATCTTTAATCATATAATAGGTGATATCGCTCGCCCAAACTTGGTTGACACCTGTCAACTTAAGCCCATAAATTAGGTTGTTATATTTGTGCCATGCGTGATTACTATTAGTCGTTTTCTGGGCACTCCGTTTTACTTTTATACCCAGGCCTTGGCTCGACAAATATTTCTCAAATTTATTAATACCTATTTCCCCTCTTAATTTTAAAATCACAAACAATTTTCTAGCCCCGATGCGTGGGTGTTCTTTTCGTATCGCTATTACTGATTCTTTTAAACGTTGATACAACAACTCTTTTTGTTCTAACTTTTTCTTTTGTTGATGAAAGCCTTGACGTGTTATGCCTACTACCTTATATAGCCTTTCCATATTAAAAGAATAATTATCAATATTAGCCCTGAACCATTTTAGCACCGGGATTTGTACTTTTTTTGAATATCTGTTTTTGTAAGTTCACTTCCAAACTCAACCATTTTCTTTAGGTACTCAACTTCTATTTGTTTCTGGCCTAAAAAACGTTCCAGTTCTGCAACTTTTTTTTGTAACAAAACTGTTTTATTGGCTTCTGATTCTTTTTCTATAACCATACGTTCACCTTTTTGTTGATAACTACCATAAAGCTTTATCCAATTGTAAACCGATGTATCTGAAACATCATATAATCTACATATTTGCAAAACCTTAATCTGCCTACTTTCTATTTGCTTTACTTTTTCTTTTTTAAATGAGAACGTTGAATGCTGCCTGCAACCATCTAATTGTCAAAAGTTTACGAAAAATACATTTTGTGTTTTAAAGTACTGAATGTTAGTAGGTTGATCTAAAATCTAAAATTTAACGAAGTGTTGAATTGTTTTACTTCTGTTTATTTAATGTCCTTAGCTTTTCCAAAAGTGAAATTTCTTCGTCCGACAAATCTTCTGGGATTTTATATTTTACTTTCACATATAAATCACCAAATTTATCTGGCGAATAATAGTCAGGCATTCCAGCCCCCTTGATCCTAAGTACTTTATCGTAGGCAATACCTTTAGTGATTTTTATTATTTTTTCGCCATGAAAAGTATTGAGTTTAACTTTTCCGCCAAGTAAAACCGTGTAAATATTTACAAAAATATCTTGGTGCAAGTTGTTTTGTTTCCTTGTATAAACAGCATGGGGCTGTATATTTACCCTAACGTATAAATCGCCGCGATTGGCTCCTAGTTCGCTATAATTGCCCTTGTTTTTAACCCTTAATTGGTGTTTGTTTTTTATACCAGGTTTTATTGTTACCCGTAATTTTTCACCAACTACTGATAAAACCCTTGTAGATCCTATAAAGGCTTCTGACAGGTCAATTGTTATTTTTCCTTTTATGTCGCTTCCGGTATAAAGAAACGAATAATTGCCGGATTTCTTTTTTTTACCAAAAAAATAGTTGAAAAAAGTAGAAAACATACTTTCTGTTTCCTCATAATCATTTTTATAATTCGAATAAGCACTTTTATTAGTAGAATTATCCCATTGATAATAATTCTGGTAGCTGTGTTTTTTTTGGTAGCTGGTTTTTTGTTGGGATATTAATTTATCGTATTTCCTTTTTTTTTCGGTATCTCTTAAAACTTCGTATGCTTCCTGTATTACAATAAATTTTTCCCTAGCTTTTACCTTGTCTGTGTTTTTATCGGGATGATACTTTAGGGCAAGTTTTCTGTGAGCCTTTTTTATTTCTATGGGGCTTGCTGTTTTCTCAATACCTAATATTTTGTAGTAATCTTGAAATTTCATATTAAAAATGATAAATATTTGTCTTTTTCTTATAAATTATAAATATTTTTGCAATTAAATTTACAATTTATCACAAATTTATGAATACAACTTATCAAATAGATAATCTTGATAAAAAAATATTAGCTTTAATATCAAAAAATGCAAGAAAACCATATTTGGAAGTAGCAAGGGAATGTAATGTTTCCGGTGCTGCTATACATCAAAGAATACAACGATTATTTGATAATGGTATTATTACTGGATCTGAATTTATTATTAACGCTAAAAAAATAGGTTATTCAACTTGTGCATTCATGGGTGTTTTCCTTGAAAAGGCTTCCTTTTTTAAAAATGTAATACATGAATTAGAAAATATACCCGAAGTAATTGAATGTCATTATACTACAGGTAATTATTCTATTTTTGTTAAATTATTAACACGTGATAACGACCATCTAAAAGAGATTATTGCCGACAAACTTCAATCAATAGAAGGAATTTCACGCACAGAGTCATTTATTTCATTAGAAGAAAGAATAAAAAGGCAATTGCCGATTTAAGCCATACTTAATTTCTGCAAATCAAAGTCTCAACACATTGATTGTTAGTGGGTTAATGTTAAATTAATTCATTTTAATTTCGTAGATGAGGCTCTGATTATCAAATGTTTATTAACAGACCTGCCGATTTAATACATAATCAATCAGGGAATAATATTTTTATATCTTTTGCTTTTGCTTTTTCCCACCACTTTTTAGGTGTGAGCTGCCAGTTGTCGTATTTTTCAGGAGTTATTGTCTTGTTTTTTTCAATCCATTTTATCATATAATATCTTAAATCCTTATCTGTCGATGTAATTATCCTTGCTGCTAATTGGCTCTTTAAAATACCTGCCCCTTCAATTAAATGGCCGCCACCACCATTTCCACGGTACGAGTTAATTGCAACTGTGTATTTTTTAGCTAATTCAAACTTGTCACCATTTGATAAGCCTGTAATATTAACCCTGTTACCTTTTTCACCTTTTAAATTAATGGAATAATCGATTCCTGCTGCAGATGAAAAATTATAATAGGCTGATGCCAAACGTTGCTTTCCATCATGTGTTTTTTTCATTTTTATCAGATTATCATTCTCTGATGTCATTTCATTAAACCATAAATCAGTTGAAAATTCAAGATAATCCTTAATCTCATTCCCATTTAAATTCATGGTGTATAATAAGTTTTCAAATCGGTATAAATTAAACATATCCCTTACATAAACTGGCCCCGATTTAATTTCTGCATCGTAATTAAGAGGAGCCGTGAAGGATATATCTGCACCACTAATTTCTAGTTGTATTTTATGGATTAGGTCAACAAATTCAGAATTACCAAATAATGCTTTCCTGCTTGAAATGCTTTTGCTAATAAATCCAATTTCATGATTGACATAATTTTTTACTTCCTCAACATATTCCTCAAATTTTGCTAAAAAAGTTGAATCTGCTTCAATATTTTCAGTTTTTACGATATCACCTTTTATTATTTTATCGTATTTGTCTTGGTTTTTGTTCCAAGTAAATTCAATATCGGCAACAGCCACATATTTGGCATAGCTACGGGGGTCAAGCAACAAAACATCTGAACTGTCTGAACTTTTAAACCAAAGGTTATACTCCTGGTGATCGTGCCCTGCAAAAACAATATCAAAACCCGGCACTTGTTCTGCAACTAGGCGTGTCGCATTTTCGTTTTTAAAAGTGGTATCCGTTTGGTTGCCATAAGTGAAATCGACACCCGAATGGAACATACCTACAATTAAATCAGGTTTTTCATTTTTCTTAATAATTTTAATCCATTTTTTGGCCGAAACAACCATATCTTCAAATTTTATCCCTTCCCAAATATTTTCGGGCAACCAATTGGGGATTGCCGGTGTTATTAGGCCCAATACTGCTATTTTCAATCCTTTACGATTAATTATTGTGTAAGCCTTGAAATAAGGTTCCCTAGTTTTTTTATCAATAGCATTAGCAGCCAACCATGGAAATTTAAACTCCTTGTTGATTTTATCATATACTTCGTGCCCTGCTTCAATATCGTGGTTACCTATTGTTGCGGCATCATATCCCATAAAATTCATAACCGAAGCACAGATATGCTCATTATCGGCACTTTCAAAATTTGAATAATATACAACCGGTTGCCCTTGCAAAATGTCACCATTATCAAGTAATATGGTTTCAATATCTTTATTTGCCCTTTGTTTTTGCACATATGTATAAACACTTGCCAGTGAATTATTTGTTTCCTTGTTACGAATAAAATCATAAGGGAAAATACTACCATGTACATCTGTTGTTTGTATCATCCTTAATTTAACGTTCTTAGCACGTTTAGGTTTTGTGTTACATGAAAATAGCAATCCTGTAACTACAATTATGGTAAAAAGGAATTTTTTAAGTGTCATAACTGAAAAAAAGTTTAGATTTATTTAGCTTAGCTAAAGTAAAAATTTGTAAAGTAAACATAAGATATAATAAACAATAGAGTAAGAAATATGTAAAAACCAATACCTGAATCTTGGCTTGTTTTACTAAACTTTCTCCGATAACTTTTACTTCTTTTTATTTCTTTCATTATAATAATTTTTTATGTTATCAATACTATGTAATTTGCTCTATAAATAATTAAAAACCACTATAAAATTATAAAATTTCTTTAACAAAAAAAAATAAGTATAAATAACCATCAATAGTTATTATTTCTTATTTACATTTGTAAAATAATCAATTGTTTTACTAAGTCAAAAATACATTATAAGCTTTAAATTATCAAAAAAATAAACTTATGAAGATAACAATAGTAGGAACAGGGTACGTAGGTTTGGTTTCCGGGACTTGTTTTGCAGAAACAGGGGTAGATGTTACTTGTGTTGATATTGATGAGAAAAAAATCAACGGGTTGAAAAATGGCATTGTCCCGATTTATGAGCCTGGTCTTGAAACCATGATTCAACGGAACGTTGAAAAAAACAGGCTTAAGTTTGCCACAAGCTTAAAGGATAGCCTTGAAGATTGTCAAGTAGTTTTTAGTGCGGTTGGTACACCACCAGATGAGGATGGAAGTGCAGATTTAAAATATGTACTTGGTGTTGCACGAGAAGTTGGCCAACATATGACCGAGTATCTGGTTATGGTAACTAAAAGTACTGTACCAATTGGAACAGCCGTAAAAGTAAAGGCAGCAATTCAAGAAGAATTGGATAAACGGGGTGTAGATATTGAATTTGATGTTGCTTCAAATCCAGAATTTTTAAAAGAAGGAAACGCAATAGTTGACTTTTTGAAACCTGACAGGATAGTTATAGGTGTAGATTCAGGACGTGCTGAGAAAATAATGAAACGCTTGTATAAACCATTTTTGCTTAATAACCATCCAATTTTATTTATGGATGTCCCTTCTGCTGAATTAACGAAGTATGCTGCAAATTCAATGCTTGCTACAAAAATCAGTTTTATGAACGATATTGCCAACCTTTGCGAAATTGTTGGTGCAAACGTAAACATGGTAAGAAGAGGAATTGGTTCAGACTCAAGAATTGGTCCTAAATTTATTTATGCGGGTGCAGGTTATGGTGGTTCATGTTTTCCAAAAGATGTGAAAGCTTTGATTAAAACATCTGATGAAAATAATTATTCGTTGGAGATTTTAAAATCTGTTGAAAATGTAAATAACAGACAGAAAACAGTGTTGTTTGCAAAACTAAGCAAACATTTTGATAATGATTTAAAAGGAAAAACATTTGCCATGTGGGGGCTTTCGTTTAAACCAAATACTGACGATATGCGTGAGGCACCTTCATTAGTTATTATTGATAAAATTATTGAGGCTGGCGGAAAAGTTAAGGTTTACGACCCGGTGGCAATGGAAGAAACAAAAAGAAAAATTGGTGATAAAGTTTATTATGCTACTGATCAGTACGATGCACTTGTTGATGCAGATGCTATGCTTTTATTGACAGAATGGAATGAGTTTAGGGTGCTTAATTATAAGGTTATCGGTAAACTGTTAAGCAATAAACTTATTTTTGATGGTCGTAATATATATGATGGTGCTGAAATGAAAGAGTTCGGATATACTTATTATAGTATTGGAAGAAAGACGGTAACTCCATAAAATAAGCACTTAGTGCTATTTAATGTTGCATATGCACCCGTAGCTCCTACAGTATGCAAGTTGCTTAAAAGTAAATATACAATTAATTTTGTCAGGGTACTTATCCGGTAGTATGGTTTATTGGTTAAAGGTTTTTGATGCATTTCAGAAACCTTTGACTGCTGTTTTTTGTATTTTTTAATTTTAAATTAATACCCCAATAAAAAATTGTAGTTCAATAATTTAAGATGTACAAGAAGTTATTGGGTAGGGGTATTTTGCACAAATTAATTAACAACATAGAAACACATCAAACCAAAGATAAATTATATTTTACTAATATAATTAAATACTAATTTATGAAAAGAATACTAATAACAGGTGGTGCAGGTTTTATTGGTTCACATTTATGCGAAAGGTTATTAAATGAAGGCAATGATGTAATTGCACTGGATAATTATTTTACAGGGTCAAAATCTAATATTGTCCATTTAATGAATAATAAATATTTTGAACTAATAAGGCATGATGTTACTATGCCTTTTTATCTTGAGGTAGATGAAGTTTACAACCTTGCTTGCCCTGCTTCACCAATCCATTACCAGTTAAACGGTATTAAAACAATTAAAACATCCGTAATGGGGGCTATTAATGTTTTGGGGCTGGCTAAGAGAAAAAAAGCTAAAATTTTACAGGCATCAACAAGCGAGGTTTATGGCGACCCACAGATTCACCCTCAACCAGAATCGTATTGGGGGCATGTTAACCCGATTGGGAGCAGGTCATGTTACGATGAGGGTAAACGATGTGCAGAGACTTTGTTTATGAATTATAGGGATCAGAATAATGTGAATATTAAAATCATAAGAATTTTTAATACCTATGGCCCCCGGATGCACCCAAATGATGGGCGTGTTGTTTCAAATTTTATTGTCCAAGCCTTAAATAATCAAGATATTACAATTTATGGCACTGGTAATCAGACACGTAGTTTTCAATATGTTGATGACCTTTTAGAGGGTATGATAAGGATGATGAATACTAGTGACGATTTTTATGGTCCGGTAAATATAGGAAACCCAAATGAGTTTACAATTAAACAATTGGCTATGCAAGTAATTAAGCTTACAAAATCAAAATCTAAAATCCAGTATATGCCATTACCAGAAGATGACCCAACACAACGACAACCGGACATTTCGCTTGCAAAAGAAAAACTGGATAATTGGGAGCCCAAAATTGAATTAGAAGAAGGCTTGCTAAAAACCATAGCTTATTTTAAAGAAAGGCTGAAGCTATAGTTGTGAAAAAAGGGTTGGCTAGTATTAATTGTAAACACATACAAATAGTAGAACACCATATGAGGGTTTTAAAAGCCTCGAAGGGTTAACATAGTAAATTACAAAATATTTAATATCAACAAGTAACAAAAAATAAACAGATGAAACATCCATGATAAGTAAATTTTAACACTCATGAGTATGATTATTAAGTGTAATTAGCTTTGGACGTGTAATTTGCAGGATGTGGATGTTCCATCCGACCATAAAAATAGTTTAAAAATAAACGGATGAAAGGAATAATATTGGCAGGTGGCTCAGGAACCAGGTTATATCCAATTACAAAAAGCATATCAAAACAAATAGTACCTGTTTTTGATAAACCAATGATCTACTATCCGCTTTCGATACTGATGTTGGCAGGTTTGCGGGAAATACTTATTATATCAACACCAAAAGACATTCACTTATATGAAGAATTGCTAGGGGACGGATCATCGCTGGGCATTGAGATTTCTTATGCAATACAGCCTTCTCCGGATGGTTTGGCGCAAGCATTTATCATTGGCGAAGAGTTTATTGGCAACGATTCTGTTTGTTTGATATTAGGAGATAACATATATTATGGATATGGGCTTCAGAAAACCCTTGTTGAAGCAGCAAATATAAAAGATGGCGCTGTGGTATTTGGATATTACGTGAAAGAACCTAAAAGATATGGGGTGGTTGATTTTGATGAAGAAGGTAAAGTATTGAGCCTTGAGGAGAAACCGGAACACCCAAAATCAAACTATGCTGTTACAGGCTTATATTTTTATAGCAACGATGTTGTTGAAAAAGCAAAGACATTACAACCATCAAAAAGGGGTGAACTTGAAATTACTGATCTTAATAAGGCTTTTTTAGAAGAAAACAGGCTAAAAGTTGAGTTGCTTGGTAGGGGTATGGCATGGTTAGATACAGGTACCCACGAAAGTTTATTGAAGGCTTCGAACTTTATTGCAACAATTGAATACCGACAAGGCTTAAAAGTTGCTTGTATTGAAGAAATAGCTTATAACAAAGGTTTTATCGACAAAACTGGCTTAATTAAAATTGCCGAAACAATGAAAAATAACCAGTACGGGCAATACCTTTTTGATATTGCTGAAGGAAAAGTGAAAATATTTGATTATTAAATAATCAATAAAAATGAGGGAATAGATTACAATTACTTATTTTAGTTGCTCTACAAAGGAATGTATTTAAATTACAATTACTCAACATAAATTTAAACGGGTGAAATTAATAGAAACTGGCATTAAAGATTTATATGTTATTGAACCAAGGGTTTTTAACGATGATAGGGGGTATTTTTTCGAAAGCTTTAATAAGCATAATTTTCAGAATTTAAATCTAAAATTAGATTTTATACAAGACAATGAATCTTTTTCGGCATACGGTGTTATTAGGGGTTTGCATTATCAATTGGCACCTTATGCCCAGACAAAGCTTTTACGCGTGGTGTCAGGCAAAATTCTGGATGTGGCTGTTGACTTAAGAAAAGATTCACCAACTTTCGGACAGCATTATTCGGTTGCGCTTTCTTCTGACAATAAACTGCAATTGCTTGTACCAAAGGGGTTTGCACATGGTTTTTCTGTTTTGAGCAAAACTGTTGTTGTAAATTATAAATGCGACAGTTATTATAACAAAGAATCTGAAAGGGGTGTGTTTTATGCTGATCCTGAATTAAATATTGATTGGGGAGTTAAAACCGGTGATGCTATAGTTTCTGATAAGGACAAAATATTGCCTAACTTAAAAGATGCTAATTATAACTTTTAGTTGGTTTTGAAAAAATTATTTTAAGGCAAGCTCATAAAAATTTAAATTAGCAAACATTATATAAGGTAATACTTCGTTATACGCGAATGCACGAATAAAAAGGTAACGGACTAATAATCAGCAATATATACAATTGTCTGATGGTGTCCTAATCTGCTGATTATCAGCCCATTTCAAAAATGCACCGAACTATTGATAAGGGCGAAAGCGAAAAATTAAATACAAGCAAATGAACGTTTTAGTAACCGGAGCAAACGGACAGTTAGGAAAAGAACTGGAAAAACTTTTTACCGATGAAAATAGCTTAACTTTTGTAGGGACTGATGTTGACACCCTTGATATTACCGATGAAAATGCCATTAAAGCATTTGTGGATAAGCATGCTGTAAATTATATTGTAAATTGTGCGGCATATACTGCTGTTGACATGGCAGAGGATGAAGCTGATTTGGCTTATAGTGTTAATGCTGATGCTGTTGGTAAGCTTGCTAGGGTAACAAAAAATAACAAAATTGGTTTTATAACTATATCTACCGACTATGTTTTTAATGGTGAATTTTTTAAACCAATTGATGAAAATGATATACCAAACCCGGTTTCAGTGTATGGTAAAAGTAAGCTGGAGGGCGAGAGGCTTTCAATAAGTGGTAACCCCGAAACTATTATTATCAGGACTTCATGGTTATATTCAATTTATGGTAAAAATTTCGTAAAAACAATTTTAAACCTTGCCGGTTCAAGAAAAGAACTTTCAGTTATTGATGAACAAATTGGGACCCCAACTTATGCAGGCGATTTGGCAGTGGCAATAATATCAATTATTAAAGCAAAAAATGCAGGTGCTGCCAAAATTTCGGGTATTTACAATTTCTCAAACGAAGGGGTTTGTAGTTGGTATGATTTTGCACAAGAAATTGTAAGCATCTCAAATAGAAATTGTGTAGTGAAGCCTGTTCCGTCCGATAGGTATCCAACTAAAGCCCAGAGGCCATTTTATAGTGTTTTAGGAAAATCAAAAATTAAGGACACATTCAAAATAAAAATACCCTACTGGAAAAATAGCTTAAAAAAGTGCTTGGAACTATTGGTAGTGTCAAATCAAGTTTAGCTTTCCGGAACGTGTTCGCTGTACCAGCGTACAAGCTAAAAAATAACAATAATGTCAAAGAACTTATAAATTTCGGCAAAATTGCCGCTTAAAACTTAACGAAGTATTGATTAAAACATCATCTATTAATAATAATATTGGATAAGAGTGTGATAGTCAGGCAATTATGATGTTAGTGCAATTTCTTTTCTACAATTATTATAAATAAAGACCTTATTGTCGTTTTTTGTTTTTTACTTTTGTTTACAGTGAAAGGTTAAATAAATTTTTTTGTGATTTATGTAGCTTATTACTGAAGAAAAATAGGGGTAATGATTATTAAACATTAGGTAAATTTTAGGGTTAAGCATTGATTTTGTGAATGGCTTCAGGACTAAATACTGGAGCCATTTTTTTTAATTTAAAAAATCTATAGCAAGTTTATTGAACATATCAGACTGTTCGTAATTGGGTACATGTGCGGCATTATTTAAAATTTCAAGACGAGAACCTTTCAAAATACGGTGCATTTCTTGTCCTGATTTTAGTGGTACTGCTATATCGTTACGGCCCCAAACAAGCATGCTTGGCACTTCCATTTTGCCCAGTTGATGTATTTCGTCGCTTAATTTGTCGAAAAACTGTTTGCGGAGTATTTTCATCAAAACCTTTGTTGTACCTTCAACTTTTTGAAAACGTGTAACATTTTCAAAATAGCTTTCTGTAACCATGTTTTTGTTATACATCCAAAAATCAGCAAGGTTTTTTTTGCGTATGGCATTAGTGTTTAGACCCATAAAAAACTCGCCAACTTTTGGCAAATTGAAAAATTTAGCAGTAAAAAGTAGTGGGTTAGGCAATCCGGCGGCATCAACCAAAACAAGTTTATCTACCATATGTCTATTCTGTACACAAAACTTAATTGCGGTTCCGCCACCCATCGATTGTCCCATTAACGATGCTTTACTAATTCCGAGTGCGTCCATAAATAAGCGTAGCTGATGGGCATAAAGTTCATAGCCATAATCTAAAGGTTCACGGGTACTATATCCAAAGCCCCATAAATCAAGCACATATACTTCAAACGATTCAGAAAGGGCATTAATATTATCTGCCCAAAGATTTGAGTCGTAAAAAAAACCATGTAGTAATATCAACGGGTTACCTGTTCCTTTTCTGATATAATGGGTTTTATTGCCTTCTAAATCAATAAATTCGCCGGCAGCAAATTTTTCTGCCCATGTATTAAGTGGCTGGCTATTCCATGCTACAAATTTTGACATAAACTTTAAATGGTTAAATTGTTATATTGATAAGTGGTTAAAATGCTAAATATCAACACAATACACACTTACAGCTGTTATTTAAAAAACATGCCGGAACCTATTATATTTTTAGTCCCCCGCCAGTTTGGTTGCCACCAATATCTGGTAACATCTGTATCATCTAAATTATCGATATACAAGTTAAAACGGAGCGATTCCCAATTTTCAGACTGGTTTTCTTTGATATATTTAATGGGCAATGCCATTTCAACAAAATACCCTTGGTTTATCGACTTGCATTCTACTAGCACACCTTCAGGGAGCTTACGCCCTATTACTGATTTCACTTTTTCGGTAGCAGGTGTTATCGGGACAAATACCTCATTTTTATACCATGCACGGCCAAGGCTCATTGCACTTGTTTGTTTTGGTTCTGTATTAATAATAATCCCAATAGCATCTTGTGTCCAGGTATGTCCCTCGCCAAACGATACTACCTTTTTATCATCTACAAATGCTGCCACATAAAACATTTTATCGTCATAACCCACATCAAAAGATATATTTAATTTTTTATCATCCGTTGTCCAGCTTTGCGATAATTTTCCCCAATCATCTGGTTTACCATCTATTTTAATTTTTTGCTTTAATGCTGCTAATTTTCTATTAGTCAATGGCTTGATGTTGTACGAATAAGGGATTTTTAAATTATTGTCGGCATTTTCAAAATCGTAAGAAACATCTGCTATAATTTTTACAGGTTTTTCGTATGATCTTTTTCGGGATTTAACAGTAAGCTTTACTTTTTTTACGGAGTTTGGTGGTATTGTCCATTTACTTTGATCAAGTATGCCAATTAAATCCCAACTAAACCGTTCGTGAAATTCTACATGCATGGGTACGTTTTCGTCGTTGGTGATTTTTATTTCGGTAGTTGCAGATTTAAATTTTTTATCTTTCAAGAAAATCGGCTTAACCTGGAACGGTGATTTCGCCGATACCCTGTCGATATATTTTTGTTGGGTACGGGTAATTATATTTTCACCTAAAACCCCTTCGAGGTGCAAATTGGCAACTATTGGCCCTTTTTCGGTCATGGTAACCCATGCCACATGGTCAAATTCACCAAATTCTATACCCCTCATTGGCGAATAACCGCCTGTGGTTGCCAAAACAAAATATTTGCCGTTATTTCGGTCTGTTTTAACATATCGGTGTTCATGACCTACAAAAACTGTATGTTTTCGTTTTGCCAACAATGCCTCAACCTTGTCCCATTTTCTTGTATCTGTTTGGTGCCACAAAGGCTGGTGCATAAACACAAGGGTCCATTTTACATCAGGGTGTTTAGATAATGTTTGCTCGATATATTTATATTGCGGTTCAGAAATAGTGCCATGCCCAGCCCCAAGCCTTTGATCTTCGGAGTTCAGCATTAAAAAAAGCACATCTTTATAAATAAAATGATAAAAAGTAGGCCCAAGTCTTTTTTTCCATAAATCTTCCATTACTTGATTGGTAATATCGTGATTACCAGGCAGATAAAAGAAAGGCATGTCCAATTGTTTAACAAACGAATCGAACTCGTCCCATTGGCGGTTCAACTCAGGTATATCGGTTGTATAACCTTCAATTAAATCGCCCACGCTCATAACAAATTCCGGTTGAAGCAGGTTAAGTTTATTAACTGCATCCATAAAAACCCCAGGGCGGTGGCCACCTGTCCTGTCGGTTACAACTGCAAATTGAAATTTTGCCGGGTGGTTGTTAAGTTTTAAGCTTGTCCAAGGTGCTACCCCTGTGGGTTTTTCAATATTTAATTCTTGTTTATAAATTGTATCTTTTATCTGGGCGTATGAATGCATTGTTACAATCATTAACAGTGCTAGTAGAATTTTTTTCATAATGTTTTTTTTGCAAGATATAAAAATCATTTTTCTTATAAAATTTTATACATTTCCCTTTTTTTCTACTACCTCAATTTCCGCATCAAGGGTATCGCAACCATATGGGTAACTGATATGGATTTCGTACATTTTGCCTTTTATGAGGTTTACAGGGTTTTTTAGGTATATAACTTCGGGGTTGTAAAGAAACTTGGTCCGTTCCGTAACAATTTCATCGGTTAAATTTGCACGGCCTGTTATTACAACTGCATCGGCTATCCTTGTTTTTCGTGCTTTAACTGTTACTACGGTATTAACTTGTGGGTTTACGGGTTTTGTTAAATCTATTTCGTCGTATTTTACTTTTGTTGAAACCGGTTCGTCGTCGGGCATCATTAGAGAGCGGCTATCGGTATCAATGTTAACACCGTACAGAACTTCGTGGGCATCAAGCAGTTGAATGTATGATTCGATTTTGTTGGGTATTATTTTTGTACTAGCTTTAAAATACTGGCGCAAGTGGTTTACAACTTGTATTTCGGGCTCAAAAAACTGTCCTGTGCAAAGTAATTCACATACAAGCACATCAATTTTTTCGGGTATTTCAACTTTTGAGGCATCGGCATGCAGCACTTTTATTTTGTTGCTTACATTGTTTTTTTTAGCCATATTTTCAATCAGTTTGCAAAACCTTTTATGCAATTCAATTGAATAAATTTGTTTGGCGCCATCAAGGGCAGCAAATGTACCGAGTATACCTGTACCGGCACCGGCATCGACAACAATATCGCCTTTTTTTACGGTATCTTCAATTGCTTCTTTCCAAAGCCTTGTCCTATCGGTATCGTATAAACAAAACGATATTTCGTAAGGTGTAAATTGTACTTGGGTCGATGGGTTTTTCATGTTTTATTTGTATCTGGTTTTATATATTTCTATCATAATATCAATTAGTTCAGGTTCTAAGGATTCAACAATATTGTTAGTTAAATGTTTGTGGTGTGGGAATGTGGAAATTTCATGATAATGTTCTGCATTATCATATCGGAATATTAAGCTATTTTCATTATTCATAAAATGATAGCGGTATTTTATTTTTTGTTTTTCAGAAATATCTTTTAGCTCCATGAACGATAATGTGGAATCGTCATTGAACACAATTTCTCCCTTTATATATCCCTTTTGTATACTATATGTTTTTTCTGTTTTGGTGAACCTTTTTATAATTGATGCAAAAGAAGAAATTACTTCATTTATGTTGTTAAAGTAAGCTTTAATCATTTATTGAAGTTTTGCGATCTTTTTTTCATTTTCCAACAACATTTCATATAAACCTACCCACAATAATGTATCTTCACTATCATCCACTTTTGAATTTTTATAATTACTGTAGAATTTTTCTGATGACATACCAGAATTTTTCTCAAAATCATCTAAATCAATCTTGACATTAATTATTTCTTTTTGTAACAAACTAATCTGATAATTTATTATATTTTTAAAAAAATCATCTGTATTTGAATATTGTGAAAGAATATACATGATTTTTTTATGGGTATCGGCATGTAAGTTTAATTGTATATCCATAACTAATTGATTTATTATTTAATACAAATTTACAAAAATCCTACTTTCTTAAAGCAAAAACAGCAAATTTGTTTGCAAATTAATATAACCCAGCTATTTTTTCAATTCTTCCATCCAGTTTCTTCCACCAATTTTTCAAAATCCTGATGCCGGTTAAAGCTTTGTAGTGCTTTTACCGTTTTTTCTTTATCTAAACCTGTTGACCTAAAAGTACCGCCTTTAACAGCCA
This sequence comes from Bacteroidetes bacterium 4572_117, assembly GCA_002084525.1. Classification (GTDB taxonomy): domain Bacteria; phylum Bacteroidota; class Bacteroidia; order Bacteroidales; family NBLH01; genus NBLH01. The sequence goes on along the minus strand of NBLH01000052.1, from coordinate 7,629 downwards.
TACCTTCATCATCTAAGCCTACATAAATTGGCATATTTAATTGTTTCGAATATTTTACAACTTGCATAACACTGTCTAATTCAGGTGGTTGAAAGCCAAACTCAAGCATATCGTTTGTGAGCTTACAACCTGCTGCTATGTATGTTGGGTTTAGGTGTAACGATGTTGTTACATTAAACTCTTTGCTTAAATCATGTAGCTCTTTAACACCGTTGTTTGCTTCAATTATTCCTTCGGCCTCGGTTAAACTAAAATGAGGTTTCAACATTAGATATGCTTTAAAAGTGGCTTTATTTTCGGCAAGCACTTCTAATAAGTTTCTAAGTTTTTTTATCGATAAACCTTTATGTAGCACTTCGTTTCTTAAATGTGGGTCGTGTGTTTCGTACCCGATGCCAATTTCAATTTCAACATTTTTACCAAAAACATTTTTAAATGCTTTAATTTCCCAATCTTCAACATATTCGGGCCTTGTTTCGAGCGAAACTTGTTTTAATTTTGGAAAATCGCAGGTTTTTATTGCCAAATACATAATTGAACGTGTTGGCAAACACTCTTGATCCATTGCTGAACTAGCCGTATATACCGAAACTTTTGCAACTTCATTAAGCTGTTCTTTTGTATAATGCGATAAAATATAATCAATTTGTTCTTCAATATCGTGCGCGGTAACATCTTCGCCACCCTCCGACATATCGGGTAACGAGCAAAAGGCACACCTACCATAACGGCAAGGTTTGGTATAAAGTGCAAAAACCAGTTCTTTGCCCATGGCACTATCAACATACCAATGGAATAGGGGCTTTGTTTTATCTTTCATTTTTATATACTGTTAAATTGATATATTGTTATATTGCTATATTGCTATATTGTTGAATTGTTGAATTGTTGAATTGTTATATTGTTGAATTGTTGAATTGTTGAATTGCGTTTATTTTTTTCGTATAAGTGTTAATTGTTTCATAAGTACTTCGGCAGGTTTTGTTTTACCTGTATTTACAATTAATATTTTCTTATCTTTTGGCAAACCAGCTTGCATTTGCAGCAATAATGCTAAGCCTGCCATGCCCGAAGGTTCAAACGTAATGTTTTGATTGTCAGCTATTTCCATTGCTTGGTTTACAAAAACTTCTTCTACGTTATAAATATTTGTTTGATTGCCTACACAGGTGCATGATTTTAATTCGCCAATAAAATTTTCGTATTCACCAAAAGTGGGTAAAAAACTTGAATAAAGTTTATCGAGCAATGTGTTTTTATTATGCGTTGTTGCTGCAAAAAAATTACAAGATTTAAGTTTTTCTACAGAAGCAAAAAACCTTGGGTCGTGGTTGTGCAAAAACCCATTAAAATATTCTTTTTTTACAATGTTTAAGATATTAATAAACAAATCGCCTGTACCAAATGGGATAAAACAATAGTCTGCCTCTTGGTTTAATATTTCATAGCTTAACCAATCGTAATAATTATCCATGTTTGGATCCATTGTTTCACGATAAGTAATGTCAATCCCATCTTTATTATCGGTATATTGTTTTATATCCTCAGGTTTTAACAGTTTCTGTGATAAATCAGTTTCATAAATGGTACAACCAATTTTTTTAATCGAATTTTTTATGTCAACATTTGTGTTTTTATCAATTAGCACTTTTAGGCTTACCGGGATATCAAATATATTAAAAAGGTTTTGGACAGCTGTTGCAGCCCCACCTGATGAGATCATGGAAATTTGGGGTAGGTTTTCGAGTTTTTTATATTTTAGGGATTCCAGCAAAGCCTTGTATTTTATAACAACTTCCCAGGCAAACCTATCTTTGTGTGTCCCGGTTGGGTTTGTGCTTTCATCTTTTAGCAGCACTTGTTTAAACCCTGGGACTTTTATTTCAATAGTTTTTGAGGCCGGAAATTTTGGAGTATAATATGGTTTTGGCGGAAACTCAGGATCTTTGGGGTTGTTATTTGAAGGTACTTGAATTGAATGATAAATGTTTTCAAACTCCCTGTTGTATTCTGGTTTGAATTTTTGTGGGATAAAATGTACCAAATCATTTAACGATGCTATTTTTTGAAAGAAAATATCAAACCTGATTGTTGATTTCATATTGGTTATTTGCTGGAGCATATCAAAAATATCCCGTTTTATGGTTTTGATCCTTTCAATTTTTCCGGAAATATCTAAAAGGGTTTCATTTGCTTCGGCTTTTTCGTTACCTGTTATTTCCACTATTTGGGCAAATGCTTTTTCAAGTTTTTCAATATGTAATTTCCAGTGTACCGATAGGGCAATTTTACCAAGTGTGCTAAAAATATTATATTCACCATCATAAACATCAGGTAAAAGTATATTTATGGCTTTTTCTTGATATGTGTTAGCATTGTTTTTGGCATAATTGATTAAATGTTCTACGCTGTTTTCGTTTTGTAGGTAATCCCTGCTTATTAATATAATTACATATTCGTTGTCTTTTAGGCCTGCAAATAAATCTGAAATGCTCCCCTTGCTAAACATGGGGCTATTCCTTATATCGTTTTCAACTTTAAGCTTAAGGTTTTGTTTAAGGTAATTTTCAACTTTGCGGGCTTCGTTTAGGTTGTTATATGTAAACGATAATATAAAACTAGGTTTATCGTCTGTTGAATATTCAGCCCCTTTACCATCTGATTTTTCGTTCCCCGGTTTTGGCATCAAACGTAGTTCTTCGCGTGTTTTGCCATAAGCATACAAATAACATAAATTTACATTAATGCGCTGAAATTGAGCTACTTCCACGTCCTTTTTTGTGTAAAAAAGGTGTTTTAAAAATGTTTTCCCGGGCGAAATGTTAGCAAGCTGGGTCCCATCGATAAGTATTGTAACCTTATTTTTATTCTGGAATTGGATAAAATGTTCTTTAATAATAAAAATCAATTCATCGTAATTCGGGAGGTGGGTATTGAAGTCTTCCAAATTATGCGAACCCCCATCTTTTTTAAATTGCTTAAAAATAGCTTCCCTTAATATATCAAGTTCTGCCTTTGGTATTTTAATCCAGCCTTTAGTTAAATCTATTTTTGCCATTTTCTTTGTTTTTCAAAACACTAAAGTAATAAAATAAAAGCTTAACACAGTAATGAGAACATGTTTTTACTATTGCTTTATTTGTTGCTTTAATATTTTTTAAACCTTTGTTAAATATTTAGCCAAGGTATTTTGCGAAATACCAAGTGCAAGCGCTGTTTGCCTTTTGTTGCCGTTGAAATGCCCGAAAACTTTTAATACATGAGCTTGTTGTATTGTTTGCAAATTAAACGACGATTTTTGAAATGGTTTGGTTAATTGTTTTGGCAAATCCCCTTCATTAATGTCATGCTCGCAAAAAACATAAAGGCTTTCTATAACGTTTTCCATTTCGCGTATGTTGCCGGGGTAATAATATTCAGCTAATATAGATTCGGCATTGGTATTTAATATTAATTGTTCGGGTTTAAGCAGTTCTTTTTGTTTTGTTTTTAGAAAGTGCCTGATTAATTTTTTTCGCTCTTTTCCGGTATATGCAACCAAAGGGGGGAGTTCTAGTTCAATAACAGATAACCGGTAGTATAAATCCCAACGGAATTTACCCTCTTTGCATAATTCTACAAGGTTTTTGTTTGTTGCGGTAATTATCCTTACATCTATTTTCTGGTTTGGTTTGTTTAAAGGGCTAATTTCTTTTTCCTGTATAACCCTAAGCAATACTTGTTGCATGTAGTGGCTAATATCCCCAATTTCATCAAGGAAAATAGTTCCATGGTCGGCTTCCTCAAAAATACCCTTTTCAGATGTGTAAGCACCTGTAAAACTGCCTTTTTTGTAGCCAAACAGGCGCGATTCTAATAATTGGTCGGAAAATGCGGCACAATTTACCGTTTTAAATATTTTGTTTGCCCTAGCCGATTGTTCATGTATATATTTTGCCAACAGTTCTTTTCCTGTGCCCGATTCGCCATAAATTATTACCGTAACATTGTCGGTTTGGGCTACTTTTTGGGCCTTTTCATAAACCGGTTTTAAAGTTTTTGTCATTAATGCTTTAGCAGGTGTCTTTTCCGCTAAATTAATTTGCCTCAGCATAGCAACATGTGGTATGGGCGATTGTTCTGCCTGTATTTCGAGCAAATCGGGTAAATCTGTTTGTTTTGAGTGCTGTTTCCGTTTTAATTGCAATAAACGGGTTTTTAGCCCCAGGCTTGTATGGCAAATATACCAACTTAACTGCATAATAGACGAGCCAGGCGAAAAAAATATATCAATTTCATGCTCTCTCAAGTCCATCAATAAAGTTTCAGCTTTTGCTTTAACTTCCTTTAAATCAGCAATATCGGTAACGTTAATAATTTGCGTTTTTATTCTGTGCTCTCTAAAATCGGTTTTTAGCCTGTTTGTTAAATAATGGAGTTTTGTTTCGGCATCGGGCGTAGCCAAAATTAGGTGGTAATCGTAATTAAAATGATATTTATGGAAGCTGTATGTTGGGCCTTCGGTATTAACCTCTGAACTAACAAAATCGTTATGCAGGGCTGTCCAGGAAATTAATATTTTCATAGCTTTGAATTTAAGTTACTAAAGTTTCGTAGATGTTATAATACTCTGTTAATCATCTGTTTATAAAAATGCATTAATTACTTATGGTTTAATTGCAGTAAATTACAAATTCCATTTTGTGATTGTTAAGTGTTAGTCCTTTTTAGTGAAATTTTGTGCCTTTATGGCGTTTTTCCCTTTTGCCACTAAAGCTATAAAACACAAAACAAAGATAATGATAATATGTAAATAAATGAGCATTATTTCAAATAATGACATATTATAAATATTTTTAATACTGATAATAAGGTGTTTATAATATGGTTCAAAATTTGGATATTCAAGCGCAATGGTATGGTGCTTGGTTTAAATTAAAAAAAACAGCAAAATAGGATAAATTATCTGAGTTTTTGAATAAAATTAACCGTATTATGTATATATTTACGAAAAAAATATTTAGATGACAAATACATCCAAAAAAATAAGGATTTTGAAGGTTGTTTTCGATACAGAGATAAAGGCATACGAAATTCCGGCCTTTAGGGGCGCAATTGTTAAAAAAGTGGGGTTTGAAAATATACTTTTCCATAACCACTTAAATAGTAATGGCTACCTTTATAAGTATCCGCTAATACAGTATAAAATAATTAACCGCCAGCCGGCAATTATTTGTGTTGACTACGGGGTTGACGAAATACACAAGTTTTTTGAAAACCAAGATTGGTCGATAAAAATTAGCGACCGCTGGCTTAACATGAAAATAGACAGCCTTAACATGAACCAATTTACCATGAATATTTGGGATAAAATGTTTGGCTACAACATTAAAAACTGGATTGCCCTAAATACAGAAAACTACCAAAAGTATAATGAATTTGATGGTATTGTGGAGCAAACACAATTTCTTGAAAAAAAGCTTGTTGGCAATATTTTATCGTTTGCCAAGGGCATTGAGTGGACGGTAGATAAACCCATAAAGCTAAATATTACTAAACTGATAGATACACGCCCTGTAACATTAAAAAAACAAAAAATGATGGGTTTTAATTTAGATTTTAAATGTAATGTGTTTATACCTAATTATATTGGTTTGGGTAAAAGTGTTAGTTTGGGTTATGGTAATGTAAGGGAGGTAAGGAGAAATTAATAAAACTAGATAAAGATATGAAAACAATAACATTTCACTGCAAAACAATTACGCCTATGTTCCTATCCGGAGCAGATGGCAAAACACCAGAACTGCGACCACCGAGTATAAAAGGTGCTATGCGGTTTTGGTGGAGGGCTATGAATGGGCATCTGTCTTTGGTTGATTTGAAAAGAAAAGAAGGTGAAATATTTGGAAATGGCGGAACAAAAGCAACAAAAAGTACTTTTTCAGTGGACACAGAATATGAAAACTTAAATGATTTCTTTGCTCAAAATATTTTTTCAGAATATCCTTATACAAATAGAAACAAACTACTTTATATGGTTTATGGTGCAGAAGAAAGAGGTTTTATAAAAGAAGGCTTTAAATTCGATATCATAATTAAATCAAGAGAAAAACGAATAATAGAGGAAATAGCCAAAGTTGTAAATACCTTAGCATACTATGCTGGTTTAGGTGCAAAATCACGCAATGGATTTGGGAATTTTGAAATATTAAATAGTAAGGAGCTAAATTTAGAAGATGTTCCATATCCAACAACAAGTAATGAATTAAGCAAATATACAGCATTTTCAAAAGAAAACCTCATATATGAAACCAACAAAACTTCAAAAAATTGGTATCAAATATTATTACACCTACATGATATATACAAAGAATTAAAATATGAATTAAAAAAGTTTGAAGACACTGATCTTAGAGAATATTTAGCTGCTTCGACAGATAATTCAATTTTAGAACGACATGGTAAATCTATATTTTTAAAGATCCATAATTTAGGTAATGAATATTATGGTCAGCTTGCTTTTTTACCGTATGAATACATATATGGAAATACAAATGCCTCCACAGAACTATCAAACGAATATAAAAAAGCAACTAAAGTAATTAAGAATTTTTTTCAGTCAAATGATAATGAACAAAATGAAGAGTTGCCTTTAATAAAAATATAATTATGAAAAACCTACTAATATTCACAATAGGCCCTGTGCAAAGCTTTATAGCCCAAGCACGTAAAGTACAAGATTTGGCAGCGGGCAGCAAATTGCTTTCAGATTTAATTGAGGAAGCAATGAAATATGCAAGAGAACACGCTAATGCAAAAGTTATTTTCCCTTTTGCAAAAGAGCAAACCGATTACCCAAACCGCTTTATTGCATTTATTGAAACACAAAATGCTCAGGATTTTGGAACAGAACTTGAAAATTATGTAAAAGAAACTGTTTTCATAGCAAAAGCAAAAAAGTCATTAAAAAAATATTTTGATGCTGATAAATTTGATTACGCAATTTCACAACTTAATGATTTATTAAAAATTTATTGGGTTGTTCTGCCAAATGTAGATGAGACAAACTATCACGAAAATTACGAAAAAATTGAACGATTACTCGGCGGTGTAAAAAACTTACGAAAGTTTGAACAATTTGCAGAAACCGGCAGAAAATGTTCTGTAAACGGTGAGTATAATGTTACTATTTACAGATATAAAAGTCAAGACGAAGAAAATAAGAATGAAAAATTGCTACAAGATAAGACTAAAAATAAAGAAGGAAAACAAAAACGAGTATTGAGATGGTTGGAATATACCACAAATGTAAATTGTATTGGCTTAAACAATGATGTTCCTTTAAAATACTTATCATCCGGCGAAGGACTTTCCACAATTAGTTTTTATAAAAGAGTATATAAAACAAATACAAATTTCGATTCTACTTGCGAAATAGCATATTTAGACGCTATAAATTCAATTACAGATGAAAATATTAAAAGCTCAATTTTTGAAATAATTAAAAAGGATTCGCAGCTATTATATAAAGATAACCGAGAGAATACTGACTTTAAAAAAGCTGGGATAAAAAAATCAGACTTTAAGAATGAACTACAAAAGGCTGATGAATATTTCAAAAAAGACATAAAACTTCAAAAATATTATGCT
>NBLH01000051.1 GCA_002084525.1 Bacteroidetes bacterium 4572_117 | reverse complement strand
CGCAATATGAAAATGGTTCTAAAGGGATATACAATCAATATTATTATTTTAATTCAGGATATATAACAAAATGGCTTTATATAATGCCATCTTACAATAAAACATTTTTTAATAACAAAATAAATCTTGATTTTAGGGCTAATTACAGATATGATATTGCCCTAGATGATAAATACCTGGCCTTTAATACAATAATGAATTTTTATTTACCTTATGAGTGGACATTATGGTTGTTAAACTCTGTAAACACAAATACTAAACGTGATCAGGTAAATAACTCAACACTCAGGTACACAACTGTTTTTTTTGAAGCCGGAATAAGAAAAGAATTTAATTGTAAACAACCACGTTTTCAATATTATGATTTAAACATTGTATTTTTTAAAATACCTTATTTAGAGAATAATAGGATTATTGGAAAAGTTATTTTAAACCGAGACCCTTTATCAAGTCTAGGCCCCATTGATATTTCAAATATTCGGGTAATAGCAGAAGATACACAGGGACATAGCTATTCAGCCTTAACTGATAAACAAGGTAATTTTGTACTTTATACACCTGTTACGGATCATTACATTTTGAAAATAAATAATATCTTTTATGAAAGTTTTGATATCCAGCAGCCGGAATACATAGTTAAATTTAATGGTTATAAACAGTTTGAGGTAACCTTTGTATTTGATGAAAAGAAAAAGACAATAAGTTACAATGACCCTGTTGCTGAAGATATAAAAGTAGAGGACATAAAAGTAATTAGGAAAACTACATTAACAGGTAAAATTAGAGATGCCATCAGTTTAGATCCAATTGAGGCAGAAATTAAAATTATTGATAACAAGAGTAATAAAGTTATTTCACGGACAATTTCAAACAGGTTTAATGGGAATTATAATATATCTTATGCTGCTGACGCACATTATCGTATAGAGATTCTCTCAAAAGATTATTGGGAGTATGTTGAAAATTTGTATATTGAGCAAGTAATATCAATACAGAATATCAATAAAGATATTATGTTAAATAAAATATCAGGAAATAGAGGAAAAGAAAAATAAATACCAATTAAAAATTATCAAATGAAACAAACGCTTTTAAATTTTATTTCAACAATATTATTATTAATGGTAATACTTAATAATAATGCCCAGGATTTTGAAGTATCACCGGTAATAATGAAGTTTAACGCAGAACCCGGCCAAACGCAAACCATACCTATAAATATCTTTAATCATTCGAATAAAAAAAGTTCATTTAGCATTGGTTTAAGTGATTTTGTTCAAAATAAAGAAGGGAAATTGGTCGAAATGCCAACCGCTACAACCGAACATTCATTAGCAAACTGGATTAGTATTAACCCGCCTTTTATAGAAATGAAACCAAATGAACAAAGGCAAATTATTGTTAGCATACAGGCTCCTGTTGGAGACTATTCTACCAAATGGACAAATATATATGTGCGTTCTACTGCTGAACAAACAGCATTATTAGCAGATAAAAAGGTGCAAACAGGTTTAGCGGTACAGGGGCAAATTATTGTTAGGGTATATCAATCACCCAAATCAAATATTAACTATAGGATGAAAATTACAGGCCTATCGGAAATATCATTGGCTACAGATTCAATCAGGAGGTTTAAGGCAATTGTAGATAATTTGGGGGATAAAATATCTGATTGTAAAGTAACATTACTGGCATCGGACCTTTCAACCGCAGAAGAAATAAAACTACAGGTGATAAAACTTAAAGCATTTCCTGATTCTCAACTGGAGATTAAATTACAAATGGCAAAAAATGCTTTACCAAAAGGAAAATATGCAATAGCGGCAATACTGGACTATGGTAGCCAATCAAATTTGGAAGGCACACAAATGACGATAACAGTAGATTGATTTTTAAATTTATTTATTAGAACTTATTTATAAAAAATTGAAAAAGCCAAATATTTTATTCTTTGTTATTTTTTTATTTAGTAGTTTATTTATTAAATTAAGCGCCCAAACTGTATTAGTAAAAAGTTTTTATACAGGTACTAAAAATATTAAAGAAGAATATTATGCCAATATCAGTGGAAATGATACTATAAAAAACGGAATGTTTAAATATTTCCATAAAACTATACAAAGCTTATTATGAAACAGGGCAAATAAAAATAAATGGTAAATACCAAAATAATGTAAGGGAGGGTATTTTCACAGAATATTACGAAACGGGTAAAATACAAAATGAGTATAAATATGCAAATGATGTTTTAAACGGTATCTCAAAAAGTTATTTTCCAAATGGTAATATGCAAAACCGGAGCAATTATAAACAAGGGCATAACTTTGGGCTTTGGGAAAGTTTTTATGATACAGGAGAAATAAATTATAAAGGAACCAAAAAAGGGAATTATTTTACAGATACTTTATGGGTATATTATAAAAATGGCCAACTTGAGAGAATTACAATCTATAAAAATGGGCAACTTCATGGCAATTTTTTTTCATACTATCCTGATGGTATAAAAATGATAGAATGCAGGTATGTTAATGGTAGTATTGAAGGTGTGTTTTTTGAGTATTATAAAAATGGTATTTTATCAGAAACGGGCCAGTATAAAAATAATAAAAAAGCGGGAAACTGGAAAGCCTATTACCCCGACACAAAATTATTTTCGGAGGGGGGCTTCGAAAATGATAAATATCATGGGCCTTGGAAAGTGTATTATCATAATGGAGCGATAAAACAATTCGGGGAGTTTATGAACGGGAAAGCAGAAGGAAAATGGATTTATTATCATGACAATAAAAAAGTATGGGAAAAAGGCAGGTATATAAATGGTAAAAAAGAAGGAAAATGGAAAGTTTATAATAAAAAAGGCAAAATTATCAGGCGGGATCTTTATAAGGAAGGTAATTTACTAGAATCAGGTTAAATTTTGACTTTTGAATAGATATTGGTTTAATGCAAAAACCAAAGAAACCATATTACGGTCACTATTCAGTTGTCAATCATTTTGAGAGTTCATAAAATTTTTATTTCTTTATATTTTTAAGACAAACAAATTAATAATAGACTAAAAAATGAATCAAGTTGCTAACAAAGACTTCATTAATTCACACCAGCTTAAATTAGCTTTTGATCTTATACAAGGTATTGATAAACAAAACTACGAATATATTTATCGTGGAAAATTTACTGAATCGATAACAGCAAATTTATTATCTTTAACAGAAATTTATCTTGGGAAAGATGAAGATACATTAAGGTTGAAAAAGAAAATTTATTTTGTAATGGTTGAATGTTTACAAAACATTACCAAACACCAGGATAAAGTAAAAGATATTGTTGGTGACGAGGCTGGAATTTTAGTCTTGCAAAAGCAAAACAACAAATACTATATTACTACCGGTAATGCAATAGAAAATAAAAACATTGATACGTTAGTAGGATTGCTACAAAAAGTAAATAGTTTGGGGGCTAAGGAATTAAAAACATATTATCAGAAATTGTTAATTAATGGGGAAATATCTGATAAGGGTGGTGCTGGTTTAGGGCTAATTGCTATGGCAAGAAAAACAGGGAATAAATTATTATACGATTTTCAAGAAGTGAATGATGATTTCTCATATTTTTATCTTCGAACTGAAATGCCCCTTTCAACTATACCAACTGCCGAAACCAAAGAGGATGCATGGAAATACTCTTTTGATAAAGTAAAGAGGATTCATGGAATATTACTAAAAGAAGATATATTATTGAATTTTAACGGTTCTTTTGATCAAGATAACCTTATAAGCCTGCTTCCTATAATTGATGCACAAATGCAGGGTTCGGTAGATTTTAAGAAAAGGGTTTTTAAGATTATGTTTGAAATGCTGCATAATATAGTTGAATACTCCGAAGATCATACATATGAAAAATCAAATGTGTCGAGAGATAATCCTGGTATTTTTCTGTTAGGTAGCAAGGATGGAAAATTTAATTTTACCGCTGGTAACTACCTAATGTCTAATAAAATTAATATACTTCAAGAAAAATTGGATTTTGTCAATAAACTTGACGGTAAAGATTTGCAAGATTTTTATAATAAAGTTTCTGAGTATTTTGAAAACAACGAAATAAATAAACCAGATTTAAGTATTATTGAGATGAAATTACGGTCAGGCTATCCCTTAAAATATAGCTTTGATAAAATCTCTGATACTTTTTCTTTTTTTACACTTCAGGCTACTATCTAACTCGAAAAAATAAATCAACGATTAGCTATTTTAAAACAGAATTTTTATAGGGGGTTATAAATGGTTAAATATTAAAATATTGCCTTTTTTGCTTTTTCCTTCGTTCGAGATAAATAGTTTTTTCCCATCCGGGCTAAAACAAATACCCTCGGGCTGCCTGAAAGTTTTTGAATCAAGTATAGCAAAATCAATAATACTGCCTTTAGGGTTGAGTATAATTAACAAATTACCAACCGAAGCAGTTATATAAATATTATTAGTTATTGGGTGAACAGCAATGCCTGAGGGCATAAACTTCTTTTTTCCTGTTTTTTTTTCAATTTCTTTCAGGTTTAATAAAAATTTAGCTTGTTTATTTAATTCGTCTTTTATAATATCATATTCGTAAACCGCACGTTTATTTTTATACTTTATTGTACTATTTACCATATTTGGCGAGTTTTTGCACACAATAAGCAATTTATTTGATTTTTTGTCAAAACCAAGACCTTCGCAGTCATTTTTTGAAGTAAGGCCTGTTTTGTGTTTTGTTATAATTCTTGAATTTTTTGTAAAATCAATTATTTTTACCAGTAAGCCATTACTTTTTAACAAATAGGCTGTATTATCCACAATTTCTACCCCTTCATAATCACCTTGTCTTGCAAGCGTAAATTTTTCATGTATTTTTTCGGTATTGTAATCAACCATAAAAATATCTGCTTTTTCATCGTGTATACATGCTATTCTTTTTGGGCCATAGTGTGACAAAGCTGAAATTTCGGTCAATTCATACGGTAGTTTTATTTTTTTTACCGGTTTTGTTAAATCAAATGGAATTTGTGGCACATGTATTTTAGAATTGCCGGTTTTGGTGTTTTTTTGTGCGTCTTTTTTCATGAAACCTGTCATAAGCAAACCAGTTGAAGCAATAATAAAGATTATTGATATAATAAAGATTATTGTTTTTTTCATATGCAAATTATCATAAATTTAATACAAATTTATAAATGAAGCTCCCTTTATCAAAAAAAACATTAAAAAAAACCGATTTTAAACAATGTATGCCATAAAACATGCAATTATCAATATATATTTATTTTATCTGCTAATGTTCAGAAACAGAGTAAAATAAAGTGAATTTAGTTTTGTGAAATTTAATTATGATAACGAAAATCTGCAATAAAAATAATATTATGCATACATAATAAATTCAAAAACATTATATTTGAAACTTATAATTGAATTTATTGTATAATTAAATATATTTAACATGATTGCGAGTATAATTTTTATCCTTGTATTATTGTCTGCCATTATCCTTTTTTATAGAAATGTAAGCATAATTGTGCATAATATTAAACTGGGCAGAGATTTTGACATAAAAGACAACATTGGCAAACGGTGGGGAACTATGTTTTTGGTTGCAATTGGGCAGTCTAAAATGGTAAAAAGGCCAATTGCAGGAATTTTGCACATTATGGTTTATGTTGGTTTTATTATCGTAAATTTTGAGATGCTTGAAATTTTGATAGATGGAACAACCGGAAGCCACAGGTTTTTTAGTTTTTTGCCATTTTACAATTTTATGGTTTCCTCTTTTGAGATTTTTGCCCTTGCGGTGATTACTGCATGTTTAGTTTTTCTTTTCAGGAGGAATATTGTAAAAGTTAAGCGTTTCCATAATCCGGAAATGACCAATTGGCCAAAACTTGATGGTAATATCATACTAATTACCGAAATTTTACTGATGTCAGCTTTTTTATCAATGAATGCAGCCGATCAGATTTTACAAACTTTGGGAAATATACACTATGTTGGAACAGGCGATTTTCCGATTAGCAGTTTGTTAATACCTATTTTTAGTAATTTATCTGAAAGCACTTTAATTTTTATTGAACGTTTTGGTTGGTGGTTTCATATTGTAGGTGTTTTTGCTTTTTTAAATTATATACCATATTCTAAGCATTTTCACGTATTTCTTGCGTTTCCAAATGTTTTTTATTCAAAATTTAAAGCCAGGACCTATATTAATAATATGGAGTCGGTTACAAACGAAGTGAAAATTGCAATGGGGCTTGCCGAAGATGAAAATCAGCCTGATGAAGAAGTCGCAACTTTTGGGGCTAAAGATGTAAAAGACCTTAGTTGGAAAAGTTTGATGTAAATATTGATCATGTATCGATTATTATTGATTTAAGGAGGTATATTTTTATGGAAGAATCAGCAGCACCTTCTCCACTTAACTCTATGTCGACAAATATTGAAAACAATGGAGCACCATGGCAATATTCAGTAGCCGACCGTAATAACTGGGCAGAAGAATTATATATTAACGAAGAATAAAAAAAATAATTGTTAAGCTGATAAATTGTTGAACTGACAAACTGTCGGATTGATAAATGGTTGATAGACAGCTATATATATGACAATTTAATCATACAGCAATAATACAACATAAAAACGTATATTATGACTAATAAAAGACTAATAAAAGTTCCGGTAATGGCTGAGCTGGCAGCCCAGGATAAAAAGGCGGAATACCTTTTTTGGGTGGGTTCAGCAGGAAGTTATGATGACAGGGCTAAAAAAATAACACGAGCGTTTGCAAAAATACTTGAACATTGTAAAGTTAGTTATGCAGTTCTTGGTACAGAAGAAACAGATTCAGGCGCAGTAGCTCGACGTGCAGGGAACGAATTTTTGTTTCAAATGCAAGCAATGCAAAATATTGAAACACTGAAAATGTATGATGTGAAAAAAATTATTACTTGCGACCCCCATGAATTCAACACATTTAAAAATGAATATCCTGACCTTGGTGGTAATTATGAAATATATCATCACAGCCAATTTATTGAAATATTAATAGCCGAAGGCAAACTAACAATAAACGACAAGGAGTTTACCAATAAAAGGATAACATATCATGACCCTTGTTATTTAGGAAGGGGAAATGAAGTTTATGAAGCGCCAAGGGCTGTTTTGTCAAAATTAAACGGCGAATTAGTTGAAATGAAGCAAAACCGAGGGCGTTCACTTTGTTGTGGTGCAGGAGGGGCGCAAATGTTTAAAGAAGCCGAAGCAGGAAACAAAGAAATATATGAATTGAGGACAGAGCAGGCAGTGGAACAAAATCCGGACTTTATTGCAACAGCCTGTCCGTTTTGTATGACAATGATGCAAGATGGGATAAAAATGATTGAAAAACAGGATAAAATTCAAGTTTTAGATATTGCAGAAATTATTGAACGATCGAAAAAACTCTAAAATGACCTTAAAATTATTGGTTTTTAGGGCAATTTAAATACATATTGTAAAGATTTATATAGATGGTATTTTCTTGCATACTATGTGGCATGAAGGTTATGGTTGATTTTGTAAAAAAAAACGCTGAATTTTAATTGTTTAATATACTTTTCTTAAAATAAATAAATAAAAACATCTGTAAAATTTAATTGTCATTATAAAAAAGATTACATAAAATTTTCTATATAATTATGTAAATGCCATGTTACTTTTTGTAATAGCTAATTAGCAATATACCTAATGTATTTATATTTAAACATTTAGCAATATTTTGGCGTAATACTCAGATAATGAGCTTGTTATAATGGATGTGATTTTTTTTCATTTTTTTTTCATTTATAAATGTGTGAAATTTAGCATCATATACTTTATTTGAGAAAATCAAGTGCTTTTTCATTTTTTTTTCATTTTTTTTTTCACCACTTTTACATTAGAAAATAACCCCCTATTATTAATGTAAAATTATAAGTGCCAAATGAAAAAAAATCACAATGACGTATGGAAAAGTTGTCTAACTATCATAAGGGATAATATCCCTTCAACTAGTTTTCGTACATGGTTTATACCCATTGTCCCGATCAAGCTTGAAAGAAATATATTAACCATTCAGGTGCCGAGTGCCTTTTTTTATGAATATCTTGAAGAACAATACATTGATATTCTTAGAAAAACGCTTAGAAAGGAATTAGGTGTAGATGCCATGTTAGAATATAGTATTGTTGTGGATAGCAATACTTCGGTAAATTCAAAGCCCTACACAGTTAAATTACCGGCCAAGGATAACATAAACCTAAAGGGACAACCTGTTTCCCTACCTTTATCTAACGAGTCGCAAATTAAAAACCCTTTTATTATCCCGGGAATTAAAAAGGTGCATATTAACCCACAATTGAACCCTGAGTATTCTTTTAAGAATTTTATAGAAGGAGATTGTAACCGCCTTGGCCGCTCAGCTGGATATGCATTGGCCAATAATCCTGGCAAAACTGCTTTTAACCCATTGTTTATATACGGTGGTACAGGGTTGGGAAAAACCCACCTGGCCCAAGCAATTGGTATAGAGGTTAAAGCCCGATATCCTGAAAAAACTGTTTTATATGTACCTGCACATAAGTTTGTACAACAATTTTCGGAGGCAACAAGGAATAACAACAGAAACGATTTCTTGCACTTTTACCAAATGATAGATGTGCTAATTATAGACGATGTACATGAATTTGCCGGTAAAGAAAAATCGCAAGATACTTTTTTTCACATATTTAACCATTTACATCAATCAGGAAAACAGCTTATCCTAACGTCCGACCGTCCGCCTATTGAGTTAACCGGCCTTTCTAAAAGGCTTATTTCGCGATTTAAGTGGGGACTTTCAGCAGATTTGCAATCGCCTGATTATTACACACGTGTGGCAATTTTGAAACAAAAAGTTTACAATAGCGGAATAGAATTAGCTGACGATATTATTGATTATATAGCTTCAAATATCGATTCGCATGTACGCGAGCTTGAAGGTGCATTGGTTACTTTGATTGCACAATCAACTTTTAACAAAAAAACCATTACTATAGAACTTGCAAAAAAAATAATAGATAAAATAGTTAAGCAAACAAAGCGGGAAATAACCATTGATTATATCCAAAAAGTTGTTTGCGATTATTTTGAAATGAATATTGATGTTTTACAATCGAAAACAAGGAAAAGGGAAATTGTACAAGCACGTCAAATAGCAATGTATTTTTCAAAAAACATGACTAACTCTTCATTATCGACTATTGGCTCGCAAATTGGTGGTAAAGACCATGCAACAGTTCTGCATGCATATAAAACTGTTAACAATTTAGTTGAAACAAATAAAGAGTTTAAAAGTTATATTGGCGATATTGAGAAAAAATTGAAATTTTATTAACAGCAAAGTTGATTGGTAGATTGAGAGGTGGGATAGTGGTGGAATAAGCTTGGTAGGTTTTTGGAACGCAGATAAATTTACGATCTTAAAACTTACTAATAATCAGCCTGAAAGGCTAAATCATTTCAGCCCAAGGCAACGTCTTGGGTTATGGTAAACATCAAAATTAATTGCGGGCTGAAAGCCCAACTTATCAATATATCAAATTAACCTGGACTTTCAGTCCGTAAAAACATTTTGTCCTTTTTACCCAAGGCGTTGCCTTGGGCTGAATTAAATAAGGCTTTCAGCCTATTTGTCAGATAATTATAACATCGTAAAGTAGTAACGTTAAAAAGCACTTAGTGCTTATTCCATTATTAAAAGAAATACGGCTAATAGTGCCCCTAAGGTAGCATAAGAACAACCTTTGGTGCAACCTTGTACAGAGTTTTGGTTTTGCTGGTTATTATGTTTATGTGAACTATTTTGATTTGAATATTCATAGTCGTTGCCACTATAGTAACTTGCCCGGCTCACCGTTTTAAGGCTGACAGTTTCGGAATCTAAAATTTCATTTTTACCATTAACTAATATAAGCTGAAAATCGTGTATACCGTTTTCTGCTTCTTCGGCTGCCGAAACTGCTATTGATATAATAGCATTGCCATTTGAAGCAATTTCCTCAATCATTGTTATAGGGTTAAATTCCAGATAACTTATAATGTTTTCATTATTTATGATTAAAGCCAGGTCAGTTGCCTGAAAATTACTTGTGTTTTTTAAAGTAACTTTTAAAACAGTTGATTCGCCAAAATTTAAGTTATTATAATACCCGTTAAAATTTGCACTAGTTATACTTACTTGATTGGTTTGCTCTTGACTGGTGTTTTCGGGTTTGATATTTTCAAAAACTAAATAATTGAACGCCACCTCCATAGTTTCGTTTATTACAAATCCAATCTTGTTTCCTTGTAGCTCAACAGATGGTATCATAGCCACATAATTGTCGTTAATATAAAATCTGATTAATTTTCCCTGTTTTTCAATCTTGAGACTATTTGTTGCATTGTCCCACTTATTAATATTGCTGTTGAAAGTCCATGCAATTAAATCTTTGTTTATACCATTTTTCCATTCAATAACTTTAAACTGCCCATTACCTGAAATTACAAATTCATACTCATTATTTTCATCGTTGCAACCCCATATCAAACCTAATCCATTATCATCGATACCACTTAGTTTAGTAAGTTCAGTTGATATTCTATAGTCTTCATATTCAGTATTATGCATTTCTATGATGCTAGTTATGGCACGTCCCAGCATTTTGCCTTTCATATGGTATTTTTCGTTACTTAAATTCAATTCCGATTCAGGTATCTTATGTATGTCCCAGTTGTTTTTGTTATCGTTAAATTGTTCGTTAAAAATAAGCGTATTTTCTTGACTTTTAAGATAGTTAGAAAAAAATATTAGTATTGAGATAATAAGTGGAAAGATTTTTGCAATTTTAATTATCATAATATCGTAGGTTAAAATAACATTTAATTTATAAAGAAACTAAATTAGATAGTTTTTTGTTTAAATTAAGGATATTTTCAATTTTTTTAATAAATATTCTTTTTTGAATAAGCAATTTGGCAAAAAATACTATATTTGTACTAAATACAGAAAAAGCAATGGAAATCATAAGGGTTGAAAAAACAAATAATACACCAAGTATATTTATTGACGAGGCAAATATGTTTTGTAGTATTAAGGGCGCTTCTTTTCCCGAAGATGCATATCCAGTATATCAACATGTTCTTGATTGGTTGGGTAGGGTTAAAGAAAAGTTAAGCTCAAAATTAGTTATTGAATTCGATTATGATTTTTTAAATAGTATTTCGCACAAAAAAGTTTGGCAAATTCTTGATGAGCTGAAAAGTATGCATAATGATGGGAAAGATGTTTCTGTAGTTTGGTATTACCTTGAAAATGATGAGGATATAATGGAAGCTGGTGAAGATTTGGCAGAATTAATGAATATCCCTTTTAAACTGATTGCCAAAGAAGTGTAATTTATTTGGTAATACTTTCAGTTAAAATTTCCTCGACACTATTTTTGTATTTTTTGTTAAGCAATATTACCGTCAGATTCAGCCGGATTTTACCATCTGCTTGTTTTTGCAAAATCAGTTTTGTTTCGTGTTTATGACTTATCCAGGGTAGTTCCAATACCTGTTTCTTAATTTTTTCTATAACAATTTCCCTGTTCTTGCTGCTTTTAATTTCAAACGATAAATTTAATTCTTCTTCAGCCGACTGAACATACCTTTCCATTTTTTTGCTGAAAAGTTTGTTATAAGGAATTTCTACAGTTGTGCCGTTTGGTTTTTCAATAACAAAGTATAAATCGGCAAAGCGAATAATTTTACCATTAACTGCATCAAAAGCAATTGTTTCGTTTAATTTGAACCTGCCAGAAATCCTAATATAAATCCCGGCGAGGAAATCTCTTAGAATAAACCAAAACGACCAGGCAAGGATAAAAATAAGCAATAAAAACATTATAACCGATAAAATAGGTTTTTCGTTTAATGAAAGATCGGCAAGTTGGTAAATTACGATTATCCAAACAATAAATTCAAATGTAAACAAAGCTCTTTTTAACCAGTGTTTTACCAATATACTAACAATAAACTTATCGAAAACAAGCCTTATGAGCCTGAAAATAAGCAATATACCTAAAGAAAGAAACATTAGGCCTGTTATAGGGAATAATTGTAGCATTTTTAATTATTAAATTGTTAAATGGCTATATTGTTTTATTGTTAAATTGATAAACTGTTATAATAAATGACATATTATTTTGCGGAACATATCCGTACTACCGCTCAAGCGGTCGGACGGGTGTATTCTTTCCATATTTATTTAAAACGTTTATTACACAATGCCCATTTCCTTTTTTCTCCTATAAATATCCCATCCCAACCAGTTTTTCAATAATTTGGGGATATACAAAAGTGTTAATTTCCAGTTTATTATTGTTATTTAAAACAATTAACCCACCATGTTCAAGGAACTCTAAATCGGCAACAAATTTAAAATCTTTATCTAATAAAATAGTACTTAACTGATTTTTGCTTAACATTTTGTGCCATACAAACTGGCTTAGTATAATAAGTTGGTCTGTTGTTAATAAATCAAGCATTTTGCTATCTGCCCTTTTTGGCAAACGTATAAACATTTGCTCGCCATTGTACTTAACTATGTTAGCTATCCAATAGCTAAGCGCCATACCTACATTTCCGTTTGAAAGCGTAAAAAACTTATGAAACATTTTTGCATAATTTTTTGCTTTAAATTCGTTTTGCTTTTTTCCTTTGTATTTTTTATCTGTTGTGTTAATTATAAATCTAATTCCTGTTGAATTGTGCCTAAACAGTATTAATTTTTGTAATATATCAGAACTAAAAGGTTTTAAGTTGATAATATCTATCATTAATGATGATAAAGGGACAATTTGATTAATGATTTTTGTGCTATGGATATTCTGCGATAAAATAAAAAAGATTTTGTGCCCGAATTTACCAATCAAGTCATTTAATAAGTTTATAACCAATTCACCGTTTTTTGATTTTTGCCACAATAATTCAACATCATCAATTACAAGCACTGTATTTTCGTCCAGCTGTTTAAAAATTTTGTCGGTTTCGGCATTAATCCCAGTGGTATTTCGTAGTGCTTTGTTAAAACTTTTCAGGTTTACCTGTGCTTTAAAATAAGTTTTTAGGTATAGCACATTTGTGTTTTTTGGTAGGCCTGAAATAAATTTGTGTATAAAAAAAGATTTCCCTGAATTTCGTTCCCCGATAACCATTAATGCACCTGAAATGCCATTTTTGAAATTATCCCATGCACTTAATGCCCTATTGAGCTCATTTTTCCTACCAAACCAAAAATCTGTATTAAAAAACTCTTTGTTTAAAAATAAGTGTTTATAATAAAAAGGAAGATTTTGCTTGATATCC
This sequence comes from Bacteroidetes bacterium 4572_117, assembly GCA_002084525.1. Classification (GTDB taxonomy): domain Bacteria; phylum Bacteroidota; class Bacteroidia; order Bacteroidales; family NBLH01; genus NBLH01. The sequence continues at coordinate 4,381 of NBLH01000051.1, read as the reverse complement.
GGTTTTATAGAAAGCTCGGCGGTTAACTTTATCAAGTTGCTCATTGGGGCTATATGTTCATCTTTATCGGTTTTTAATGATTCTGCCAATATGATTGCATTGCTTTGTTTGTGCCAAAATTGTTCAAGCTGCTTGTCAAAATATTCTTTAATATCAGTGTAGTATTTGCTAAGCCACGAAATACCTTTTATTGTATGTGTTTTTGGGAGAAACGGGTTCCAGCTATCTGCTTCTTTCTTAAAATTAAAAAGTTGTAGTTTATTATTAAGTTTTAAATAGCTTTTTTCTAACCTGTTTCCAATTTCAGAACTTAAGCTTTTCGTTTTTTGTTTCAGCCCCAATATATCTGCCTTTTTAGTTTTAAGGAATTTTATTAAATCTTCTTCTTTTTTATCGAAAGCTGCATGCATACCGCTCTCACTATCAACACTATAGCCGATTAGCCGATTATGGTTGATCAATTCATTGGCTAAATCTAAAACTTGTTTTGTTAATAAATCAAAAAGTGAATAAATTTCGGCAATAATATCATTGGCAATTAACTCGTCAACTAATTTTTTAGACAATATACGCCGTGTGGTAACATTATGCTCTTTTGAAAATAAACCAGACATAGAAAAATTTTCTGTAATTTCTGATTTTTCAGGGATAAAACCATGCAAGGTTTTTAGTTTTAACACCGACTGTTCTTTTATTTCATTAAACAACATGCGAATACTCTCTGTATCAGACACTTGTAGTTCTAAAAGTTTTAATTCGCTGATGTTGTCATGATTTTTGATATGCTCAAGGGCTAAATCGGTATTATTCAAAAGTTTATTAATATTTTCATCAAGGCTTATTTCAATAAGTTGCGATATTTCATCCCTCAGTTCAAGTACTTCGTCATACAAAAGAATGGTAACCTTTGTCAGGGCATTGTCGAGTTTGAGTTCATTTAAAAAATAAATATACCCTTTTTGCCAAAAATCAGTTAAAAGCGAAACCCTATCGCTAATTGCTGCCACTTCTTGATTTTGCCTGGATCCCATGTTGGTTATAATGTTTACATCGGGTTTGGCATATAAAGATGCTAAATCGTTAACTACCTTCGACGAAATATCAGGGATACGGTTTTTGGGATATGCCGACAAAGAATTATTTATGTTTAATATCTTATTAATTTGGGCGGCTAAATCATTTTGCTGGTCTGCTGTAAAACCAAAAGCTATTTTATTATTTCCTGATACTTCTGAAATATTTGGTAAGGAAAACCGGAACCAACGAAACAGCTCTTTTGTTGAAACCAGAGAATCGAAATATAATGAAAACCAAGCGGCAAAATAACCAAACATGTTTATATCGGATAAAAAGCCAAGTTGATTGGCAAGTATTTTTTTATGGTTTATTTTCAGCTTCGCCTTTCCGGTAAGTTTCTTTTTAACTTCCAGCTTTCTTTTAATATTTCGTTCACTGCCTGTACTGCCCGAAAGAGAATCAATTTCGTCGAGTTCATATTGCACCTTATACGAATTTTTTGCCTGTAAAACTACTTTTAAAATTTCTGCCCGGTACTGTGCTATCGCCTTTTCTTGCAATTCTTTGCTGCTATTGGCTATTTTATACAGAGAGTCGATAATTTGGTCGGCAAAATTATTTACCATATCTAATACCTGTAAAAAACTTTTTTTGTCGGTAAAATCGTTTGGAGCACCTTTATAGTCAGTTATACAAATGTTTTCAATTTTTTTGATACCTGAATTTTGGATACCTGTAAAACTATTTGTTGCCGGGCTGATATAATTTGCCGAAAAATACTCTGCAAGGTTGTTAAGTTTATAAAATAAGTTTTTGAGCTCAATATGTGTTTCTTGCTTTAAATTGTGGTTGAGGCTAATATTTTCAAAACTTTCACCTATATCAGTAATGTTTGAGGGCACGTCTAATTTGGTGATTTTAACCAAATTATCAGGCATAAATATCATTTTTTGAAATATAGATGATGCCTTTACCAACACAACTGTACCTGTAATGGATAAAAGCCGGTTTGTGCCATCTACAAATTTATTTTCGTTTCCTTTTTCAATTTCAGGCAAACCCATGAATATTAAATCTGTTTCCACAGATTCTTCTTTGATTATATCAAAAACATCCTTTTTATTATATTGATTATTAATAATTGTAATTTCGGCATTTATACGCAATATATCGAGTACGTAACTTGCTTTTTTGTGTAATTGTTCGCCTTGCTGGTCAAATTCGCTTATGCTAATTAATCTAAGTTTTGCATTTTCCCAATCGGGCGATGCCATTAAAAATTTAGCCAAAAACAAGGCCAGATTGTTGTTTTGGCCCTCTCCCCGCCACCAAATATCGATACTCGCTTTTTTTCCGAACCCCCGTTTTTTATCATAATCCATTAAAAGCACGTTCAAATCGAGCTCGTACAGGCTTTTTATTAGGTTGATAAACTTTTCAGGATTAGTGCTTTGTTTTGACCAGCCCATAAGTATGGTATTGGGTTCCATACCTGAAAACCCGTAGGTGCTGGCAATTATTTCAATTCCTTGATAAATATCGTTGCAGGTTTGGCGGCGATAAAAAATACCGGCTTCGTCGCTATCGTTTGATAATGATTGCCCATGTTTAGGAAAAAGGTATTTGGCTGTTTTGTTTTCGATTAAATCAAAATTTGAAACCACACCAAATTTCCCGACAAGGTTTTTACCAAAATCGACCAAATGTGGCCTTTTTGCTGTACTACCACTAAACAAAAGGATATTGGGTTGCCAGTTACGGTCTTCGATTTTATTTTTATCCATTTTTTGTAGGGCAGAACGGGCAATTGAATTCCAAACACTTATCCAAACATCGCCAAAATCAGATTTTAGCTCTTTTCGTTTCAGGAATAAGTAAATCCCTGTCATAATCAACAGTGCAAGGGTCATGGCGGTTGCATCCATTTTAAACATAACGGCAAAACTTGCTATGCCACCAACAACTCCAAACCATTTTGATATACGGAAACTTGGGCGGAAATCGGTGCTGGCAAAACTTTCAAGTGCATAAGCTAGGTTAATGAACCCGTACGAAGCCAGATAAAACATTGAAACTATACCTGCAATCATGTTCAAATCGCCAACCAATATACCAATTTCTGCTATAATAAAAATAAACAATAATGCATTACGTGGCTCATTATTAACACCATAGCCTTTACCCAAAAAAGAAGGCATTATTTTATCGTTAGCAATGGCCTGCAATATACGCGGGCCACCTAATATGCCACCAAGTGCAGATGAAAGGGTTGCACCCCATACACCAATAACAACCAAGGGCGAAAACCAGGCAATTGTTATTAAAAAATTACTGTTGTTTAAAAGTAAATCCCTATCAATAAACATTGCCAAGCCAACTGCCAGAAAAATATATACCAAAAAACCGACAATAATTGAAGCTAATGTGCCTAAGGGTATATCTTTGCCGGGATTTTTCAGATCGCCTGACATGGCCACCCCGGCAGTAAACCCGGTAACAGCAGGGAAAAATATAGCAAAAAGAAACTCGAAAGTAACATCGTTTGATGATGGATTGATTAAAACACCTTCAGTTTCGCTTGGGACATAGGTAAAAAGGCCGATAGCAATCGATAGCAAGGAGAGGAATATTGCACCAAGTATAAAATATTGCGTTTTTATTACAACCGATGTACTAATCAAAGCTAGGGTTACCAGCACAATAATTACAAATGTGCCAATAATACGGATATCACCAACAGTACCCGACATACCTAAAAAATTGGCGATAGGCTCTATACCAAGGAAACTTTCAGTAAAACCGACAATATAGAGCGAAATACTTAAAGCAGTACCAATAAACAGGGCAATACCAATAGCACCACCCATTGCCATGCCAAGGCTTCGTGACAAAATGTAATAAATACCACCTGTTTTTATTTTTTTATCGGTAGCAATCGATGAGATACTTAAACCTGTTGAAACAGAAATAATATGTGCGATAATAATAATTGCAAGGGTAACTAATAAACCACCCTCACCAACTACCCACCCAAGCCTTAGGTACATTATTACACCTAGTATGGTAAGTATCGAAGGGGTAAAAACCCCTGAAAATGCACCAAATTTTTTAACTTTTGCCATTTAAATTTTTTAACTTTTGCCATTTTTCAAATATAGAAACAAATTAGTAAGAAATAAAATATTGAATAATGATTATTGAATAATGAGGAAATTTGAAAATTTGGGGTTGTGGAGGTTTGGTTATTTGGTTATTTGGTTATTTGGGGATATGAGGATTGGTTACTAGCTGGTGGCATGCGTGTCAACTTAAGAGATAATGTGTTGATATATAATTAGCTCCGAGCTTTAGCTCGGTGTGTTTA
>NBLH01000265.1 GCA_002084525.1 Bacteroidetes bacterium 4572_117 | reverse complement strand
ACCCATAATTCATAAATAATACATCTGCATTTTTATCTACATTGTTTACATACCAATACCAGGCCCTAAACATGTATTCTCGTAAATTTGTCATAAGATTTTTTTTTATTTGGGTTATTTGTAACTAGGTTCCACAATCAAGTCAGCGTTTTGCGAATTTCAGATTTTTACTCATCCACATTAAAAAGAAAGTTTTCCATCTTTAAGTTTGTATATATGTTTCCGTAATTCTTGTGCCCAATCCCACGGCGATTTTGATTTATCAAATTTTTGCCATGGTATGGGTTTACCAATTACAGCTTTTATTGTTTTATTTTTTTTGTTGAATAATTCGTGAGGTAAAAGTGCCAGTTCAATAGTAGCTTTTATACCGAAAAATTTTCTGATACGGTATATTGAGTGGAAAAGTTTTGAATTGCTTCCATAAAAATAAAATGGTACAATATCCCTTTTATGCGAAACTGCTTTGGTTATCACACTTTTTTGCCAATCAAAATCTTGTACCTTTCCATCTCGCCACCTCGAAACCATACCGGCCGGGAAATGGGTAATTGGAAAATCGGAGCTATAAATTTTATTAAACTCTAAAACATAAGCACGTGATGATTGCCCGTAAACATTAACAGCTGCTGTAACCTCCCTCATTTGGGGTATTAGCATAAAAGCATCATTCCCGATAGCTTTAAATTTTCCGTATTTTTCTGATATTGTACTAGTTAGAATAAGTCCGTCAACTATCCCAAAAGGATGGTTTGCTACAAAAAAACATTTACCGTTTTCGGGTAAGTTCTCAACACCACTAATTTCTGGTTTTAGATTAAACTCATTAATGATATTATTCACAAACTCAACCCCATTATTATCGATATATTTATTAAGTATACTATTTATTTCTTCCTGCTTAACAACTTTTTTCAAGAATGACACAAAAAAAGCAGGCATTTTTTTCAATACTTTAGAATCACTTTCTTTAAGGTTCTTATCTAAATCAATATGTTTCATCTGTTTATTTTCTGGTATTTCTTTTGCCAAAGATAACATCAACATCCTGCAACCCAAACACCCGTAATACATTATATTCAACTGCAATAATATGTGCTTACTGATATAAAACTTTGATTAATTTTAGATTAAACCACTAACAACCAACGCTTTAAAGCAATAAAATATTTTTTTCGCAAACTCCTGGCAATTAGAGCATTACAAAACTTAAACAAAACACTATTAATAATCAAGGGTGTTTTTATTTGGCTAATATATAAACAAAAATCTATAAAAAAAAGCCCCACATATCTGTGGAGCTTTCGATTAAATTTTTTCAGATAATATCTAAACTATGCAAGTTTAACATTTACTGCATTTAATCCTTTTTTACCTTCTTTAAGCTCAAAAGTAACTCTGTCATCTTCCCTTATCTCGTCGATAAGTCCAGATACATGTACAAAATACTCATTGTTAGACTCAGAGTCCTTAATGAAACCAAATCCTTTGGTGTCGTTGAAAAATTTTACTGTTCCTTCTTTCATTATAATATTAATTAAATTTGACGCAAATATAATATATTATTTTTATTAAAAAAGAATTTTTCAAAAAAAAAATACAAAAAAAATAAAATAAAACTTAAAATTTGCCGCCCAAGACGTTATTAATTAATAATTTAGTTTTCAATATTGTTGGCGAACATATGGATACTCCTGTATTTCACGCAATTACAAAACACCCTATATTACTCGGCTAATAATTGAATTCCATTTTCATTTATGTTAATTAACTTCTTTTTATAGAGTATTCCAAGTGCTTTTTTAAAGGTTTTTTTGCTTTCGCCAAATATTTCGTAAATAATTGGTGATGGTGTTTTGTCGTTAATCTCCAAAAAACCACCTTCATCTGTTAATGTTTCAAGTATTTTTTTGGTTAAAAGCTCTACTTTATCAAATCCGGCTTTGTGCAAATACAAATCTATTTTTTCGTCGTCCCTAACCTTTTTAATATATGCTTTAAGCTTTTGCCCCCGTTCCAATGGTTTAAAAACTTCATTTTCGTATAACATGCCCCAGTGTAAATTATTTATTATTGCGTTATAACCCATATCTGACTTATTAACAACCATTATATCAACTTGCTGGTTAGCTTCATATTCAGGCAGGATATTATCTAAATACTTGTTAAGCTTTGATGATGCCGCAATACGGTTTGTTTCATTATCGAGATATACGAAAACAACGTACTGCTTTCCCTTTTCCATATCCTGTTTTTGTTCCCGAAAAGGTACCAACAAATCTTTTTGCAAGCCCCAATCAAGAAAAGCCCCAAATTTATTAACAGAAACAACTTCCATCAAAGCAAAATCGCCAACCATAGCGTTAGGGGTTTCAGTGGTGGCAATTATACGGTCTTCTGAATCGCGTATTGTTGAATTGTTAAATTATTAATTAACAGGCATTATACTGATAGCTACACCGCCACCGGCTGCCAATTTTAATTCCAAACTACTCGTTTTGTCAATAATTATTTTTTCGATTTTAATTGAAACTGGGTTTTTATCCCAATGGGCATCCTTACCGTCTTTATAAATTATTGCCTCGTATTTTTTATTATCATCTAAAAAGTCGAAAGCTATTGTTATATTCCTAGCATTTTCATCTGTTATGCTACCCAAAAACCAATTTTCTGTTCCTCGCTCTTTACGTGCAATTGTAACAAAATCACCGATTTCGCCATCCAATACTTTTGTTGTTTCCCAATTAACCCCAACATCCCTGATAAACTGAAATGCAGCTTGCCCTTTGTAATTTTCAATTAAATCGGCTGCCATTTGAATAGGGCTGTAAATCACCACATAAAGGGCAAGCTGCTGAGCCAAGGTGGTATTCACCTGATTATCTGCACGATACGGCGTCAACTTAATATTAAAAATCCCAGGCGTAAAATCAATTGGGCCGGCAAGCATCCTTGTAAAGGCCACAATGGGCAAATGTTCAGGGGGGTTGCCACCATCAGCTGACCAGGCATTAAATTCTTGTCCACGTAGACCTTCACGCGAAACAAAATTCGGGTATGTCCGCCTTATCCCTGTGGCTTTAATTGGTTCGTGCGCATTAATTACTATATCATATTTAGCTGCGGTTTCAATAACTTTTTGAAAGTGGTTTACCATCCATTGTCCGTGGTGGTATTCGCCTTTTGGGATAATTTTTCCTACATATCCAGTTTTTACTGCATGAATACCCAAAGACTGCATCAAGCTGAATGCTGTATCCATCTGTTGATTATAGGTGCCAATGGCAGCAGAAGTTTCGTGGTGCATAAATATATCAACCCCTTTTTCCTTTCCGTAGCGCACCACCTCGTTTAAATCATAATCGGGGTAACTTGTAACAAAATCAAAAACCCCTTCCCTATCCTCAAAACCTATCCAGTGTTCCCATCCGGTGTTCCACCCTTCGACCAAAATTGCACCTATTTGGTTTTTTGAGGCAAAATCGATAAATGATTTGGCGTTTTTAGTTGTCGCACCATGTTTTCCGCTGGCTAAATCCCACGATGACTTACCAAGGTGCATTTCCCACCAAATACCCATATATTTAGTTGGTTTAAACCACGATATATCGCCTAATTTGTTAGCTTCGTTTAAATTTACGATCAATTTCGATTCAATTAGGTCGGCTGCTTTATCAGCAATTTGTATTGTACGCCATGGGGTGTGGAAAGGCAATGCCCTTTTTACTTTGTAAGCTGTTCTTTCAGAGCCAACCAAGCCACTTTGCATCATTAAATTTTCCTTATCTATTTTTAGGGTCATGCCTGAATAACCGGTTAAGTTTGCTTCATGAAAACTAAGGTAAATACCCTCATCTGTTTTCATGCTAACAGGTGTGTTAACGGCATTTTCAGGTATGTATGTTTGGGCAAGGTCTACTTTATATTTATCAGCCAAGGCATTTATTTCAGAAAAATTTGTTGTGCTATACAAATGTTCATAAATATCCCAATCACCTGGTATCCACCAAACTTTATGGTCGCCGGTAATATTAAATTGCGTGTTTTCATCAGTAATTAAAAGGGTATCGATCTTTTCTTGCTCAGGAAACTCATACCTGAAACCAATCCCATCATCATAAACCTTAAAAACTACATCCATAAGTCTCTTTGGTTCAGCCTTTTCCTGAAGGTTAACAATTAGCTGCTTGTAATTATTAATTACTTTTAGTTGCTCGCCCCAAGGCATTTCCCAGGTTTCGTTAAAAGCGCTTGTTTTAGAACCAATTATCTCCATATTGTTACCAATTGATATCTGGTCTTTAAAATCAAAACCAAATGTTGAAGTGTCGATAACTGTATTGTTCTTGTACTTAACAACATAAGCAGGAGAGCCATCGCCCTTTATTAGGAACGAAACTTCCACCTTCCCTTTTGGGGATAAAACTTGTATATTTTCAAGTTTTTTATTTCTATCGCATGCATGTAAAAAAGCTGTTGCAAGCAATAAAATTAGCAATGTTTTTTTTTTCATTATCTGTTTTTATTTTTTCTCAAGGTCGATAATTTCGTATTCTGAGTTTTGGCTTTTAAACTCAGGGACAATTTTTTTCATCATCCTAACAATTTTAAAATTATCGTTTTCAGCTATTAAACTAATTAAATCTGAAATTTTTTGTTGAATTTGCTCTAAATTGTACGTTTCTACTTTTCCAATCATTATTTTTGGATGATGGGTTTTGTTAGTATTTTCTTTATTATTTAGCAATTCTTCATACAATTTTTCACCAGGCCGTAAACCAGAAAAGTTTATCTGGATATCTTTTCCTAACTCAAAGCCTGATAATTTTATCATTTTTTTAGCTAGGTTAACTATTTTTACCGAAGTACCCATGTCAAAAACAAATATTTCACCACCATTACCCATGGCACCAGCTTCAAGAACTAATTGGCATGCTTCAGGTATTGTCATAAAAAAACGTGTAATCTGGGGGTGGGTAACAGTTACGGGCCCACCTTTTTCAATCTGCTTCCTAAAACGGTTTATAACAGATCCATTTGAACCCAATACATTGCCAAAACGTGTAGTTACAAATTTTGTTTGTTTTAAGTCGTTTAAGCTTTGTATGTATATTTCTGCTATTCTTTTCGAAGCGCCCATTACATTTGTTGGGTTTACAGCCTTATCGGTAGAAACCATCACAAATTTTCGTACTGAATGCTTTATTGACAAATCGGCAACAGTTTTTGTCCCTAAAATATTGGCCCTAATAGCTTCGGCAGGGTTATTTTCCATCATAGGTACGTGTTTATATGCTGCTGCATGATACACTATAGATGGTTTGAATGTTTCAAAGACTTTTTTTATTCGGTATCCATCAGTAATATTACCAATTACTATTTCAAAGTTATTGAATTGATACTTCTCGTTCAGTTCAAGTTCAAGTTCGTATAATGGCGATTCAGCCTGATCGAAAATTATTATTTTTTTGGGTTTAAAACGAAGTAGCTGTTTAACTATTTCACTACCTATAGAACCGGCTGCGCCCGTAACCAGAACTACCTGATTTAAAGCATCTTTCTTAATTTTTTCTATATCAAGTTCAATAGGTTTTCTTTCTAATAAATCTTCAATTTTAAAATTCCTTATCTGCTTAATGCTCAGCTCGCCATTAATCCAGCTATTTACATTAGGCAGGGTCAGCACTTTAACATCGTTATTCAAACAAAGGTCTATAATTTTAGATTTTTTTTTATTCGCTATATTTTTATTCGCAATAATTAATATGGATATCCCAAAAGTTGACAATACCTGCTCCATTTTATCGGAACTATAAATATTTAGCCCATCTAGCTTCTTTCCTACATCTGCCTTGCTATCATCAATAAAAGCAACAACTTTATAATTTGCTTTTATATCTTTAACAAGTGTACGCTTTGTAATTAATGCCATTTCATTAATGCCATAAATAATAACATTTTTTTTATCGACAACCTGTTTTGAATATTCCAGGAATACTGTTTTTACGGATAACCG
>NBLH01000003.1 GCA_002084525.1 Bacteroidetes bacterium 4572_117 | reverse complement strand
TCTAAAATTTCGGAAGCAGAAATTGCATTGATTTTATTTGTGATTTCCTTCAAAGAATCTATTTTGTTAAACAATAAAAAACTACGCCCTAAATTGTAAGCCACACTTTCTTTATTATCCATGCCAATTGCAATTTGACCTATTAGTTGCTGTTTTGCCCTGCTTAATTGCAAAATACCTAGCTTTTTTTCTTTAAGCTTAGTAAATTCTTTGTAAATTAAATTAATGCTTTTATCAAATTTTTCTTTCTCAGTACCAAAATAAATATTGAATACCCCGGTATCGGTATAACTTGTATAATTCGACTCAATATCGTAAACAAAGCCATTACGCTCGCGCAAGGCCATGCTTAGGCGTGAATTCATGCTACTGCCACCAAGCATGTTGTTCAAGAAGCTTAGGGTGGTGCGGCGTTTATCCCAAACATTGTAAGCAGTGCTTCCAATAATTGCATGCAGTTGATGTGATTTTTTATTAAGAATAAGTTTTTGTGGCTGATAAACTATGCTTTCATATTTTTGTTTTATGGCAGATTTTTCAGGGATATTACCAAAGTGTTTTTCTACCAAATTAGTTAGCTTCTTAAAAGGGATATTTCCTAGCGAAAAAATAATTATCCTGTCAGTAGTATAATTCTCGTTCCGGAATTTTATTAAATCCTCACGTTTATATCCCCTAATTTTATCAGCCTGTCCCAAAATATTTCTTCCCAGTGCATGGTTTTTAAAAATCAAGTCTTCAAATTCATCAAAAATCAATTCCGAGGGGTTATCTTTATACGAATTTATCTCGTCAATAATTACATCCTTTTCTTTTTCAATTTCTTTTTCAGGAAAAGTTGAATTAAAAACAATGTCTGAAATCAATTCAAACGATCTGGGATAATGTTCATTTAGGAAAGCAGTATAAACACAGGTTTCTTCTTTAGTTGTGAATGCATTTATATCGCCACCAACATTTTCGAGCCTGTTAAGTATATGAAACGAACGTCTTTTGGCCGTACCTTTAAACATGGCATGTTCAAGGTAATGAGCCAAACCATGTTGATTTTCTTTCTCATTGCGCGAACCGGCATTAATAATTAGTCCACAATAGGCAATTTGACTATCTGAAGGGCTGTGAATAAGCCGTATACCATTTTTTAATGTATGGGTGTTGTACGTCATTAATTCAATATCTGTTTGTCTGCAAAAGTATATAAATCAATGCAATTAAAGAAAATTTCAGTTTCACCTTTTAAAATATTCATCCAAAGTAAAAGTTTTATCAGCCCTTATGCCTTTTTCTGTTTCCTGAAGTGTGCAACACTCGTTATATAAATCGTGCTCAAAAAACAATATGTAATTATTTTCCATGGCATCTTTAAAAAACCGCTCTTTATCTTCCAGGGTAACCAATGGCCTGGTATCATAACTCATTATATATGGCATGGGCAAATGTGCTGTTGAAGGGAACAAATCAGCGGTATATGCAAAAGCTTGGTTGTTAACTGTTACTATTGGGATAACCTGACCATCAGAATGACCATTAAATAATTTCACATATATATTTGGGAACAGTTCATGCTCATTATCAAACAAGTGCAGCTTTTTATGTTCAAGCATAGGCAATAAATTTTCTTTCAAAAAAGAGGCTTTTTCCCGCCTGTTTGGTTTAGTGGCCCATTCCCATTGCTGTTTACTTGTATGAAAAATTGCATTTGGGAAAGCAGGTACTAATTCATTGTTTTCGTTATACTTTATGCTACCCCCACAATGATCAAAATGCAAGTGTGTTAATATTACATCTGTTATATCAGACGCCGAATAACCCAGTTTAGCCAATGATTTTTCTAAGGTATCGGAACCATTTAAATAGTAATGACCAAAAAACTTATCGCTTTGCTTATCCCCCACCCCATTATCAATCAATACTTTTCTTTCACCATCAACAACTAATAAACAGCGCATAGCCCAGTTGCATAAATTGTTTTCATCGGCAGGGTATAATTTATTCCACATAACCTTTGGTACAACGCCAAACATGGCACCTCCATCAAGTTTAAAATTTCCTGTTTCTATTGCGTATATATCCATCCTTTTATTTCTGTTACTTTGAAAATGATTTGCTTCACGCAAAATTAATTTAAATGGTTAATAAATAAAATAATTAATTAAATTTGTAAAAAAATGAATTTTGCACATTACTTCTTTACTAAAAAAGACTAAGCAATGTTAAATAAGCAAAAAATATTTCAAATATTATTATCGAATAATGAAAATTTGAAAGAATTTGGTATTAAAAAAATTGGTTTATTTGGATCTTTTACAAGAAACGAACAAACTACAAATAGTGATATCGATTTCTTAATTGAATTTCTACCGGGAAGAAAGACTTTTGATAATTATATGGATTTATATTTCTATTTAAAAACACTTTTTAACAAAGAAATTGATTTAAAAACTGTAAAATCTTTACCTTTAAACCGAAATTTTACAAAAACTGTATTAAACGAAGTAGAATATGCGACGCTCTGATTTAGATTTTCTTTTGGATATAAAAACAGAATGCGAAGTAATTATAAGGCATACTGGAAATAAGAGTTTTCAAGAATTTTTTGAAAATGAGTTATTATCACGTGCAATTGAACGTAGTCTTGAAATCATAGGTAAAGCTTCAAAATCCGTATCAGAATTAATGAAGAAAGAGCATTCCAAAATAGAATGGAAAAAAATTGCAGGATTAAGAGATGTTATAATTCATCAATATTTTGGCGTTGATTATGATTTAATTTGGGATGTAATTCATAATAAAGTGCCTGATCTATATGATCAAATTATTAAAATCTTAAAAGCAAAAACATAAAAACTTTAAACAAAAACTTTTAGAAATTGTCATACTTTTCTAATAACAAGATGTTGATAGTGATAAAATTGCTGAAATTACAGGTTTAAATTGCACTTGTTTCGTTAATAAAAAAAAGCCTCCCAAAATTGGAAGGCTTTAATTTATTACTTTAACTCCTGACTATAAACTGCTCACATGCTTTTGTAAGCTTGCTTTTAAGTTTGAAGCTTTTTTCTTATGGATAATATTTTTCTTTGCTAATTTATCAAGCATCGAACTTACTTTTGGAAAAAGTACTTCGGCTTCAGGTTTTTCACTTGAATTACGTAAATCCCTAATTGCATTTCTAGTAGAAACTGCTGAATATCTGTTAGCAACCCTTTTTTTATCGTTTTGCCTGATTCTTTTCTTTGCTGATTGATGATTGGCCATTTTTAAACCTTTTCTATGTTATTAAATAAAAAATGCAGTCCGTAGGGGAATCGAACCCCTGTTACCGGGATGAAAACCCGGCGTCCTAACCGCTAGACGAACGGACCGTCTGCTTAATCCCTTTTTACTTTTGGGACTGCAAATGTAGAGTTAATATTTTTATTGGCAAAACATTTTTAAAAAAAAACTATTTTTTTTTCCAAAAATTTGCGCACTCCTTTAGTTCTCGCTAGTTATCAGCATTTTAAGTAGGTCGTTATATTCGTCAGAAATGTAAAAAGCGAATAAATTTGCTAACCTTATTGCAAAATCCTGATGAATAAAATTGCCCTCATCATCTTTTTTTAACAAAAATTCGCGCAAACCGTATTTTTCAACCACCGGAAGTTCATTATAATATCTTTTCGATACCAAAAACATTGCCCTAATTGATGCGTTAAGGTTTGTGCTGAATAAAAGTGCTGCCCTATCGGCAGTTAATTGCATAACCCGTGTAGTAGCCAATAATTGTTTTTCTTTATCAGAATCTTTTTCTTTCGATACCTTACTGTTATACAATTCAACGGCTTGGTTTGTTGCACTAATTATTCCTTGGCTGTTTTTTGAAACACTATCTAATTTATCTGCTTTTTGCAAAATTGAAGAAATGGCATTCAATTTACTAATCCCTTTAATCGATTTACCAAACAGGCCGGCTATTGGTATTATTGCCATAGCTGTATCAATTACCCAATAACCTTTTTCAATTGCACCACGCCAAACATCTGTTGATGTTATCCGTGAGTGCTTAAAATACAGATGGGCCATTTCAATAGCTATTGCAAATTTTAATTCAGCCCAACCCAGATAGTGAACAGACTCATTATCAAGATGATGGCCACCAATAATTAAATAGGAGGGCTCTCCTTCAAAACCACTGATACCTACCGATTTATCGCCCCGTGAAATATAAACTTCAAGGTTTTCAATGTTTAAGGCGTATCTAATGTCTGTAACTATTTCATTCAACTGTGGGTACTTTTTCTCTGTCAGCTTTTCTGAATATGACTTAATCATAGAATAATCAGGGACATCGACTTTAGCCAACCATTTTTGGATATTTGAGAAACTACCATCTTTTCTGCTTGCAGGGTGTCGTACGTTTTTTTCAATTATCTTATCTGGTAATTTGTTATATTTTTTACTTGCAGATATGCTTTTTTCAAATACCAAACCACCGGGCAGCATTACTGATTTGAGCATAGACGCCTTATCAGCAATCTCATCGTCCGTAAAATTAGTTAATTGGTCTATCCTGTTAAGCACCAAAGGTTGTAGCCCGGCTAGTTGTTTTGTCAATTCAATTGCTATTTTGCCACTTTCTAGGTCCGATAATGCCTCCAAAATTTTAACTTTTAACATCTGACCGGCGGCATCGCCAGTTAAATCTAAATCTTTAGGCGGTAGCAAATCAGAAATTGATTCGTCAGGAAGTTGCTTTAATCTTTTATTGAGTATTTTTTTCGCTTCATCACCCTGTCCACATTTTATTAAATGCATTGCAAATTCGTAATCAAATATTACAGCATTTATGTCATCTTTATTTTTTTTCTGATATTTGTCTCGAACCAGCCTATGAAATGGTAAAATGTTTTTGGCTTGGGTAGTATCACTTATTGCTTCAACCAAAAGTTTATTCAGGGCAAGGATATCAAAATAAGATAATTCCCATTTTTCAACCCATATTGTTAATAAATCTATTGTTCCGGAATAATCCAATATGTTATTTAATAGTTTCAATAGCTTTTCATCTTCAACAAAATCGCTAAAAATAACATCTTTTTTGCCATCGGCATATTCCATATATAATATAGATAGGTCATCAAAAGGGTTGGGCGCTTTTGCTGTAAGATTTTTCATTAATTCAATTGCATTTATCCCTTGCCTGGTTTTTTTGCCCCTATTTAACCAATTTAATCTTGCTATTTCACGAATGCGCTCATTTGCCGACACTGAAACCAAACCAACAACATCTAAATACAAGGTACTATTGACACGGGTTGTATAAAAAACAATATCGCCAATAGTTACCGGGTATCTTCCCATTTCCTTTTTTACCTTAATGCCACCCGGCTTAACATCAACAAAACCTATAATCTCCTCACGCTTACTAAAACCAATTAGTTTTGCCTCGTTGGTGCTCAACAAAAACTGCCATTTAATATCTTTGCTTTCTTCATATTCTTTATCCCATTTTTTTATTACAGATACTTCAAGAAAAGCAAGTAAAACGTCTCCTTTATTTAGGTTAGAAGATAACCAAAGTTTTTGCTTAGGGCTTATTTCTTGTATATAGTTATTTTGTCCAATAAGCATACTTTCAGCTTCGGGGCTTAAACCAACTAAATATGAATGTATCCAATTCTCTATTTCCGTTTCTTTTGATTCTCTTATCAACTTTTTAATATTTATTGTCGACTCAGTTTTGTTAGGGTTTTCAAGCCATTTATCCGGTTTAAAATCATAGAACAATTTTTGTCCATCAATTACAAACACTATATTCATACCATAGCTCAGGCCAAGTATACTTTTTACCCCTTTTTTACTTGAATATGAAACTATATTGATTTGTTCAAAATTATAGAATTCTGATTTTAGGGATAAGTCAGTTTGCAAAAAAACGGTTAGTTGGTTAACGAAAATTTCTTTATCGAAATTTTCAGGGATATAATAAATATTACCTTTATTTAAAAGATAATGAAGGATTTCTATTTTATTTATTTCAGGATGGTTGTTTTCTGTTTTTTTCATTATTAGTATAATATAGGTTCAAGCCAAAGGTAACTAGAAAAGACTAATAAATAAAAAAAGAGGTTTGAAAATATTCCAAGCCCCTTTTTATATCCAATTATATTTTGAATTGTAGGTGGCCTGTATTTTAGCCCCTAATTGCTTTAATGCCCGGTAATTCTTTCCCTTCCATATATTCAAGTAAAGCGCCACCACCTGTTGAAACATAACTAACTTTATCGGCAAGGCCATATTTGTTTATCGCAGCAACTGAATCGCCACCTCCAATAAGGGTGAAAGCCCCTTTCTTGGTAGCTTCTGCAACTGCCATTGCTATTGCCTTGGTCCCTTTTTCAAATTTTTCCATTTCAAAAACGCCAACCGGCCCATTCCAAAGTATTGTTTTAGAGTTATTAATTACTTCGATAAATTTTTTGGTGGTTTCTGTCCCAATATCCAAACCCATCCAGTTGTCTTTAATTTGAGTAACATCCCCTTCGTAGGTATTGGCATCGTTGCTAAAATCGTCAGCATTAATGGCATCAACTGCTAAGTGTATTTTTACGTTTTGTTCTTTAGCCTGCTCCAATAATTCCAACGACATATCTAACTTATCGTTTTCAACCAATGAATTTCCAATTTTACCGCCAAGTGCTTTTACAAAAGTGTATGTCATCCCACCACCAATTATCAAGTTATCAACTTTTGGCAACAAATGCTTTATTATTGTAATTTTACCTGATACCTTAGCACCACCCATTATTGCAGTAAATGGTTTTTCTGCTTGTTGTAGCATATTGTCTATGTTTTTTAGCTCGTTGCCAATAACATATCCAAACATTTTATCGTTCGGGAAAAACTGGGCAATAATAGTAGTTGATGCATGTGCCCTATGTGCTGTACCAAATGCATCGTTTACATAAACATCTGCTAAAGAAGCTAATTTTTTGGCAAATTCTACACCACCCTTTGTTTCCTCTTTATAAAAACGGAGGTTTTCAAGAAGCAAAACACTACCTGGCTTTAAAGTGGCAGCCTTTTCAATCGCCTGATTACCAACACAATCATCTGCAAATTGAACATCTAAATTTAACGACTCAGACAAATGCTTTAGCAAATGTTTCAACGAAAATTTATCCTCTGGTCCATCCTTTGGCCTTCCTAAATGAGACATAAGGATAACAGAACCACCATTTTCAACGATTTTTTTTACGGTTGGCAAAGCTGCCCTTATCCTGGTATCATCAGTAATATTAAAATCTTTATCAAGTGGGACGTTAAAATCAACCCTTACGATTGCCTTTTTCCCTTTAAAGTCATAACTGTCAATGTTTTGCATAATAGTAATTTAATTTGTTTATACTCTTTTCAAAATACAAAAATAAAAAATATCGCTGAACTATTACATGATTAATCTCAAATCAATTGATTTTGTATACTTTTGTACTTTTAAATAAAGTATTTTTTAGCAAAAACTAGAGTGCGGTTTTAAAAAATAGAAAATATTAAAACGTAACGAGCAGATGCAATTTAGCAAAATAATAGGGCAGCAGAAAATAATTAAACGGTTTATCAATACTGTAAATACCGGAAGGATTAGCCATGCCCAATTACTTCATGGGCCAGCTGGTTCAGGCAAACTGGAACTTGCTATTGCCTATGCGCAATATGTTTCGTGTACAAATAAATCAGATACCGATTCATGTGGGGTTTGTCCATCGTGCAACAAATATGAAAAATTAATACACCCTGATTTGCATTTTGTTTATCCGGTTGTTAGGACAAAAAAATTCGCTAAACCAATAAGTGATAATTTTTCTGGCGAATGGCGCAACTTCATCCTTAAACAAAAAAAACATAGGCTTGATGTTTGGCTTGAACAAATTGCAACAGAAGGAGGCCAGGCAGGGATTTTTGCACATGAAAGCAGCCAGATAATACGAAAACTGAGCTTAAAAACATTTGAAGCCGAATACAAGGTTATGGTTATTTGGTTACCTGAAAAAATGAACCAATCATCGGCCAACAAACTTTTAAAAATGATTGAAGAACCACCAATGAAAACGCTTTTTTTGCTGGTTTCTGACTATCCTGAACAAATTATAAATACAATTCGGTCACGATCGCAATATGTAAAAATACCCAAAATTGACGATGAAAGTTTGGCGCAAAGAATTAAGGAAACTTACCAATTAAACAACAACGAACTTACTAGGATAACAAAACTTGCCAATGGTGATTATTTTAAAGCAATTGACACTATTGAATCGGGTGATAATAAAGACAATAACTTTAATATCTTTGTTGAGCTGATGCGTTTATCGTTTTCTGCAAAAATAATAGAATTAACAAAATGGGTCGATGATATTTCTAAATTGGGGCGCGAACAACAAAAAGCTTTTTTAAAATACTCTATAAAGATGTTTAGGGAAAACTTTATTTATAATAATTCACCATCGGAAAAAGAGGATTTAAATTATTTTTCAACAGATGAAGAAACCTTTTCATTAAAATTTTCTACTTTTATTCATCAAAACAATATATTTGACATTTACGAAGAGTTCAATAAAGCACATTTGCATATTGAAAGAAATGGTATGGACAAAATTATTTTTTTAGACTTGGCTTTAAAATTAGTAAAATTACTAAGACGTAAAGCTGCCTGAAAAAACAAAACAATTATTTAGGAACTATGGGATGCAATATACATAATTCAAGGGGCAGCAACCCTTTATCAAAAAATGGAAACAACTGTAAAACATCATGTGAGAAATTAAGCGTATTCAATTGGATGGATGATATGCCTAACAGCCTTTATCCTTTAGATATTATTGAAATTAGGTTTAAAAACACCCGTAAAGGTTTTTATAAAAATGTAAATGGGATTAAACTTGAAGAAGGTGATATTGTCGCAGTTGAGGCTTCACCGGGACATGATATTGGAACAGTGTCATTATCAGGCCAATTGGTGCTTCAGCAATTGAAAAAAAATTCTGTTTTACCAACATCTGAATTTAAAAAAGTTTATAGGAAAGCAAAACCTGCCGATATTGAAAAATGGCAAAACGCAATTGAACAAGAGCATAAAACAATGATCAAGGCGCGTGCCATTGCCACTGAACTCAATTTAAATATGAAAATTGGCGATGTTGAATATCAGGGAGATGGGAACAAAGCTATTTTCTATTACATTGCAGAAGAAAGGGTTGATTTTAGGGAGCTGATTAAAGTTTTAGCCGATGAATTTAAAATAAGGGTTGAAATGAAACAGATTGGTGCCAGGCAAGAAGCAGGCAGGATAGGAGGTATTGGATCGTGTGGAAGGGAACTTTGTTGCTCAACCTGGATGACAAATTTTGTATCGGTTACAACAATAGCTGCTAAACACCAAGAACTATCACTTAACCCGCAAAAGCTTGCAGGACAATGCAGTAAACTAAAATGTTGCCTCAATTATGAATATGACTCGTATATTGATGCAAGGAATGAATTTCCAAGCACTTCAATTGTTTTAGAAGGCAGGAATGGAAGAGCCTTCCATTTGAAAACAGATGTTTATAAAAGGCAAATGTGGTATTCATTTAGTGAACATGCAGCAGTAAACCTTACACCCATACCTGTTGAACGGGTTAGAGAAATTATTAGGCTAAACAAAAAAGGTGTTGTTGTTGATGAATTTATTGAGAAACAAATTCCTTCAGATGGTATAGGCGAAGGCTTCTCAGATATTTTATCGAAAGAAAGCCTTAACAAATTTGATAATAAAAGAAAACCAAGAAAAAAAAGACGGAAGTTTTCAAATCGCAAACAGAATGAAAACAGGAAAAAGAAACCATAAATCCAACAACATTACCAAAAATTTATTTTTATTGCTAAGCAAGAATTTGCTATTAGTATTTTTGGTAATCTTAATAATGAACGGGCTATTTGCATGTAAGCAAAAACCATTTTACGAAAGCAGTATTGAAATACCGGGATCTGTTTGGGAAAGTAACAAAGCTGCTACGTTTAAGTTTTCTGTTACCGATACTCTTCAAATGTATGACATATCAATAATGCTCTCAAATTCAAACAGTTATCGCAACAGCAATATCTGGTTGTTTGTTCGTACACATACATTAAATAATACAGTAGCAAACGATACCTTGGAATATACACTAGCAAATGAAAAAGGTAAATGGTTAGGTGATAAAGATAGCGATATGTGGTATAATAGCTTAGTATATAAATCAAAAATCCGCTTTCCCCAAAAGGGTGATTATACCATTGAAATTATGCAAGGGATGAGAGACTTAAAATTAAAAGGTATAAACCAGGTAGGGCTAAAAATCAACAAGGCCAAGCTTTGATAAATTTATCAACTATCAATTAAGGCCTATATTTTAATTTTACAGGTATAAATTTGAACCTAAAGAAGTGGCAAAAAATAAACTATCAAAATTTAACGAAATGAAAGGCTTTGATAATCTTTATCAGCCTGAATATAGTGAGGTATTAAACAAAGACTTTCACCTAAAAGGTAAATGGAAAAAATCTATTTTTAAAAACCCTAACCCCATTGTTTTGGAATTGGGTTGTGGAAAAGGAGAATATACTACCGGCCTTGCTGAAAAATACCCAGAAAAAAATTTCATAGGCATAGATATTAAGGGTGCAAGATTATTTAGGGGAGCCAAAACAGCAATTCAAAAACACTTAAAAAATGCAATGTTTATTAGGACGAGGGTTGATTTTATCCAATCGTTTTTTGCAAAAAATGAAATTAGCGAAATATGGTTTACTTTTCCTGACCCACAACCAAAAAAAATAAAAAAAAGACTAAGCTCAAGTTTGTTTTTAAACCGTTATTCAGATTTTTTAGAACCAAATGCAATAATCCATCTTAAAACTGACAACGATTTATTTTATGAATATACAAAAGCCCTTGCAATTGTAAATAATTTTAAAATAAATTACGACTCAGCTGATGTGTATAACAGTACATTATTGCCAGAAGAAGTAGCTGATATTCAAACCTTTTACGAAAAACAATTTTTAGCTAATAATAAAAACATAAATTATTTGGAATTTCATTTACATAACATATTGCCTTATATAGAACCCGAAGAATTTAATACTAAATTTACAAAAACAAAAACCTTTTGACAAAATTTATAAAAAAAACGATAGCCGGTTTTAATATAATTGCTGTTTTTTGCCTTATTTTTGCCTATTTGTCGGCATATATTAGCCCAGCAGACTTTTCTTTCTTTGCTTTTTTTGGGTTAATATACCCCATAATACTAATTTGCAACATATTTTTTATTATATTTTGGTTATTAAAAAAAAGCAAACTATCTATGCTATCTGCAATAGCAATCCTTATTGGGTGGGGTTTTTTGAATAGTTTTTTTCAAATAAGTTTTAATAAAAAAAAATTTGGGCAAGAAGAGCAAAAGATTAAGGTTTTATCTTTTAATGTCAGGATTTTTAATTTATGGAACTGGTCAACAGAAAAAAACCGTGCAGTTAAAACATATAATTTTATAAAAAAAACTGAATCGAACATTGTTTGTATGCAGGAATTTTATTCAAGTAAACTGAGGGGGAAAAATGCCAAAGATTCATTGCTAAACAAATCTCTGTTAAAACATGCACATATTTCTTTTGCAAAAAAAAAGGATAAAACATATCACCACGGCATAGCAACTTTTACAAGTTACCCTATTGTAAAAAAGGGTAACGTCCAGTTAGAAAATTTCGAGAATTTTTGTATATTTTCAGACTTAAAAATTAACAACGATACAATAAGGGTTTATAACTTGCACCTTGAGTCTATTCACCTCGGACACAGTGATTATCAGGCAATTGACAACATTAACAACGATACTTCCCTAAGTGTTATCCAATACAAAAATATTTTAGGCAAACTTAGGACGGGTTATGTTAAACGTTCGCGACAAGTTGATATTATTTCTGCACATATTGACAAATCACCCTATCCGGTAATTGTTTGCGGCGATTTTAACGACCCCCCGTTTTCATACTCATATCATCGAATAACCAGGGAACTAAAAGATGCTTTTAAAGAATCAGGGAACGGTATTGCAAGTACTTATATCCATAAATATTCTGCCTACAGGATTGACTATATACTTCATTCCCCTTCTTTAAAATCGTTCAATTTTAAAAGGCTAAAAGTAAAGCTTTCTGACCATTACCCCATCGAAAGTATTTTTCAAATTTCAGATTAAAAAGGTAAATTATTTAAATCGACATTACCGCCTGAAAGAATAACCCCAACTTTTTTGCCAGAAAAATATTGGCCGTGTTCTAGTATGCCAGCTAAAGGCACAGCTGACGAAGGCTCAATTATTATTTTCATACGTTCCCATATTAAACGCATAGCCTCTACAATACCTTTTTCACTCACAGTTACTATATCATCAACTTTCTCTGAAATAATCCTAAATGTTAAATCACCTAATGAAGTTAACAAGCCATCAGCAATTGTGTTCGGATTAATTGAAGGCACAATATGGCCTGCTTTAATCGATTTGAAGGCATCGTCAGCATTTTTTGGTTCAGCTGCAATTACCTTTATTTTTTTATTAACCCCCTTAACAGCAGTTGCTGTACCACTCAATAGGCCTCCTCCTCCTACGGGAGCCATAACAATATCCAAATCAGCATATTCTTCTAAAATCTCTATTGCCGCTGTTCCTTGGCCAGAAATAATGTTAAAGTTATTATATGGATGGATAAATTTTGCGCCCGTTTTTTCTATTAGCTTATTTAATGATGACTCCCGTGCTGAAAGGCTAGGTTTGCAAAATGTTATTTCTGCGCCATATGATTCCACTGCTCTTTTTTTTATTATTGGGGCATTTTCAGGCATAACAACATAAGCTTTTATCCCCATGTTTTTTGCAGCCAAGGCCAGGGCTGCTGCGTGGTTTCCTGACGAATGCGTGGCTACCCCTTGTTTTTTATCTTGGTAATTAAGCAATAAAACAGCATTTGTTGCACCACGAAACTTAAATGCACCTACTTTCTGAAAATTTTCGCACTTAAAATAAACAGATGCATCGGTTATTTTGTTAATACTTAAAGAAGTTAAAATTGGTGTCCTATGGATAAATGGCTTTATCCGTTCAGAAGCTTCTGTAATATCATGCAATTGGGGAATTTTATTCATGAACGGCTGCTTGTTTATAATTTAGAAAAAAAATATGTTAAAGCTCTTGTAGTTTGCAGCTGAAATATTACAAATTTTTGTTACTTGACACGGTTCTACTACCATTTTAGTGGGTTAAAAGGTTTATAATATTGTTAGGGCGAGAAGCTAGAAGACCAAATTCGGAAGTAAGCAAACTTCGGTCTTCTGACTTCAAACTATCCCATTTTTTTATTTCCACTAGATTTACGGTAATACCCATGGCACTACAATAACAATATCATTTCCCATTCCCTTTCAGAACAGTTAAAACCGTGTTAATAAGTATTTTAAAATCAAAATAAAGCGACATGTTTTTAATATAGATAATATCAAATTTCAGCCTCATTAACATTTGGTCAATATTTTCGGCATACCCAAATTTTACTTGGCCTAAAGATGTTATACCAGGCCTCACTTTCAATAACAACATATATTCAGGTGCTTTTTGCACAATCTTGTCGATATAATATTGCCTTTCGGGCCTGGGACCCACAATTGACATATCACCTTTTAATACATTTAGAAATTGAGGTATCTCATCAAGCCTTGTTTTACGCATAAACAACCCCAATTTGGTAATTCTTGGGTCATCTATATATGAAAGCTCAGGCCCTTTTCCTTCGGCATTATCTACCATGGACCTAAACTTAAATATGTTAAATTCTTTCCCGTTTTTACCAATTCGTTTTTGTTTATACAAAACCGAACCGGGCGAAGATACTTTTACAGCAATTGCAGTTGCAACATACACCGGGGACATTATAACAATAAATAAAAATGAAAAAACAATATCAAATACCTTTTTAAAATTCTTTTCCCAAACCGACATTAATTCAGACGATACCCGTAATAAAGGTGTCCCATCCATTAATGATAATTCTATTTTACCTATTAATATTTCAAACAAATCAGGGATAATTTTAACTCGCACTTTCACACATTCAAGTACCGCTATAACCTTCTGGATTTCAGAGTGCTCGTGGACTTCTACAGCAATAATTATTTCTTCAATTGTATAATTTTTTACAATTTCATGAATATTTTCAAAATTACCTAAATGTACTAATGTTTTTTTGAGTGAATTGCTAACTTCGTGTTTGACATTCACAAAACCAATAAACTTATAACCTGCTGATTTTTTTCGGTTAAAAAACTCATGGTAAACATTTTCAGCTTTACCATTACTACCAATTATTAGTGTATTGAAACCTATCTTCCTATTCCTAATTTTTCTTATTGTTGTATAAGTTATTGCAAGCCTTGGAATATAAGTGAGTGTAAAATGCAATAAAAATAATACCGAGAAAGAGTAGTAGTAGTCAGTGTAAGAAGCTATAACATCATCGAGCAAAAAAGCAAAAAATATAATTACAACACCAATTACAGAAATTACAAATGTCTGATATAGTTCTTTAACTCTTGATTTACGATAAATATCATAATAATATCCACTAAAAGCATATAGAAATATCCAAGAACAAGCAATTACAACAATGCTAACTAATAAATCTATATTATAGTTTAGTTGAACAGGGTAACCAAATTTAGGTGTTTCAATATATAACTTCCTGAAATAACTGAATAATATCCAGACACTTGTAGCAGCTACTGCATCAAATATAATATACTTTGCTTTATGTAACTTTTTATTCATAAAATATATAAACGCAAATATATTGATATTATTCGTTATCAGGCTTAATTTTATTACAAAGTCGTATAAAGGCTAATAAAATTGAACACATAACTAAAAAAGCCCTCAGCTAATAAAAATTAGCGAGGGCTTGTACTATAAACAACTTTGAACTTAATATTCCAAGTAATAATCTATACTTTATTACTTAGACCATCCATTATATGATCCATCATAAACTTTTACTTTAGGGTATTTAAGTATTTCTTTTAATACAAAATACATATGGCTGGCTCTTAAACCTGTTTTACAATATAAGATCACCTCTTTATTTGAAGTAACCCCTGCTTTTTTGAATAATGCCTGCAAGGTCGCTTTATCTTTAAAACTATGTTTAGCTGTCATTAGTTTTTCGTACGGTATATTTACTGCCTTTGAAATATTCCCTGCATTAAAATATTCGGCTTTCCTTGAATCAACAATAACAGTTGACGAACTGTTTAGTTTTGACTTTACATAACTTTTGCTTGCCAGCACACCCTTATTAACCGATGGGGTAAATGTTGCTTTTTTTACTTTAGGCTTTACTTTTGTTAAGGGGCCTCTTACAGCACGCCATGCTGTCATTTGACCATCTAAAATAGAGACCTTTTTTGCCCCTAAATAAGTCAGTAACCAATAAACCCTACCAGCATTAAGGCCTGATTTACAATAAAGAACAACTTCTGAATCTTTACTAACTCCATGGTTACCAAAAATAGCTGCCATTTCAGTTGAGCTTTTCATAAAACCCTCTTTAGACTTTTCTAGGGTGTTTTTATCAATATTTACCGCACCTTTAATATGTATTTTAGCATAATCAGATGCTTTTCTTGTATCAACTATAATAACATTTTTTTTAGCCTTAAGCTGTTTCGCTGTGATAAGTTTCTGAGCAAAAGCCGTTTGACTAAGCAATAATGACACAAGGAATACACTTAAAATCAGTTTCATGTTTTTCATATGTTTAAATTTATGTTGAGTATTTAATAAGATTATTTTATAATAGTATATTTATCAGGGATTGAAAAACCTGCGAACCCCCCCTCCTCAAAATTTGGAAGACCTTATGAATTAAAAATAAAACCTCCCAAATTTTAAGGAAGGGGTGAATGGACTAAAATCATTCCCCACCCTGAAGGACGGGGCTACTAATGCTTCCTTTAATCCTTAAGCTTAAAACTTAACCTGCAATTGTAACAATATGGCATCGTTATCAATTTCAGCATTTTTTTCAGCTTTGTATTGATAATTAACTTGTAACCTGGTCCAGTCGTTAAAGAAATAATTTACACCAAATGTATATATATACAAATTGTTATCATCAATAGCATTATCTGTATCAAAAAACTCCCACTTTGCAACAGGTTGCAGCATAAACGAAGTCATATACATTGCCTGAACATAAGCACCGCTACGCTTATCGCCAAGAGTTAAAGGATCTGATCCACAACCACCACCGGCACCACGGTTATAATCACCTTCATCATAAATATATTCGCCTTGCAGTAAAAATTCACCAAAAGAAAGCTCAATTTCACCAGCATACGACATTCTTTCATCATCGTTGTTATTTGGGAACCCATAACGGAAACTACCACCAACCCGTAAAAAGTCAAGAGGTTTGTAAACAACACGCCCAATAATGTCTTTCATTGTGTTATTATCTTTAATACCTAGTCCCCTGCCATTCATAAGTGCCAGGTTATACTTAATAGCTGTTTCATTATCGCCACCAAGTATCATTATACCCATATCGCGTTGTGGGGCAACAATTTGGTCAGATACCATTGCACGCGAAATAGTATGTAGTTTTGAACATGAAGTATTGACTTCTTGCCCGAAAGGTTGTTTAAATGAACCCATTGAAAATTTTGCCCATTTAAAACGTTTATAAGAAATAAATGCATCTAGTAAATAAGGATAACCTGATTGGCTAACGAAAGCACTGTTTTCCATTACTACATAATACGAAAAATCGTAAGGGATATTGCCTGTAACACCAATCCGGGCACGTTTAAATTTAAAAGTGTTTGTTCCCGGGTCTGTCATGTGAAACTCGTATTGTGGCTGTATAAAACCAAATACTTTAACTTTGCCCTCATCACCTTCATCATCAGAAGGATCTTCGCAACCCTGTGCTTTTAATATTTGGGGTGATAAAATAAAGGCTAAAGACATTAATATTAATAGTATTTTTTTCATGTGTCTATTTTTAATTATTTTTTATTTATCGTATGGAACCTCCATGTTCAGCAACCTGCTAATTTATAGCAGATTATGCTTAATTATATGCATGTGTGTAAGTAATTATTATGGATATTCTATTTTACTTGCTATTGAAAAGTTAATAAACTAAACCGACGGGGTTTCCCGTCGGTTAAATATAAAGATATTGCTAATTACTTAGTAACTAATGGAAAATCCTTAGGTACTGAAGCTGACCACTTGTTAGATGTCCATGCAGGGTTGCTATTGTATATACCATTCATTCCAAATGTCATACTTTTTGCATTATAGCCCAATACATTTAAGTATGCTGTAATAACTGCTGAAGTTTGTCCTGTGTAACAATAAGTGATAACTGTTTTGCTAGGATCCAAATTATAAATTAAATCATCAGCAAGTGTTAAAGGCTGAACTCTATAAGCACCATCAACATGGCCAAATCCTGTATAATCAGCTTCGCTAAAGTAATTGTTAATAAAATAGTTTGCAGGGCTGTTTAAAACATTAGTCCCTGTTTCAGCTTTGAAACCTGCTGCAAGAACAGCTTCAACCCTGGCTTTTAATATTGCTTCACCATCTGTACCGCTTTCTGTTAATGTAGGCGCATCATATTTTACATTAGCTGGTGCACCTGCAGTTGTCCAATTTGCATGTCCATCTGCTTCATCGCCAATTTTTGCTGTCCAACTATCAGTTGTTGAATTCCAACCACTCATACCCCATTTAAGGGCTTTTGTTTTTGGATAACCATAAAGGCGAAGCAAAGCAGTAGCATAACAGGCTGTTTGGCCTGTATAACAAACCACTAAAATGTTTTTGTCACCTGCATTTGTAGCTTCAGTTAAAATATCGCCAAAAGCAACATTCACCGCACCATCAATGTGTCCGTCAGCAAAAGCACTAGCACTTCTGATATCCATAATATAATATGGGGCAACATCAGCAGCTGCGGCTGGTGCCATAACAAATTTTGTTGTACCTTCATACATCAAAATATCACTAAGATCTTTGTTGTTAGCCGTTAAATACTTTGTTAAAACCTCAATTGAGGGATCAACAGTTGTATCATCTTTACATCCTGTAAAAATAAATGTCGGGACTAAAAACAGTACAATTAAATAAATCGATAACTTCTTCATTTTCATTAAATTTAAGGTTTATATTAAAATTATTGCCGTTAAATACGGGCTTGATATTCGTAATTTAAAAATCAATCTGCAGGTACAGACTATTTGCTTGTTTGTTTTGCAGGTTCTTTTAATAATTTATCAAAATACATGGCAAAAGAACGATATAAAAAGTGTGTCCATTTTCCGAAAGGAACAATTAACAGTGCCCATTGAACAAGTACAATTAAATGGATTAAGTACATCCAAAGGTTTGTTTCAATTAAATCAAGGTCGATAAAAACCCGAACTACAAATGCAGTAAAACCTAATAGGAATAACCAAATAACAAAAAACCAGTCAGATGGCTGTGAGAATTTGCTGGCTTCCTTTTTCTGTTTTATACGACTTCCAACAAAATCAACTGTTACAATAAACACTATTGCACTTTCAACATAGCCTAATATGATGATAAATAAATTATCTGTACCAAACCAATCAAGCACGACCGTTGTAAACAGTAAACTTAGGTATCCTATTACAAGTACAAGGTGCTCAAGCCAACGAAATTCGTTATCATCACAATCACGGGCCCGTTTTTGTGTAAACATATGTACAATTAATTCCCCGATACTTTTAAAATAAGTAGCAAATGCAATTTTCTTTTTTTGTTTCAATACTGTCATCCACCACATACGGATAATATTTGGCAGCAGGATAACTGAAAAAACAGTCGCTATTGAAATCATTTCAAATAAATGACCGAAATCCATAATTTTTTCAACATTAAGGCCTTCAGAAAAGCTATAATAAATTACAGCTATAGCGGTAACAATAAAAGCCATTATAGTTAGGGGCAGCGATTTGTATAATAAGCCAGACAAACCAGTCCAATCGTATTTAGCTGTTAAATAGCGTCTTATAGCCATCATTAATTCGCCGGGGTTTGCCGTTCTTGGACATGATTCGCTACATTCGCCACAATAGTAACATAGCCATGGCTTTAAGGATGTTTGTATATCATCTTCAAGACCCAGAACGCTAAATCTTACCATTTCACGAGGAAATGAGTCGTCTTCGGTTGATAATGAACAAACTGCTGTGCAAGTTCCACAATTATAACATGCGTTAAAATTTACGGAGCCATATTTTTTTAATTCGCTTGCGAAATTAGGATTTATATTTGCCATTGTACTATTCTTTTTGTTTAAGTTTATAAGAAAAATATTCATCCATATCATCAAGTTCACCGGTTTCAACATCACCGTACTTTCTTAATGTCATTAAATGAAAAGTAATAACATCAATTGACAGATCAATTTCTTTTGCTAATTGAGGTATAGATTTTGGTTCAGGATCAAGAGCTTTCAGGATTAATTTCTTAATTCTGTTAAATTCTTTCCTTTTAGCCTTAACTTCATCCGAAACCGTCCTGATTTTTTTTATATGATCGATTGTTTTACTTGTTTTCATATATTTATATTTTTGTAAGCAACTAATTTTTATGCGAGTTACTTTTTAGCGGTTTAATCCGCTTAAAAGTTTTGTTTTTCACGTCATCCCTTAAGCGGTAAAAACCGCTAAAAGGTTTTAATCATGCTCCCCGAAAAAACGGGGCAGATACTGTGTTAAAAAAGTTTACCATGTGTGTTTTATTTATATTTTATTCTTATCAGTATAATAAAAAGCCACTAAGCTGTTAAATAATTAATCGCTAAACGTTTCGCCCTTACAGGGCTTAATACTGCACTTATCTTATTACACAGGGCGATGCCCTGTGCTTTTAGCTATAAGGCTTTCAGCCTTTAGATTACCAGTTACCAATTTCTAATTACCAGTTACTAATACACTAATTACTAATTTTAAATAAGTGCCTCAATCATGCTTTCAATTTCAATATCGGTATAACCAATTAATTGGATTGCATTTTCGGGACAAACAGGAATACACATTCCGCAACCTTTACAACTTGATTTATTAACTTCCGAAACAGTTTTTCCATCATATTCCACAGTTGTAATTGCGTCATAAGGACAAATTTTTATACATTCGCCGGCCGATTTACAAAGTGATTTATCAATTACGGCAAGTGTTGGTTCAAGTTCAATTTCGCCTTTGCTTATTAATGAATTTGCCTTTGCTGCGGCTGATAATGCAGATTTTACTGACTCAGTAATATTTTTAGGCGATTGACAAGCACCCGCAATATGAACACCATCAATAACTGTTTCAACAGGTCGTAATTTTGGATGAATTTCATTATAAAATTTATCTCTTCCAATCGGAATTTTTAGTATATCTGCAATATTCCTTTCTTTTCGTGGAACCATTCCGGTAACCAAAACCAATAAATCAAGATTTACTTCAATTTCTTTCCCTTTTGTCAAAAAGTCTTCGATTGTAACCTTAGGGCCTGTTCCATTCGATGTAATAGCAGGTGTAGAATCATTGTAAAATTGAAGGAAAACATCCCCGTTTTCTGAAGCATCATGATAAAGAAGCTCTTGCTTTCCGTAAGTCCTTATCCCTCTGTTGAAATGGAAATTCTGAATATTTTTATATTTTTCACGCACAACAGTACCTGTATAAATAGCTGATGTACAACAATATCTCGAACAATATTTATTGTCTCCATCAGGCTGTCGGCTCCCCACACAATAAATAAATCCTACTTTGTTGATTTTTTTACCATTATAGATAAGTTCCTTATCGTTTAATTCAATTAACCGTTTCATTTGCTGAAGGGTAATAACCGAATCAACAGTTTTGTAGCCAAATTCACCTTCTTTGGGTTCATAAGGGTCAAAACCGGTAGTAATAAGAATTGCACCTGCTTTTAAATTTAAAGTTTCAACTTTTTGGCCAAAATCAATATCAGGGCATAATTCCAAGCACTTCCCACATCTGTTACAATTTTTATCGTCTATCGCAGGTATTTCAGGAAACTCACTTGGATAATTTTTATATATTGCTTTTCTTTTTGTTAAGCCAAAATTAAATTCATCTTCAACCTCGATAGGACAAATTTCAAGAACCTTCTCAAATTTATCCATATCTAGTTCGCATTGTGGCTTTATATATCGTGGTGTAATTTTCACCTCAATGTTAAAATTACCAACACTACCACCTTTAGAAACCACTTCGGCACCCGTAAACAGGGTTATGTCGCTATGCGATTTTATTTGTTTATATAAAGATGAAACAACATCCCTACCTGATTCACCAGTTGTAAAAAGCTCATTCCATTGCGAGGTTCTTCCTCCCACAAAATGCTCTCTTTCAATCAAATACACCTGAGACCCCATATCTGCCAACTCAATTGCCGAACGCATTCCTGCAATACCTGCACCTACAACTACAACTGTATTTTCAGAAGAAATTTTCAGTTTTTCTAGGGCAACAGAATGTTTTACTCTATGGATACCTGCTAAAACAAGTTTTATTGCTTTTTCAGTAGCATCTTTTGGTTTATCAGAATGTGCCCATGAACATTGTTCACGTATATTTACCTGTACATAGTTATACGGGTTTAAGTCTGCCCGTATAGCAACATTCCTAAATGTATCAAGGTGCAATTTAGGCGAACAAGAAGCAACAACAAGCCCATCTAGGTTTTGTTCTGCAATATCGGCTGCAATTTCCTTTTGGGTAGAATCTGCACAAGCAAACATAGTTGTTTTTGATAAAAATACTATATCCTCAGAAGATACAATTTCTTTTACTTTTTCAACATCTACATAATCTGAGATGTTTGAGCCACACTGGCAAATATAAACTCCAATTTTATTTTTCATTGTTAGCCCTCCTTAAATAACTTGCTGTTTCTGCTGAAGCTGCCCCTGCTGATAATATTGAATCTGGTATATCCATTGGTCCGGAAGCTGTTCCGGCAACAAAAACACCACCAATACTTGTTCTGGCAGGACTTGATAGATCATTTGTTTGTTTAACATAATTAAACGGATCTGCTTCAAGTTCAATATTTTTAAACATCGATTGATAATCTTTATTAGCTAATATTCCGGTTGCAAGCACAACAAGGTCGTGTTTTGCTTCTTTTACCTTACCGGATTCAATATCTTCATATCTAAGAATTAAATCACCATCATCTACTTCATCAATTTTACCAATTTTACCTTTGATAAACTCCACGCCCATTCCTTGTGTTTGGTTATAGAATTCGCAAAAACCTTTACCAAATGCTCTAATGTGGATATAATAAATAGTAACATCTGCCATTGGAAGCGCTCCCATTAACAACTGTGCTTGCTTTGTTGAATACATACAGCATACCTGCGAACAGATTGGATTACCAACTGTATCGTCTCTTGAACCTGTACATAAAACATAGGCAATATTATCAGGCATTTTACCATCTTTTGGTCTTAAAACACTATTGTAAGGCCTAGTTGGAACTAACTGACGTTCCATTTGCATAGCTGTTACAACATTCTTAAACTTACCAAAGCCATATCGTGTAATTATTGTAGGGTCAAAAAGTTCATAGCCGGTAGCCATAACAACCGATTTAACATTAATTGGGGTCTTTTTTTCTACTTGCCTGAAATCGATATAGTCTCCGGGGCATACTTTTTCGCATAAACCGCATAGGATACAATTTTCGATATCAATTGCTGCAATTCGTGGGTTTGCAATACTAAAAGGTATATAAATTGCTTTTCTACCAACCAATTCATATTGAAATTGATCATCGACGCTAACAGGGCATGCATCTTCGCATAATTGGCACCCTGTACATTCTTCAGTTACATATCTTGGCTTTTCAGTTAGAACAGCGTTAAAGTTATTTTCCGATATTTTTTCAATTTCACCAACTTCGCTATTAGTAAAAATATGAATATTTGGATGTCTTGCAGTTTCGGAAACTTTAGGTGTAGTAATACAAGCAGAGCAGTCAAGAGTTGGAAAAACTTTACTTAAATGAATCATTTTCCCACCCAATGATAAATCTTTTTCTACCATTATGACCTTATAGCCAATGTTAGCAAGATTTAAAGCTGTTTCTTCGCCGGCAATACCACCACCAACAACAAGAACATCGTAATTATTTGTTTGGTCCGACATTTTAATTAGATTTTATATTAGATAAATAAGTATTGAAACTAATCATGTGCTTTACAAAAGGCTCGGCACAAACCGAACAAACTGCAGCCATTTTTAGTCTAGCTAACTCAATTCCTTTTTCTTCCATTTTTTTATGTATTAAGCCAACAAGTTCAGATGTTTTTTCAGAACAATCTTCGCTATAAGAACAATCTGTTCCGTCAGCAGCTATAAATACACCATCAAAACCTTTTTCAAAAGCATGCAAAACCCAACGAGGTT
Organism: Bacteroidetes bacterium 4572_117; assembly: GCA_002084525.1. Classification (GTDB taxonomy): domain Bacteria; phylum Bacteroidota; class Bacteroidia; order Bacteroidales; family NBLH01; genus NBLH01. The sequence goes on along the minus strand of NBLH01000003.1, from coordinate 3,758 downwards.
TAACTGCACTTGAACAAGGGATGTTTATTGTATAAACTTTAGGAGGATAATGCATCTTTAGTAATCCTGCAAGGTCAATTGCCGGATCTGAAATTTTTTCGGTTGAAAACACCAAAATTTTGGCCTCCTTTTTTGTAGTTATATCCTCCATTTTTAGTTATGTTTTTATTTGTATACCCTACGAGAGGTTTAGAGCCCTCGTAGGGTTAAAACTTATAATATTTTGTTAATTCTTTAAATTAAATTTACAGGCCTCAATTTTAGGCCTAACGACTTTAAACTGAAGATTGCTGCTGAATACTATGCTTTTTTCATGTAAATTTTAAAGTAACCTGCTTCTTCAACAGTACCCATATATTCATGTCCTTTTTTATTCGCCCATTTAGGTATATCTTTCTTTGTTCCTTCATCTGCCGAAAGGATCTCCATAATATCACCTGAACCAATTTCGCCAATAGCTTTTTTAGCAGCTAATAATGGACCTGGGCATGCTGTTCCTCTTGCATCTACACTTTTCTGTACCGTTAAGGCTTTTAATTCTTCTGTTGTCATAATTTTTATTTTTAAAATTTATATATTCAATTTAATTGTTAGACCTACGAGGTTTTAAAAACCTCGTAGGTCTACAGTTTTATTAATTTAGATAAATAGGTGAACATCAGCTTCTTGTGCTGCTTCAATATATTCCCCAATGCCACAGATATCATCAACAAGGTCAACAAAATCTTCAACTTTTTCGCCACCCCACATTTTACCTGCTAAACTGCAAACATGTATTTTAACATTAGTCAGCTCTTTTGCCATTTCAAAAAACTCAATCCATGTTGGTACGTTTAGTTTTTTTAATGAAGCTATAAATTCTTCTTTTATATCTTCATTTTCAGTCATAGGGAGCTTTTCGTAATCATCTGCAATTTCTTTTTTAAATGCACGGGCTGCTTGCAACAAAACATAAACATCAACGTCCATATCATCAGCTGCTGCGCCGCTTATAACTACTCCTGCACCAGTTAGTCTGTCAAGACTACCAGAATGAAGAGCCATACACATTTTTTTATTTTCTTCCATTTTTTTTATTTTTTATTTTCCAATTATACTAGTTATCCGCAACCACCTTCTTCTTCAACAACAGGCTCTGCCCCTTTTTGAGTTTCTCCACTTCCTTTTTCAATCATTTCAGGAAAGTTTGCGTGCCATTTTTCCCAGCCACCATCTATCATAAATAGATGTTTATATTTTAACTTCTTTAAAGCATCTACACTAAGTGCGGATCTTTTGTTTGATTGGTCATAAATATATAGCTTCACTCGTCGGTCAGAAATTAATTTTGAAAATTCTAACATTCCACGAGGAATATTAATGGCTCCCGGTATATGTCCTTCAAGGAATTCTTTCTCTTCACGGCAATCAATTACTGTAAAGTGATGCTTAGCTTCAAGCAATGCTTTAAAATCCTCTGTACTAATAGCTTCTACTGATTTAGTTGCATCTGCAATCATTGCATCAACACTTTCAAAATGCTCTATATTGTTGTTACAAGCCAAAGTGCCAATCATTACCAGTATTAACATATATATTATTTTGTCTTTTATCATTTTAATTGTTTTTTATGTTAAATTATCAACCTCCGCAACCACCATCTTCTTCTACTGGTGCATTTTTATCAGGGTTGGGATTAAAAGCTCCATATCCTCCCTCAAGATTTAAAATATTTTTGTAGCCAAGTTTTAATAATGATTCTGTAGCTAATGCACCTCTTGCACCTTTGGCACAGTAAATAATTATTAATGTTGTGTCAGAAGGTGGGTCAATATATTCTTCTTCCCAAAAAGCAGTATCGCCAATTTTAAATTCTAAAATACCCCTTGGTATTGAATAAGAACCTTCGATATTCCCTTTTTTAAATTCTGATTTTTGACGAACATCAATTAGCAAAAACTCTTCTTCCTGTTTCTCAATTTTTAATTTAAGTTCATCAATAGTTATCTGTTGAATCCTTTTTTCTGCATCTTTGGCTAATTCTTTACCATCTTCGTATATACCGGTACAGCTAACACTGCTAATTATTATTCCGAGTATAAAAAGTTTCAATTTTTCCATAAGTATTTTTTATTATCAGTTGATTAATAAGCACTGAATTTCCCTGTTTTTTCGTTCCACTTAACAAAAACATACCATGCAATAATTATAATAAGTACAAGTATAAACGCACCTGCATAACCTAAATAATCAGGCAAGAAGTTTTTAAAAGCTGTGCTATGAGGAAGCATTTTAACAATTGGTGGAACAATAAATTCTTTTGATAAAGGAGAAATAAGTAAGAAACCTAATGCAGCAGCCCACAATTTAACTTGTCCTTCGCCAACACGCCAAAGCGTACCAACAGCACAACCACCTGCAATGGTCATTCCCACACCAAAAATGAAACCACCAATAATACCACGCAACCAAAAATGAGAGAATACCCAAGTCATTTCCCGTGCACGCAAAGAAGCATCACCAACACCAATTCCAAAATATTTAATAACTGTAAAACCTATTAAACCAACAACTAATCCAGCCATAACTCCAACAGAGCCATCTGCTTCGCCAGTCATAAATGGATCACGAAAAGCTTTGACAATACAAAACCTTGACCGTTGGCAAATAAGCCCCATTAAAAGGCCTATAATTATAAACCAAGCCATTATTGCATTATTATCAGAATAGATATAAGCCATAACGAACATTGAAGCTGTAACAATCCAGCCTGCCCAAATTTGCCAATTTCCTTTTTTACCTGTTCCTGCAAGAAAAGTAAAACTTTTACCGGATGAAAAACCCGGGAATCTTTCCATTTCCCACATTAAATATTTTAAAGCAACAATAACCCCAACAAAAAGACCAATTGTGAAAATTAAAGCACCGCCAGATAGGGCAGGAACGCCACTAAAAAATGAACCTATTGTACAACCAATACCTATTGTGGCACCAATTGCCATTAATCCACCACCTATAAAACCTTTTATCGATTCACCTATAGGTGGAATACGAATAGCAAATTCTTTTGAGAATAAAGCACCTGCAAAAGCACCGACAACAATAAGAACACACAACATACCATATAAACTGGTATTGATAGATGCTACACCCTCGAAATTTGATATCCCAAGGATCTTATAAAAGTTTGCACCCCAGTTATTAATACCTCCACTTGCGCCCCATGGACTTTTAATTGCAAAAAGCAATATATTTAATGTCCCGAGGGTTAATCCGCCTACCCAAACCGGCCAATGCTTTGCAAAAAAAGTTTGAAACAATTGGGCCAGGACACCTGGTTCTTTTTTTTCTTCAGCCATTTTTTACCTCCTATTTTTTAAGAATAAGAAAACGGAAAACACCACCATCAAGTTCATCTTCACGAATTATAGAATTCCCTGTTTTAGTGCACCATTTTGGTAAATCAGATTTAGTACCGGGATCAGTTCCAAGCATTTCTAACACATCCCCTGATTTTAATCCTTTAAATGCTTTTGCTAATTTCATCATTGGCATTGGGCATGATAATCCTTTGCAGTCTAATGTTTGATCAATTTTATTTTCCATCGCTTTTTATGTATTAAAATGTTAAGTAATATTTCTGACTGCAAAGATCTGGTTATTACAAAGATTTATAAAGAAATTTGATATGCGCTGTCTCTTGTATTTTTATGATACTAAGCTTGCATAACAATGATGCAGATTTATTTTTACTTGATATACATTACAGTAAAAGTTGA
>NBLH01000264.1 GCA_002084525.1 Bacteroidetes bacterium 4572_117 | reverse complement strand
CAGTTTTAATAAATAAAGATTTATCAGATTGGTTAAAATGAAATTATGTTAAAAAAAATTATTTACATATTAATTTACAATATTTTCAAAAGAGATATTCACAAACGCAGTAAAAAAGGTTCGTTGCTCTCGATTGTAAAAAAAATATCTGTAAATTCTAAAAAAAGACATACTATTCACAAAATAAAAATCAATGGGAATATTGTAGAATATACTGATAATGAGAGTTTTATTGCAATGTATAAAGAAATATTTGAACACGAAATTTATAATTTTAATTGCAAAACTGACGTGCCTAAAATAATCGATTGTGGTGCAAATATTGGATTAAGTATAATGTATTTTAAAAAGAAATTTCCTAATGCTAAAATCACTGCTTTTGAGGCAGACCCACTAATATTCAATGTTCTAAAAAATAATATTAGTAATGCTAATTTAACAAATATTTCAATTATTCAGAAGGCTTTGTGGAATGAAGAAACAACAATTTTATTTAATTCAGACAATAGCGATGGTGGGCATATATCAAATAATTCAAAAGAAGGAATTAAAGTTGAAACTATAAGATTATCAAAATATATTAATGAAAAAATTGATTTTCTTAAAATTGATATAGAGGGTGCAGAACTTGAAGTATTACAAGAATGTAAAGATAAATTGCATTTTGTTGATAAAGTTTTTGTAGAATATCATTCTTTTAAAAACAGGAAACAAGACTTAAATGAAATTCTAAATATTTTATCTGCAAATGATTTTAGATATTTTATTGATAATTTGTGGAATATTGAAAGTCCATTTGTAGAGAAACTTTCAGATACAATCCATAATAACCTACTAAATATATTTGCTTGGAAATGAGGGTGTTGCATATAAACACAACAGATATTACCGGAGGTGCAGGTATCGCAGCTTTTCGATTGCATAATGCTTTGAGAAAAGAGGGTATTGAGTCTTTTATGCTAGTACAAAGTAAAAAATCAGATAATAATTTTATTATTAAAAGCTCTAATGTTCCGTATATTAACAAGTTTAGATTTGAACTTGATAGGTTTCCATTGCGTAGCGTATTAAAAAATAAGCAAAGTATTTTTTCTCTTTCAATAATTCCTGAAAAGCTTAATGAAAAAATAAAAAAAATTAAGCCAGATATAATTCACTTGCATTGGATTACCGGTGGATTTGTTAAAATTGAAAACATTGAAAAATATAATATCCCTATAATTTGGTCTCTTCATGATATGTGGCCTTTTACCGGGGGCTGTCATTACGATAATGAATGTAAAAAGTATGAATCAAATTGTATAGATTGCCCTTTATTGAATAAAAACAATAATTTGAGTGTAAAAGTATTTAACCGAAAGCAAAAAACCTACAATAACACAAAGGACTTATATATTAACGGACTAAGTAAATGGATTGCAAATTGCGCTCAAAAAAGCACATTGTTTTCGGCTAAAAAAGTTTTAAATATTCCAAATGGTATTGATATTAATGAGTTCTTTCCCCTGAATAAAAAAGAAGCAAAAGAACAATTATCTTTTCCTGAAAATAAAAAAGTAATACTTTTTGGCGCCGTTGCAGCCACCGTAGATAAAAGAAAAGGTTTTGACTTATTGCAGGAGGCTTTAAAGGGGATGAAATTAAAAATGGATAAGATTTTAACTGTTTTTGGTTCAAGTCAAAAGCAAGAAATGGAGCTTGATGGACTAAGTTACCATTACTTGGGGCGTATTTCTGGTAACAAGTTATTAAGGACGATATATTCGGCAGCAGATGTTGTGGTAATACCCTCACGACAGGAGAGCCTTTCGAACGTAGTTTTGGAAGCATTAGCATGTGGAACACCAGTGGTTGCTTTTGATATTGGTGGAATGCCAGATATGATCAAACATAAAAAGAATGGATATTTAGCAAAAGAATTTAATACTTCAGATTTGTTGGCAGGTATTGAATGGGTTTTATATAACAGTGATTTTAGTAAAATTTCAGAAAATGCTCATCAAACAGTAAAAACTCAATTTGAAAGTTCAATAGTTGCGAAAAAATATATTGATGCTTATAAAAAATTACTGTCAAAAACTATATAGCTTAATATTGTTTTGAACAAAAAATGAATAATAATGAAGAGAAAAAAAAAGTTGCCAAGTAAAAAAAATATTACAAAAAAAACATCAGGTCAAAAGCCGGAAACTATTTCAGTGAACTCAAGCTCAATAAATTTCCCATTTAACTTATGGCTTGTAATCGGTTTAATTATTTTTATTGGGGTAATTGCATTTTATAATTTCTTTTCATTTGAGTTTCTATTTTTCTTTAAAGATATTGGTAGCGATACGCTTAATCAAAACTTCCCCAAATTAGTCCATAAATTCAACCTTCTAGCTGAGGGATATCCTAGATGGTCTTTCTACCGAGGCATGGGAAGCGAATACATTAACTATTTACCAACCGATCCATATAGTTTATTTACGAAATTTATGCTTTTTATTGGCACATCTGTTTTTGGTCTTGATTATTTTATATCTAGTCGTTTTTTTATAATATTTTTTTATCATTTCTTGCTTAGTGGCATTGTTTTCTATTTTTATTTAAGAACAATTTCTGTTGAAAAATATAGTGCTGTACTTGGTGCTGTACTAGTTTCTTTCTCTGGTTATATGGTTGTTGGAAGCTCCTGGGGGTTTTCGACTCATATTTTTACAGCTATTTTTTTTCTTTTTGCTTTTGAGCAGTTGTTTGTAAAAAACAGATGGTATTTTTTCCCTTTTGCAGTTATTTATTTGAGCAACAATTTGTTTGTGTTGTTCATTTATACCTTATTCTTAGCAATTTATGCTTCATTCCGCTATTTCGCAACAAAGCAAGAACCTATTAAATCATTTTTTGTACTTGCTGGTAAAATGATAATGCTTGGCACTATTGGTTTATTGATGAATTTAGTTAATAGTTTTGGATTTTTTAAAAGAATATTTTTTAGCCCCCGAGTTTCAGGAAATGCCTCGTATTCACAAGCTTTGAGTACAGGGCAGGATATTGTTGAACAAAGCAGTATTGTTGCAACAACAATTTTACGGTTTTTTTCATCAGATATATTGGGCACAGGCAGCAACTTTCAAGGGTGGTCAAACTATTTTGAAGCACCACTTTTTTACATTGGTTTGCTTACTTTGCTTATATTTCCACAGGTTTTTATTTATCTTAATAAAAGAAAGAAAATAGTATTTGGTAGTTTTCTTGGATTTTGGATTTTAACTCTTATTTTTCCATATTTACGTCATGCCATGCTTGCTTTTACGGGTGATTATTGGCGTTATGGGTTTGACTTTTTTATTCCGTTTACGCTATTGTTTTTTGCCGTATATGCTTTAAATGAACTTGATAAAACATTTAAAATTAACTATAAATTACTTGGTGCAACGTTGCTTGTTTTACTTGTTGCCTTGTTTTTTCCTTATAAATCTTTACCAATAACAGCAACAGGTAATGGCCTGAGAATGACCATTGTAGCACTGCTTTTTATATACTCTATTTTACTGATTCTAATGTCGCAACCTAAATATAAATCTATTGCACAAATAACTCTTATTTTACTTGTAACCGTTACAAAAAAAGAATTTGCAGAAAATGCAGGTGGTTATAAAGATGGGACAATTAAGGCTGTAAACTACATAAAATCAATCGATAAATCAGCTTTTTACCGTACCGAAAAAGATTATCAATCGGGAAATGCCATGCATGGCAGCTTAAACGATGCTATGGCACAAGGATATTACGGCACAACAAGCTACTCGTCGTTTAATCAACTGAATTATGTGCGTTTTCTTGAAGAAACCGGACTTATTCAAAAAGGCGATGAATCTGCAACACGCTGGGTAACAGGCTTTAGAGGCAACCCTCTTTTGCAAACTTTTGCTAATGTAAAATATCATTTAAGCAAATTGGAACAGCCAGGCTTTTTACGTTTTGGTTGGCTTTTTACGTTTTGGTTTTGATTCTGTTGCAAGGGTTTCGGGTGTAACAATACTAAAAAACCGGTTTTACCTGCCTTTTGGTTATACTTACGATAAATATATTAGCTTTAACGACTATAAAAAGCTTACTTATTATAAAATAACCGAACCATCATTAAAAAATATTTTTATCGAAATTGAAAGACAGGCAGGAACTGAACCTGCAAAAGTATTAATAAATAAACTAAGTGCTTTAGTAGGTGTCCGGTTTGCTGATGAAAATGCAATAGATACAGAATTGGTTAAGCTATTAGGGCAAAATGAAACTAATAAAACAAAGCTGTTAATACGAAAGCATTCGGTCAATAATTTTGAAAACCAATTAGCTTTACTTAATGCTTTTGTTTATGAGAAAGAAAGCCCCAGCAGTTTGAGTTTGTCCGGTTTTAAGAAAATTAGTGGTAATGATTCATTACTAATTGTTAAGCCCGAAAAATTCAACTTTGAAATTTATAAAAATATTACGGATAGTTTAAAGGTTGATACATTCCAAATTACCGAATTTTCGCAAGCCAATATTAAGGGTGAAATTGAACTTTCTAGAACAAAATTGCTATTTTTCACCATACCTTTTGATAAAGGATGGGAAATTAAAGTTGATGGAGAAAACAAGGAACTGTCAAGGGTAAATATTGGCTTTACAGGTATTGTTTTGCCAAAAGGCGAACATGATATTGAATTATATTATATACCACAATATTCGCAATTAACATCCTGGGTATCAATTATATCAATAATATTATTTTGGCTGTTTTTAGGCTATGATGTTTATAGGAAAAGGAAGTTCTGAAGATACAAGAAAAGATTAACGGGCAGGGCAATTTCATTCAAAATAGAGATTGCCCAAAATAACAAATTTGATATGTAACTTATTAGTTTGATTTCTTTAAATGCAGTTGCCCTAACTTAATGGGGTATTATTCTTCAAAAATATCAGTTAATCCAATAGTTAAATCCGGAAAAATATGTGGTGATATTTTATCATCATCAGTATAAATATCTTTTTGTTCATATTTATTATTGTTTAAAATGTACTGATATATTACTTTTTCATTAGGATAAACAATCCAATATTCTTTAACACCTGATTGTTGATATAGTTTATATTTGTCTTTTAAATCTTTTTTTTTATTTCAACTATTAAATCAGGTGCACCAATACAACCTCTTTTATCAAGTTTTTGTTTATCGCAAATAACTGTAATATCAGGTTGTACTACTGTGTATACTTTATCATCGTCTTTATCGTCATTATTAGGCAAACGAACATCAAAAGGTGCATGGAAAATCTTACAATTTTTCCTAATTAAATAGTTACCAAATGATAAATACAGCTTTCCTGAAATAGCTTGATGTTTCAATGCCGGAGCGGGTGTCATTAAACTTACAAAACCATCAATAAGTTCACGGCGTTTATCATCTAACCAAGTTATATAATCGGCATAAGTATAACGTTTGTTTAAATCTAAATTTAATGTTTCCATTTTATAAATCTTTTTATTCTATAAATGACTTTTACATATCAAAAACTTCAGTAATATCAATTTTTAAATCAGGAAATATAGTTGGTGATATTTTGTGGAAATATAGTTGGTGATATTTTGTCGCCTTCTACAAACATACCTTTAAGTTCGTATTTGTTTTTTTTGTTTAGTACAAATTTATGAATAGTTATTTCGTTTGGATATGCTATCCAATATTCATTTACACCCGAATTTTGATAAAGAAATTCGATAATATTTCAACTATTAAATCAGGTGCACCGATACAACCTTTTTCATCTAATTTTAGGGGGTCGCAAACTACAATAATATCAGGTTGAACAACATTATAAATTTTATTATCTTCTTTTTCGCCATTTTTAGGTAAACGCACATCGAAAGGTGCTGAATATACTTCACATTTTTTCTTCTTAAGAAAAATCGCAAACTCAGTTAA
>NBLH01000050.1 GCA_002084525.1 Bacteroidetes bacterium 4572_117 | reverse complement strand
TGGCATTTACAGAACGCGCAAACAAGATTTTGCACTTAAAGTTAAAGAATCAAGTTGGCGTGCTTTCAAGAAGAAATGCAAAGAGATTACTCGCAAAACAAAACCCTATAGCTTTGAATATCGGGTACATAAGTTAAAAAAAGAATTAGGACAAGGTTGGATAGGATATTACAGGTACGCCGGAATAAAAGAGCGACTAAATCGTCTTGACCGCTGGTTAGGAAGCAGGTTGCGATATTGTATTTGGAAGTCCTTGAAGCGTATCCGTACCCGCATCCGAAATTTGAAAAGGCTTGGTGTGCCCATACCATCAGTTATACAACATAAAAGTAAAAAAATATTTAAGTATATCAAAAATATCATTATATTTGCCACCAACAATATATGCTACTAGCAATTAATTAAGTTAAATAAATTATTATTATGAAAAATTCAATTTTAAGTGGCTTGGCAGGTTTAGTTTTAGGAGCCTTAATCACTATGTTTGTTATGTATCAAATGGCACCCGGTATGATGATACTGGAAGATGAATCAAATTATAATTTTGAAGAATCGGTTGTAAAATTTGAAGAATCGGTAAAAGCCCATGGCTGGAAAATGCCGGCAGTACACGATTTACAAAAAACTATGGATAAGTTTGGGTATGACGTGAAGTCTGTAAAAGTTTTTGAGCTTTGTCATCCTGACCATGCAAAAAAAATATTAGAAGCTGATGCAGAAAGGATTGTATCGTCAATGATGCCTTGCCGTGTAGCAATTTACGAAAAAAACGATGGTAAAACCTATATTTCGAGGATGAACTCGGCATTAATGGCTAAAACAATGAGTAATTTAATCGATGAGGTAATGTCTATTGCTTCAAGTGAAAACGAAGAAATTTTAGAAGTACTTTTACCTACAGAATAACAATAAAATTTTTCTACCATTTTAGTGGGTGCTTAAACATAAGCACCAGTGCTTTTTTATATGTAAACCCAGAGTAGTATAAGTAATTGATATACTTTCAAATATCAAATTAGAATTATACAATTAATTTTTATCAGGTGCTTAATACTACTTTACGGACTTAAAACTTACTAACAATCAGCCTGAAAGGCTAAATCATTTCAGCCCAAGGTAACACCTTGGGTTATGGTAAACATCAAAATTAATTTCGGGCTGAAACCCAACTTATCAATATATCAAATTAAGCTGGACTTTCAGTCCGTAAAAACATTTTATCCTTTTTACCCAAGGCGTTGCCTTGGGCTGAATTAAATAAGGCTTTTAGCCTATTTGTCAGTTGTTTTTTGTGTTTTTATTGTTTCTGCCTCAATAAATATCCTGTTTACCGAAGGTATCAAGTCTTTTATCTTACGTTCAACCCTGTCTATAGTTTCTTCCAATACATCGGCGGTCAACCCATCTTTAAAGTCCACGTCTAAATTTACCAATACTTCCGAGGGACCAAAATAAAGGCTTAAAGGCCTTTTGTAGGCGGTAATATGCTCCTCAGAAGCTAGTATTTTATTTATTTTAATAACATCTTTCTCTAATAAACCTTCGCCAATCAGCAAACTTTTGCACTCAACTGCAAAAAAGAAAGAAACACTTATTAGCAGCAAACCAATAAGTATAGAACCTGCACCATCAAAATATACAATACCTGTAATATGGCCAAGGAATACGCTAAACAGGGCAATCAACAAACCCAAAAGGGCGGCTGAGTCTTCAATAACAACCGCAGCTGTCGATGAATCTTTGGTATCGACCAGTTCCTTGATAAGTGAATTATTGCCCCTTGTTTTATTAAATTCTTTTAAAGCTACGTACAAAGATGTCCCTTCAAATATAATTGCACCGATAAGTACAACGTAATTCCAAACCACGTTCTTTAATTCCTTTGGATGCAAAACATGCTCTATACCTTCGTATAAGGCAATACCGCCCCCCAATGCAAAAATAAGGACAGCTACTATGAAACTCCAGAAATATATCTCGTTACCGTAACCAAAAGGGTGCAGTTCATCGGCTGGTTTACGGCTTTTCTTTATACCAAAAAGCAATAATGCACCATTCCCGGTATCTACTAATGAATGGATACCCTCTGATAACATTGATGATGATCCAGTGAAAAATGCGGCAATAAACTTGCTAATAGCAATTGCAGTATTAGCTATTATTGCACCATAAATGGCTTTGTTTGATGATCCTGACATAGTTATATTTATTAGAAAATTGATTACCCAAATGCTTATAATTAATTTGCAAATGTAAATAATTTGCAGTTATTATTTGTACAAGAGATTAATGAGTCCAGTCTGAAAAGTCTTAATACGATATTTCCAGCAACTTATTAGCCCAACGCTAAAGGCGAAGTTGCTGAAAATCAGGACGCCATTTAGGGTTAGGGGTGGGGTGAGAAAAAGTAGGGATATGTAATTTTCTTTATCGTTAAAGATGATAGAATTTGCTAATTTTGAGAGGGTTAAGAAAATATCAAATATCGAACAAGGAATGTTGAATACTGAAGGGTGGAAACATAAGATGTTGTTTATGAGATAGTTGTCATTATTGCTTTTTAGATCTTAAAATTACATTTTGATTTTATGAACACATCAATTGTCTTTTTCTGCAATGTGCCAAGGATTTACTTCTAAATTCTAAATTCCTTGTTCGATATTCATTATCTTAAAACTCTGGGATATGCACTGTGTTAGCTAATTGGAACGAAGAAAAATTTACAAAAACACCTGTTTTTTTTCAATCCAGGTTAGGGGTAAATCCTGATTTTTAGATTGTACTTTTTCACCCTTTTTTAGACTAGGCTCATTAATTATTAGAAAGTTAAGAAATCACAGTATCTCTAAACCATAGCTAAATTTAACAAAACATTGTTTCTCATATTATTTTATTTAAGTATTTCTTATTATATTTGGAATTGTATTTTAAAATACAGCCTAAATTTTTTATAATGAATTTGTAAATAATTACCTAAAAAAAGTATTATGAAAGTTAATTATGTTTTTGCAACAATATTAATAATGTTCTTTTTGCTTCCGAATAACGCAATTCAGGCTCAGGATGAAGAGCCCGATTCAAAAATAAGTGTTTCGGCAAGTATGGTCAGTTCATACATATGGCGTGGTGGGCTTGTAAGCGCTACACCAAATATACAACCTTCGGTTTCAATGGCAATGGGTGATTTTTCATTTGGTTTTTTAGGTTCTACTGATTTAGCTTTTAATGCAGATACTGCTTATAAAGAGATAGATTTTTTTGTAACATATTCAACTAGTGGTTTTTCGGCTACTTTTTATGATTATTTTTGGCATCCGGATGCTAAATATTTCAATTATAAAAATGAATCGACAGGGCATGTTTTTGAATTAGAGTTTGCCTATGAAAATGAAGGCATACCTTTTAAAATTTCGACAGCCACAATGTTTTATGGCGACGATAAAAAGCATTTTTATGATAACGACGAAACCGATCTTAATAAAAGCAATTTTTCAACATATGTAGAACTTGGATATACATTTACATTGGGTAATAACAGTGTTTATACATTTTTAGGCTTATCGCCGTTTACCGGGATGTATGGTAATGATTTTAGCGTTATTAATTTAGGGTTTTCTGCAAACAGGGATATTAAAATTACAGATAAATTTACATTACCTGTTTTTGTAACAATTGCTGCTAACCCACAAACAGAAATTGCGTTTTTTGTATTTGGGTTTTCATTATAGCATAAATTACAATAGTTCGCAAAATATTTGTAATGTTTTAGTTATCAGGAGTTTATAGGGGTGTGCTTTATTGTTTTAAAGCACTGATAGTTAATAGGTTAATCTAAAATTTAACAAATTGTTGCATTAGGCAAGTTTTAAATTATGTCGGGTTTTCATATTCTATTAATAATAGTATCTGCATTTATTCTTTTTCATTTGTTGAAAAGAATATTTGCAAAAGGTAATATCGAAGAAGGTTTTTTTGTTGAGCATAATAAAGAACCTTTTTTGTACCTTTTGCTTGATTATGAAACTTCGGATATGAGCAAAGGAGGGATTACGGCTTATCATTTATACAAGCTAAAAAAAATTAATCTTAAAGAACAATCAATTGAATACGAAGTGAAAATTACCAGTTTTGCTTCGGGGATGTTAGATGGGTATATAAAAGTATTCGGCATGAATGAAAACTTTTTATTTATACGAACTTATAATCACGATTTAGTTATCATAAATAATAAAACAGGTAAAAGACAGTGCAATTTAAAGCAAATAGTAAAGAAAAATCCCGGATTGGTTGATTTTAATTTAGACCTATGTCAATACAGCCATGTTTTACAATCGATAGTAATATATGACAACCAAGGCTATGCACAACTTTTAAACCCCGAAACCTGTATAGCAAAACGAATAGATTTTAATATCAGTGCAGCTGACCAGATTAGAAGCCCGACATCTTTTACAGATCTTCCGAATGTTAATCTGTATCAAAATTATATAGTTTCAGGGGAGCCAAACTCATTTTTTGCAGGTTCAAATAAATATGATGTTGATTTTATAGCTGAAGAGGGCAGCAAACGATATTTTGTGCATATTAAAACCAATTTTTCAAACGAAAAGCCCAAGCAACTTGAACAGTCGTTTTTAAGCCCTAAAATAATGGGCAGGGGTACAAGCATAAAACCTTTTTTGACAAAAAATCCTCCAAGTGTTGCAATTATCCATGCACAAAATTTAAATCCAAAAATAAGCGATATTTATATTTCAAGGGTAAACGCAAAAAGTAAAGAATTATGGAAGCTCGCATTAACTGAAATTGTTTATAAACCTAAATTTTCAAAAGATAGTTACCTTTATTTTACAGTAAATAATAAAAAGATATATTTTATATACAAAAAAACAGCTTCGCACAAAATAAGCATGTCCGTAATAGATAAATATTCCGGGAAAGTTATAAAAAGGCCTAAACTATTTGCAAATAGCCGAATTTAGAGACTAAACTATTTCTGCTTTGAAATTAAATTAAATAGGAACACGGAATACACGAATTTAACAGATAGTCGCAGATAATAAATCCGTGATTATCCGTTGAATCAGCGTCATTAGCGTTCCAATTATTAATACTCGTTCCAACTTTTTATCGATAAACTTTCTTTGGTGTTTTTACAGATTGAATAAACAAAAGCACTTGCCAGCCGTGCATTGGTAATTAAAGGGATATTATAATCAATAGCACTTCGGCGTATGGTATAATCATTTGCTAATTCACCTGCTGAAAGGTTTTTAGGGATATTAATTACTAAATCCAATAATCCATTCTTCATATAATCAAGCACATTAGGGCTTTTTTGTTCATCAGGCCAATGTAGCATCGTGCTTTCTATACCATTTCCTTTCAGAAATTCGTGAGTGCCTTTAGTAGCAAATAAATTATAACCTCGTTCAATCAACATACGGCAACTGTTAAGCATTTCCAGTTTTGAACGTACTGGCCCGCTCGAAAGCATTATGTTTTTTTCGGGAATGGTATAGCCAACCGAAAGCATTGCCTTTAAAATAGCTTCGTAATAATCATCGCCTATGCAGCCCACTTCGCCGGTTGATGACATATCTACACCCAAAACTGGATCTGCTTTTTGTAATCGTGAAAACGAAAACTGCGAAGCTTTTACACCAATATGGTCTAAATCGAAAATAGATTTTGAGGGGATTTCATAATTTTCACCTAACATTACATCGGTTGCCAGTTCAATTAAATTGCTTTTTAGTACTTTTGAAACAAAAGGGAAGCTACGCGATGCACGCAGATTACACTCAATAACCTTAATATCGTTATCTTTGGCTAAAAACTGCATATTAAAAGGCCCCGAAATATTTAAGCCTTTCGCAATTTTCCTCGCTATTTTTTTAATTCGTCTAACTGTTTCAAAATAAAGCTTTTGTGGTGGAAAAACTAAAGTTGCATCACCTGAATGTACCCCAGCAAACTCAATATGTTCTGATAGGGCATAGGTAACCAATTCTCCTTTATCTGCCACAGCATCAATTTCAATTTCTTTGGCTTGCTCAATGAACTCGGTAACCACTACCGGGAACTTTTTTGAAACTTTTGCCGCTAAAGTAAGGAAATGTTCCAGCTCGCTTTTATTTGAGACCACATTCATGGCAGCACCAGAAAGCACATATGAAGGGCGTATGAGCACAGGAAACCCAACCTCTTCAACAAAAGTATAAATGTCATCAATAGTGGTGAGTTCTTTCCATTTTGGTTGGTCAATTTTTAAATCATCCAACATCATGGAAAATTTATGGCGGTTTTCAGCACGGTCGATATCCTCAGGCGAAGTTCCCAGAATCTTTACATTTTCAGAATGCATACGCATAGCCAAATTATTTGGTATTTGCCCCCCAACCGAAACCACTATACCTTTTGCCTGTTCCAAATCGTTAATATCAAGCACACGCTCAAGGGTCAGCTCATCAAAATACAGGCGGTCGCAAACATCATAATCGGTACTTACCGTTTCGGGGTTGTAATTTATCATAACGGAACGATAATCGTGTTTATTAATGGTATTCAATGCATTAACGCTACACCAGTCAAATTCTACACTACTGCCTATGCGGTAAGCCCCTGAACCTAAAACAATTACGGACCTGCCATCGTTTTCGTATTCAATATCGTGCGAGCTTCCGCTATAAGTTAAATACAGATAATTAGTTTGTGCCGGATATTCAGCTGCCAGGGTATCGATTTGCTTTACATAGGGTATAATATTTTTAGATTTTCGATAATCCCTGACCCTCAGTAAATCGTTATCAATTTTATCTGCGTCGCTTTTAAAAATAAACCGTGCCAGCTGAAAATCAGAAAAACCCCTTATTTTTGCTTTGCGAAGTAATTCATCCGGAACATTTCCCAATTGATTATAGTCTTCTAATTGATTTTTAAGTTTAAAAATATTTTCGAGCTTAACCAAAAACCATATATCTATTTTAGTTAGTTCATGAATTTTGTCAATATCCAAACCTTTTGCAAAAGCCGAAGCAATTACAAAAATCCGCATATCGGTAGGGTTCTGTAGTTCCTTTTCTATATCGTCAAAAACCAAATCCCTGTTCCCCACAAAACCATGCATCCCCTGTCCAATCATTCGCAGTCCTTTTTGTATGGCTTCTTCAAAGTTTTTCCCTATCGACATAACTTCACCGACACTTTTCATGCTGCTGCCAATTAGTTTTGAAACACCTGAGAATTTATTCAAATCCCACCGTGGTATTTTACAAACCACATAATCTAATGCAGGTTCAAAAAAGGCTGTTGTTGTTTTTGTTACTGAATTTTTTAGTTCGTGCAAACCATAACCCAAAGCTAGTTTTGCTGCAACAAATGCCAAAGGGTAACCTGTTGCTTTCGATGCCAAAGCACTTGAACGCGAGAGCCTTGCATTAACTTCTATTACACGGTAATCTTCTGAATTTGGGTCTAAAGCATATTGAACGTTACATTCGCCAACCACACCAATATGGCGGATAATTTTTATTGCCAGTTCCCTTAGTTTATGATATTCGCTATTTGTTAATGTTTGCGATGGTGCCACAACAATACTTTCCCCAGTATGGATCCCCAAAGGGTCAAAATTCTCCATATTACAAACCGTAATACAGTTATCGTATTTGTCACGAACTACCTCATACTCAACCTCTTTCCAGCCTTTCAATGATTCTTCGACCAACACTTGGCTTGAAAAAGAAAATGCATTGGCTGCTAATTCCCTAAGCTCGTTGTTATTATCGCAAAAACCACTACCCATTCCGCCAAGGGCATAAGCCGCACGCACAATTATAGGATAACCAAGCTTACCGGCTGCTTCAACTGCTCCGTTAATAGTGTCAACAGCATAACTTCGTGCGGTACTTACATTAATTTCGTCTAGTTTTTCAACAAAAATATCACGGTCTTCAGTATTTATTATTGATTGGACCGGTGTACCAAGCACTTTGATGTTGTATTTTTCAAAAACACCGTTTTGATATAGTTCTACACCACAATTTAGTGCTGTTTGTCCTCCAAAAGTCAAAAGAATCCCTTCCGGCTTCTCTTTTTTAATAACCTCTTCTACAAAATAAGGTGTTACGGGTAAAAAGTAAATCTGGTCTGCAACGCCTTCAGAAGTTTGAACGGTGGCAATATTGGGATTAATCAATACGGTTTTTACGCCCTCTTCTTTTAATGCTTTTAACGCCTGGGAGCCTGAATAATCAAATTCACCTGCTTCACCAATTTTTAATGCCCCGGAACCAAGGACTAATACTTTTTTAATGTTTTTGTTCATGTTGTTATTATTTAAAATATCAGAAAACCCTAGAGTTTATTATTACTAACCCTACGAGGGTTCAAAACCCTCGTAGGGTTGTACTATCGATGACAATAAATGAAATTTTCTATATCATCAAACAAGTTAATTACTTCGCTACGTTTTAATAATGTTTCTTTTTTAGAAATAATAGAATTATATGATGAAAATTTCCATTCAGATGCCATTTTAACAAAACCCGCTTCAACAGGATTTTTATGAGTATAAGTTATTACTGTTTTAAGATAAACCTCATCTTCAATTGGTTCCCTTTTAAACCTGTTTGTAAACAAACTTCCCATTCGACTATTTTCTTTATTATAGGCTTGTGCATAGCTATTGAATAAATGACCGAATTGACGGCTTACTACATTTGGAACGAAATTTAATTCTTTTATTCTACTTTCCTTTATCGATTTCTTTTTTCTATACTCATTAATAACATCTTCTTCTCTTTTTACTTTGATAATAATGTGAAAATGGTTAGGCATTAAACAATAAGCATAAATATCAATATAGTTTTGCAAATACTCTTTTAACTTTAAAAGAAAAAAACTGTAGTTTTCATCAGAATTAAAAAAATTATCATTACCTACTGCATGGTTGTAGATATGAAACATTTTATCTGATTCTAATGGTGTTTTTGTATTTGCCATAATTTTACTATTTCTATTTTTAACCCTACGAGGGGTTCTGAACCCTCGCAGGATTTTCAGGTGTAAGTTTTTTTTATTGAATAAGCCTGAATAACTGCTCTGTATCAGCTACATCCGTAAAACGCATTTTACCATCGGCTGCTTGCATTTTCAACCGGTTACAAATTGTAACCGGTTCATTTCCTTCCTTTACCAATCTGCTTTTTAAGACCTTCTAGAAAGATCTTGCAGCAAGATTCTAGCCCTACGAGGGTTTTTAATCCCTCGTAGGGCTCGCCGCTTATTTACAAAATCATTTTAGCATTTTAGCAATTCATTTACAGCATTTTCTATATACTCAAAATTAAATTCTTTAATAATACTACTCATTTTATCGGTTATTTTATCGTTACATAAATTGCCAATACTTCCTTCGTGCGTATGATTAACCGTTTTTTTAGGGTTAAATTCTCCTTTTTCAATATCTAAGCCAACTTTTTTGTATGCATCCCGAAAAGGCATCCCTGCAACTACCCTTTTATTAACCTCCTCAACACTAAAAAGGTATTCATATTTTTTATTTTCAACAATATTCTCTTTAACTTTTATTTTAGAAAGCATAAAGTTTAGAATCTCCATATTTTCTTTCATTTCATTAAAAACAGGGA
Organism: Bacteroidetes bacterium 4572_117; assembly: GCA_002084525.1. GTDB lineage: Bacteria > Bacteroidota > Bacteroidia > Bacteroidales > NBLH01 > NBLH01. The sequence goes on along the minus strand of NBLH01000050.1, from coordinate 8,882 downwards.
TGAAATTTTCTTTTATAATTTGTAAGTCCCTAAAATAACCAAGTGGTAAATTATTAGTGATAAGCATTATTTCGTTTGGTAAAGCCTGAATTTTATTGCATTTGGCACGTAGCAGTTCAAATACATCAGGATTTTTTTTATGAGGCATAATGCTTGAACCTGTTGTTAATTCATCAGGCAAACTGATAAAACCCATATTTTGGCTCATAAACAGGTTAACGTCCATGCTGAATTTTGAAATAGTAGCAGCTATCGACGAAAGTGCAAAAGCAACAACCCTTTCAAGCTTACCACGCCCCATTTGAGCATAAACCACATTATAGTTCATACGGTCAAATCCTAGCAAATCGGTAGTTAATTGTCTATCCAATGGAAAAGATGAACCATAACCCGCTGCCGAACCTAGTGGGTTTTGATTTGCTATTTTGTATGCCGAAAGCAACAACTGCAAATCATCTGTTAAGCTTTCGGCGTAAGCTCCAAACCACAAACCAAACGACGATGGCATAGCCACTTGCAGGTGGGTGTAACCAGGCATTAAAATATTTTTATACTTTTCGCTTTGCGTGATAAAACTATTAAAAAGTTGCTGCATGCTCTCTACAATTTCTTTAATCTCTGAACGTACAAACAACTTTAAATCAAGTAATACCTGATCGTTTCGTGAACGGCCATTATGGATTTTTTTGCCGGCATCACCCAATTTTTGTGTTAATAACAGCTCAATTTGTGAGTGTATATCTTCAATACCTTCATCAATGCTTAATTTGCCGTTTTTATTTAATTGATAAATATTCTGCAGCTCTTTTTTTATATCTGCAAGTTCCTTATTAGTTAACAAACCAATACTTTCCAACATAATGCAATGGGCTATAGAGCCGATAATATCGTATTCAGCCAAAAACATATCCAATTCACGGTCCTTACCAACTGTAAATTGCTCAATTTGCTTATTTACTTCTGTTCCTTTATCCCAAAGTTTCATTTTCTGATTTTAGAATTTAGATTTATGATTTTAGATTTTGACAAAATACCTTATCAGGTTTTTAATAAGCGTAATGCTTCTTTTTGACTTAATTTATGGAGTTCTGTATTTTCCGCAAAATCAATTACCCATTCTGGGTTTGTTCTGCTGTAATGCCTTAAAATCCAGCCTATTGCTTTATTTATGAAAAACTCATTTGAACCCAATAAAGAGTTAATGACATAAGATAGGAATTCTTTATCCAAATCTTCTTTATAATGCAATTGAAATAATATTGATGTTCGTTTTAACCACATATTGCCCGAAGCCAGCCATTTTTCAACTATTTCGTTTCTTTTATCAGGAAATGTTTTAAAATACGAGCCAACTGCTTTTACAGCTATCATATCAACTGTATCCCACCACGATTGGTTTGTTATCATAAATTCAAATAGCTCAATATCTTTTTCTTCTAGTTGCTTAAGGTATTTTTGCGTTAGCTCCTGGGCGAAGTAATGATATTCCCTTTCAGGTTTTAACCACAAAGTCTTGACAATTTGTTCCAGTTCTTTTTTTGGTGGTAAATGTTTTTTTTCTAAAAAAACTTTTTGGGTTTTACGCCTTACAGGTGTTTTTAAGCCAAAAAATTCAAACTGGTTCCTCAAATATGCTTTTTGTTCAAGTGCTATTTTACTATTCGTGTTTTTCCTAAACTCAGTTTCTAATGCCTTTATAAAGTCTTCCATAACTTTTTATATTATTTCAGTAAAGCAATATATATTTTTATCCCCTCTTTAATTTCCGGTTTCAAACCCAAATCCAATCCTTTTTTTACAATTTCATGCGTCATTGGTATTGATGATGAGTTTAAACGAAATGAACGTGCTTTTACATCAGATTTTAATAATTTATCAATTATCTCACAAACCTCTTTATTCGAATAATGTTCGTTTGTACGAACATCTACTACAAAATTACAAGTTTCGGGTACTACATTATGCTGTGTGCCTGCATTTATCTGACTAACAGTCAATTTCACATTCCCAAGGAGTTCTGAACTTTTCTCAAATTGATAATTTTCTAGTGTTTTTATATCATCAACCGCAATTGAAATTGCATTAATTCCCTCATCACGTGCAGCATGTCCGGCTTTACCTTTAGCAGTGCAATCCAACACCATTAAACCTTTTTCAGCAATGGCCATATTCATACATGTTGGTTCGCCAACTATTGCAAAATCAATTTTTTCAAATATAGGCAATACCGATGAAATTCCATTCACACCAGAAACCTCTTCTTCTGCACTTGCCAAAAATATGTAATCGTAGCTTGTGCTTTTTTGCTTGCTTAAATAAACAAATGCCATCATTAATGAAACCAAAGAAGCACCTGCATCGTTACTGCCCAAACCAAAAAGTTTATTGTGCTCAATATCAGGATGATACGGTTTTCGTGTCCATGAACTAACAGGTTTCACTGTATCATGATGTGAATTTAACAACACTATTGGTTTAGATTTATCAATAATATGTTCTGCCCAAACATTATTATGCTTTCGTTTCACTTCAAAATCTTTACTTTTCAAAAATTCTTCAATTATATCAGCAGTTTTCTCTTCCTGCCTGCTTATTGAAGGTGTTGAAATTAGCTTTTTTAGTAATTCGATAGCTTGCTGGTACAATTGTTTCATTTTTTGATGCTTATTTTCTCATCAATATATTTTACCCTTTATTTATTAAAAAAGGTTTATTTGGTAAACACTTTTAATTCCACCCCTTTTGTGTTTTTATATAAAACCCATCAAAACTTTTCAATAGGAATTCGTGCATTCGCTGCTAATATTTTTTATTTCCCGGCAGATTGATGAATCTTCATTGAGTTGGACAAAATATTTGTAAATCCCTTTACGTCTTCGCCTGTCCAAAGCTTATTTTCTTCGCCATAACTGCCAAATTTTGAATTCAACATATCAAAATCAGATTCAATTCCTTCAATTTCAAAACGGTAGGGCATCAGTTTAATAATTACCTTACCAGTAACCCTTTCCTGACTATCTTCAAGGAACTTCTCAATATTCCGCATAACCGGTTCAAAATACTGAGCCTCATGCAATAACATTCCATACCAATTTGCCAATTGCTCTTTCCAATGCATTTGCCATTTGCTGAGCACATATTTTTCTAATGTCCGGTGCGACTCAATTATTAAAACCGCTGCCGGGGCCTCAAAACCTACCCTGCCTTTTGAACCAATTACTGTATCACCTACATGCATTCCCCTACCGATAGCATATTTACCACCAATCTCATTCAGTTTATGAATTGCATCAACCGTGTTTTTGTAATTGTCATTATTTATTGAAACCAATTGTCCTTTTTCAAACCCAAGCTTAAGCTGCATAGCTTCTTTCTCTTCTAACTGGTTTAAATAGGCATGTTCTGGTAAAGTTTTATTTGATGATAGTGTTTCTTTACCTCCAATACTTGTTCCCCAAATCCCTTTATTTATTGAATAGACAGATTTAGCCCAATCCCCATCTATCCCTTTCATTTTCAGATAATTAATTTCCGTTTCACGGGATAATACCTTATCTCGCACAGGTGTAATTATCTGAACATCAGGAATAATCAGCTTAAAAACCAAATCGAAACGTACCTGGTCGTTTCCTGCTCCGGTACTACCATGTGCAATAAGGTTTGTGCCGAGCTCTTTGGCATAATTCGCAATTTCGATGGCTTGGAATGTCCTTTCTGAACTTACCGATAGCGGGTAAGCATTGTTTTTGAGAATATTTCCGTAAACAAGGAATTTAATACATTTTTCATAGTATTTATCTACAATATCAATGCTTTTATGCGATTTTGCACCAAGGCGAATGGCTTTTTCTTCAACTGTTTTAAGTTCATTTTTAGAAAAACCTCCGGTGTTTACAAGTACGGTATGCACTTCATATTTTTCTTCTTCGCTAAATTTCTTTACAATATACGAGGTGTCTAAACCTCCACTGTATGCTAATACTAACTTTTGTTTGTTCATTAAGTCAATTGTTAAATGGCTATATTGTTAGATGGTTATATTGATAAATAATTAAAAATTAAGTTTGTCATTGGTATATTTTATCAATGAATTTATTTCTTTCGGTAATTTCTCTAATTCAGCAAAAACATAATCATATTGTTCAGATGTAAATAACTTCCGAACTTTTGATTTTTCATTCCAATCAAAACATTCTTTCATTTAACCATTACTATTTACAGGTTCAAACAACATGCCCGTACACAGACACTTATCACGTTTTGTGCGTACTAAAATATCATAATAATTACAGGTTTCGCAACCTTGCCAGAATTCTTTGTCTTGTGTAATTTCTGAAAAAGTAACAGGTACATAACCAAGTGCTGTATTTATTTTCATAACTGGTAAACTCGTTGTTAAACCAAATATTTTCGATTCAGGATATCTCTCTCTTGATAATTCAAACGCTTTTTGCTTTATTTTTCCTGCTAAACCCGATTTTCTTGATTTTGGCGATACAATTAAACCTGAATTTGCCACATATTTTTTGTTTTCCCATGTTTCAATATAACAGAAGCCTGCCAGTTTATTATTATGAATTGCAATAATTGCTTTATTCCGCCTTATTTTTTTGCTAATGTATTCCTGTGTTCGTAAAGCAATACCTGTCCCTGGTACTTTTGATGCTTCCTCAATAAGTGCAACAATATCAGGAACCATTTTCAGGTGTTCCGCAGTGGCCGCTATTATTTGGAATTTTAAAGTTGTCAATGTTTCTTGCATGCTGGTAATTAGTCTATTAGTATAACTGGTAATTAAAATGTTAGAAATTGGTTTATTGACAATTTGCATTTTTAACAATGTTAACAATAAAACAATTTAGCAATTAATGTTCGTTTAATATTCCCATATTTTTAACTCAAGTATCAAATTTTGCTTAACCTTTCAGCTTTTTCACCATTTCAATAAAATCGTCAAATAAAAACTCTGTATCTGTAGGCCCGCTTGAAGCTTCAGGGTGAAATTGTGTTGAAAAAAATGGTTTCGATTTATGTTTGAAGCCTTCGTTGGTGTTGTCATTCAAATTTACAAATAATGGTTCCCATTCTTCGTGTAAACTGTGATTATCAACAGCAAAACCATGATTTTGCGAACTGATATACGCTTTGCTTGTATTTACTCGCAAAACAGGTTGATTATGGCTACGGTGGCCATACTTTAATTTATAAGTTTTTGCACCACTTGCCAGGGCCATTAACTGGTTGCCAAGGCAAATCCCAAATATTGGCTCTTCATTATTATAAGCTGTTTTTAAATTTTCAACTGTTTTGGTGCATTTTTCCGGGTTGCCTGGCCCGTTTGAAATAAAAAGGCCATCATATTCTTCCTGTGTAATATCATAATCCCATGGAACACGAATAACAGTAGTGTTACGTTTAAGCAAATTCCTGATTATATTGTTCTTAACCCCACAGTCTATCAATAAAATTTTGTGTTTACCATTTCCATACACCTGTTTTTCCTTTATACTAACCTCATTCACAAGGTTTTCCCTATTTGGATCATAAAAGTCGACATCTGCATTGTCAAAAATGATTTTACCCAGCATTGAACCCTTTTCACGCAAAATCTTTGTTAGTTCCCTTGTATCAATCCCATAAATTCCCGGCACTTCATTTTCAACCATCCAATCATGCAGGCTTTTATCGGCATTCCAATGGCTAAATTCTTCTGAGTAGTCTGATACTACAAAACCAGAAACCTGTATTTTATCAGATTCGTAAAACTTGAGCATGCTATTTTCTTCACCTTTACCCGGCACGCCATAATTACCAATTAAAGGATAGGTAGCCACTAGTATTTGACCTTTGTACGATGGGTCAGTTAAACTTTCAGGATAACCAGTCATGGCTGTATTAAAAACAACTTCACCTGCTATAGATTTTTTTGCGCCAAAAGAGTAACCACTAAATTCAACACCATTTTCGAGTATAAGTTTTATTTTATTCATATTTTCAATTCGAAATGACAATTTAAATTGGAAAATCCTATTTAATAAATTCTTTTAATTCAGGAATGTTTACGATTAAAGCTTTTTTTAGTTCCTGAAAGCTAGAACCTTCTTTAATCGTTAAAAATATTGTATCATTTCCTGCTAATGTTCCTATAATTTCGCTCAAAAAAAATTCATCAATTATTGTTGCAAAACTATTTGCATAGCCCGATTTGGTTTTTATTACTGCAATGTTACCTGAAACATCAATTGACTGGAATCCTAAATTTGAGTAGCTTACATTTGAGGCCATCCTTTTTCTCATGGAATGACTAGGTAAAGAATATATATATCCGTGTTCAGCATCAGGTGTTTTACTGACTTTTAGCTCTTTTAAATCTCGTGAAAGTGTTGCTTGGGTTAGCGCAAATCCTCTTTGTTTCAGAATATTAAGTAAATCATCTTGTTTTCCAATCCTGTTAAGGGTAATAATTTGTTTTAAGACTAAAAGCCTATTTATTTTTTCAGACATGTTGTATATTTATGCATTTAGGCTGCAAAAATATACATTTGTTTTGATTAAACAAGATTTAAATGTAAAAGCTTTACAAATTTGATATGTTAATTAGGAATCGCACTACTAGCACTAGGCCTTTATAATATTAACTGATGTTTCTCACCTATATTTATATCTTTAGTATTTAATGATTTCCAATATTATTCACTAAAAAGCCCTTCATCCCTAATCAACATTAAAATAGCAGAATGTGGGACAATCAGGTATTTTTCGTTTTTGAAAATAATTTCATAACTACTTTGTTGAAGATAAACCGCTAAATCACCAACTTGAGGTTGCAAGGGTACATATTTTACATTATCCGTTTTTTCCTTCCAGGGTTCATCATATTCCTGTATGGTGGGAATTGGATAACCGGGTCCAACTTTTATTACATAACCTGAATATAATTTCTCCTTTTCTTGTACACCCGGCGGCAAAAATAGTCCCGATTTTGTTTTATCTGTAAATGTTTTTGGTTTAATTAAAACCCTATCGCCAACGATAATTATTTTTTTAAGGTCTTTTTCTGATATAATTAATGACATAATAGTTATAATACGTTTATACAAATGTATTATAAATAACTGAATTTTTTTTATTTAGAATTTGTGAAAATTTGTTAAAAAATGTTTCGATATACTTTTATTTTTGTTTATATTTGCAACGTATTGGGATACAATCTTTAGTAAAAGACTTTAATATCTTTATATGTCATATGAGAAAAAATCAATGTTTTACATCAATAATAATGTTGTCGCATATCAATAAAATAATTGATATATATTAATGTTTTAACGTAGGTGTTATGTGTTTTACATATAAACCTTATTTTTTTTTACTAACCTATAAATAGTTAATTATGATTTCACCAAAAAATCGAATTTTTTTATTGGGTTCCATTTTGGTTTTATTAGCATTTACTTCAGGGGTACGAACCCTTGACGATGTTAAAGAAGCCAGGGGCCTGAATGATGCGGATGTTATATCTGCCGTGAAAACATTCATGCCTAGAGGTGGCAGGGATGAGTATTTTTCATTTGTTGGGACCGGAAACTCGGGGACAATGGTTGTTTACGGGATACCTTCAATGCGTATCTATAAGTACGTAGGCGTGTTTTCACCAGAACCTTGGCAAGGCTACGGTTATGATGATGAAAGTATGCTCTTGTTGAAAAAAGGATCTTTGGATAACAGGATTTATGGGTATGGCGATATGCGTTACCCGGCTTTCTCAGAAACCAAAGGTGCTTATAACGGAAAATATTTATTTTATTCCGATGGTGCTAATTCAAGGGTAGCATTGCTTGGTCTTGATGATTTTGAAACAAAACAAGTATTATCAAATGCTCTTTTTGTTAATTGTTTCCCGGGTGTTACTGTTACACAAAATACGGAGTACATTGTACAAAGTAGCCAGTACCCGGCTCTGTGGGAAAACAAAACAGCAGATGTTGAAACAGAATTTGATGCAAAATTTAAGTCCGGGGTTACTTTCTGGAAATTCCAAGATACTGAAAGTGAAATTGAATCTGGCCATCATCAAGGTCGTATTGTAACTGAAGGTACTTTTACTTTAGAATTACCACCTTTTACACTTGACTATTTTGATGCCGGTAAGAATGACAGTCACGGGCTTTTAGTTGGTGCTGCTAATAAAGCAGGTAAACATTATGTTTATGTAGTTGATTACACAAAACTTGAAGGTGCTTCGGATAAAGTAGTAAATGAATTCTCAGTTGTTTCTACTGCTGCTGCGGTTGGTGCAAATGGAATTGCTTTTATCGAAGTCCCAAGCAGTATTTCAAAAGTTAAAGTTAGCCCTGATGGTAATTACTTTATTGCTGTTGGCGACGAAACATTTGTTTTGGATTTTGCTAAAACAAAGGAAGCTCTTGCAAATAAAACTTTTGCAGGGAATACAGATGCAAGTATACCTCTTATTGATTTTGCAGCGGTAAAACATAGTTCTCTAAAAGTTGGAACTGGTGTTGTTGACCTTGCTTTTGATGGTAGGGAAAATGTTGCTTATACATCAGCATTTGATGATAAAAAAGTTATAAAATGGAATTTTGATAGTGGCGAAAAGCTTGGTGAAATAACTCTTTCATTTAAACCAGGCCAGTTAATGATTCCGCAGGGTAATACGGTAAACCCTCATTCAAATTATTTGACTGTTGTTAATAAGGAAGGCTTGTATGAGAATATTCCAAACGTTGGACCAACAAGGCCAAGTTATCAGCATCTTATTGATATTTCATCAGATGATATGAAAGATATTTACACAATGAGTATACCTCAGGCAAATGTATACGGATCGGTTGCAGTATTAAGGACTACAATAAAGCCAATTA
>NBLH01000049.1 GCA_002084525.1 Bacteroidetes bacterium 4572_117 | reverse complement strand
AAATATAGACGTACAATTTCTGTATTTTCACGTGCCTTATCAATAATTTCTGTTTTATTATAAGTTTTGTTTGCTTTGTATATATTTGTTAATAAATCTGTTACTTCATTTTTTAGTTTTTCGCCTAAAGTAAATTTATATTCTCGTTTTAAATTTGCCGAAAACTTAAAAATTTCTAAAAGCAAATCGTAAGCTGCTTTGTAAACAGGTAATTCATGAGATAATGCCATATATTATTTTTATCTTTTTATGTAAACCATACATTACAAAATTCCACACCCCTATTTTCTCAAACAATTTCCATGCGTTTGTATCATCTTTCGCTGATGACGACCAAAAGAGGCCGCTTCTACCAATGTAGCTAAAACTTCCCATTGCCGTAACGCCACCCGCCAAAGGAAGCCGAAAAGCCACTTTCGCCACCAGGTATTAAAGCTGTATAATTTGCTTTCCAATCTTCTTCATTATCATTTCCATTTCCATAATTATTTAATAAAGTTTCAAATTCGCTTTTTGTAGGTAAATGCCAACCTGTTGGGCAAACTGTTTTTGCTGTTTGCCAATTATACAGATAACCATATTTTGTTACATTACTTTGGTCGTTATCATAAGCCCAGCAACCACTACTTGCTTTATATGCAAGGTTTTCTGCCATCCAAACTTGGTTGCCAATTTCTACAGTTTTATATTGTTTTCCATCTCTACTGTCTGTTAATATTAAAGGTAAATCTAATTTTTTACGTAAAGCATTTACATCATCAATTTTTATGCTTCCTTTTGCAATGCCAAGGTTTTGCAGTACGGTATTCCAAGCTGCGGGTTTCATATCTTGCATTAATGGTTCGTTTGCTATTTTATTGTATTCGCATTGCATCAAGTTTTGCTTTTTGTGCTTTGCGTTGTTTCATTATTTCAAGCATTTTATCAAGGTCGCCTCCACCACTTGCAGTTGCTTTTTTCATATCTGCAATTTGTTTTTCAAGTGCTGCAAGCTCGGCTTTTTGTCGTGCAAGTTCAGCATCTTCTTTGTTCTGCTTTCGTTTTATTTCTGCTTGTTTTATTTGAAGTTCTGTTAGTTTGCCTTTTTGCTGTTTTATGTATTCTTCAAATTCTTTGTCTGTCATTTCGGGTACAAATGTAAAACTTTGGGTTATTTCGGTATAAGCTCCCGGGCTTTGTTTTCCATTTGTAAGTTCTAAAACCGTGTTTTTTACATTTTTTGGCAGTAAATTAACATCTAAACCGGGTGTTTTTATATGTTTTAAAAATGCTATTGTAAATGGGCTATTTTTACCATCACCGTCGTAAGCTACTTGTCCGGCTTTTGTAGCATACATTACTAAACTACCTGCCGGTGCGTTTACCGCTGCAAGTCCTTTTAACCTGCCTTTTCCGCTACTGCTAAGCGGATTGTTGCGGCAAGCATCAAGGGCAACTAAAGCAAAATTAACTTTGCTGTTATTCATTGCTGTTAAAACTTCATCAATATTTATTGCACGATACGGCACCTCTTCTACTTTATTTATTTGTGTTGATTGGGTCTTGGCAATAGGTAGTAAAAAATTTTTGCCATCAACTTGCATTCCGTGTCCCGAAAAATAAAATACCGCTATACGTGCAGTTTTTAATTTGTTTGAAAAACGGTTTATTGCCATTCCCATTTGTTCACGGTCGGCATCAATTACTTTTTCTGTTATAAAACCCATTTCATTAAATGCTTCTGCTACTGCATTGGCATCGTTTTTGGGGTTTTCAAGTGGCATATCAGGGTAGCTTGAGTTACCTATTATTAATGCAATATGGTCTTTTGCTTGTTTGCGTTTTGTTACAAAGCCACGGGTTTGTGCATAAATATTTGCTGTAAAAACAAATAGTAATAATGATAATGTTAGTTTTTTCATCTGTCTTTTTTTAATTGTTTTTATTTATCACATGGAACATCCTTAATAGCCTTTCTTTAGGCGGCAAAGCCTTTTACAATGGATGTTTCATATTGTATTATTATATTTATGAATATCTATTATTGTCAAGTTTCACAAGTTACTAAAAAAATATATTTTACAAAAAAAAATGTTATTCCTTACAATTTATTCTAAGTATTTATGTTGCGATTATTACGTCAAGCAAACCATAACGGAAATGTGCTTGTGATGTTTTGTTTTTTTGTGGTGTGGGCAGTGAGCGTAGCGAACAACCACACCACAAAAAAACAAAATAGCATCAAGCACATTCACGTTACCTTTTTTATTCAAATAATGAATTAATCAGTCCTACGATTTCTTTACATTGTTTGTTGTCTGATATTTGTTTTTTATAATATACACCATCTTCATATAATGCAGAGTTCGGACGAGCTTCTTTTTCTAATTGTCCTGCAATTCCAATAACTGCTTTTGCTCTTTTTATTCTTTGAGGTATTGTTTGTGTTGTTTTGTATTTATTATAATAATTTTTAGCTTCAATAAATCTATTATCATCTACTCCTTTTATCATCATTGGTAAAACAATACATTCCAAAGAACCAATTTCTTCGGAAGGGAAAATATAACATGCAATTTTTGTCTCTTTATCATTGTCTCTATATTTTAGTTTTCCGTTAAAACAGTTATTATGTGCCCAAATTTCGCTTTCTAAAACACTTTTTAAACTTTCTTGTATGTATTCAATTGTTTTTGATTTATTTTCATCTGCATCAAAGAAAAAAGCAAAAGAATATTCCTCTATTGAAATTTTATCTTCATTTGTTCTAAAATCAGGTGTAAATATCACAGGTAAATATTTTTCAATAATTGAAACAGCTCTTTCTTTTATTGTTGATTTTCCTCCTATTGCATAAAATATAAGATAATACTTATCTTCATCTTTGCTTTTTGTGTAAATTTTAGGAATACTCATTTTTATTTCGTTTACTGAAATGTCTGTCTCACTTTCTTCTATTTGATATTCCAATGGATAAATGTCATTTATATGAGCTTTTATCCTTTCATTTAAGGGGTAAATTAATTCTTTAATTTTATCTAGGCATTTTTTAAATTCTGCCGTTTTTAAAACTCTGCTTAAAAAAGCAATGTCATCGTTCCCTTCCGTAAAAATTATAACTGCTTTATTCATTTTGTAACCTTTCTTAAATCTGCATCAACTGAATTTATTAAATCATTGTAAACAACGCCTTTAAAATGCTTACACATTATTTCACTATTTTTATTTATTAATGAGTAAGTTGAAATTAAATGTGCTTTTTCTTTTGAAATAAAAGCATTAATACACTCTTTGCTATGCGAAGTAATAAATACTTGAACATTAAATTCAACAGCAAGTTCAATAATTAAACCTGCAAAATCTGATAAGCGTTTATAGTCGATTGCATTTTCTAATTCATCTATTAATAAAATTCCGTTTTGGACTGCTGCAAACTGTAAAGCAATAGCATACATACGTTGTAAACCATCTCCGAATTCGGTTAAATCTTTCGTAGTTTCAAAACTTTTGTGATTTACTATAAATCTAATATCATTGTCTTCTATAATAAGTTTTATGTCAATAATGTTTTTATCTATTTTATTTTTTAGAAAATCAATAATTTTATCATGCGTAATTTTATCTCCTATTTTAGTTTTTACAGATGCGGTATATGCTTCTTTTAATTTTTCGCGTTGTTGGAATGCAAACGGACTGTAAAATTCAGATAAACATAGGTTGCGTTGAGTATAAGAAATTATATTACTATCAGTATAATTAAATTTATCACCGTATAAATGAACTTTTGTTTCTAAGTTTTCTTCCGGTGTTTCATTTATTTTATCTGTTTCTACATAAGAATTTATTAAATATGAGCATATATGATTTTGAGCCTCTATTTCTGCTACTTGCTTCTTTTTCTCATATTCAAGTTTCGTTTTAATATTTTTAAATATTCCTCCAATATTAATTTTATTTGATGTATGATTTTTTAAGAATATATTCGGAATATCAAATATTTCGTTAAACTTACCTCTTATCCTTTGAATTTCAAGAAATTCATCAAACTCATTTTGTTTTGTGAGTAAAAATATAGCTTCAAGCAAAGTTGTTTTTCCTGAATTATTTAAACCTGCTATTAAATTTATTTTATTAATATTTTCTAATTTTATACCGCTCAAAACTTTATATTCTTCAATTTTAATTTCAGTAAAATGATTTTGTAAATCTTTATCAGGTATTTCTTTTATCTTATCTACAAAAAAAGAAATATGTTTACTTTTGCTTACCTTTGTTCTTTTTTTATTTTGATTAATTATACTTTGCATTTCAGCTAAAACATCGTCTTTTTGTTGTATGTATTTTTGTTCTGCTTCTTTAACAATATTTATGACATCAAAATAATCAGACATATTGGCTATGTCAAAAATTTTCAGCTTAATAAAATCTTTATAGTCTGTTATTTGGTTTTCTACTGCCGTTAATAAAACAAAAGGTATTTTATCAGAGTATTTACGAATATTCTGTAAAATCCATTTACCGTTTGGCTTGTATTTAGAACCGAAAAGATAATCACATACAACTATTATTTGCTTATTTTTATGATTGGCTTTTACATAAGAGACTCCTGTATTCGGTTCTTTTCTAATAACTACTTCATTATAAATTTCTTTCAATTCTATAATAATTGGGTCGTTTTCAGGTAATAAATCATCAATTACCAGTATTGTATAATTTTTCTTTTCCATACTTTTTTATTTATTTATCGGTATAACTATTTCAAATGTTGCACCGGTAGGTTTAAATTCGTTTTTAATAAGTTTTATAGTCCCGTTTATTGCTTCAAGTCTATTTTTCACAATAAACAAACCAACTCCTGAACCGCCTATATTTTCTGTTGTTGTGTAATAAATGTCAAATATGCTTTCTTCTTTACCTGCTTCAATACCGCAACCATTATCCGAAAACTGAATAATATATTTATCTTCGTCTATATAGCCTTTACATTTAATTTTTTTATTATTTTCGTTGTAAGAAGTAGCTTTTATTGAGTTTGTAATTAAATTTTCGATAACATCTTCAATAGCTTTTCGATTGTAAAATAATTCAAATGCATCAATCATTTCTACCATCGGGAAAATGTTATGTTTTTCTAAAATATCATTATAGTCATACTTAAAAAGACTTTCAATAAGTGTTTTTAATTCAAGCTCTTCGTAGTTTTCTTTTTTATTTACATCAAGCATAAATTTTACAACTTTTTCTAATGAAAGCATTTGTTCGTGTATTTCGTACGAATGACTTTTAAAAATATCATTTAATTTAGGATTTGGTAGTTTGTTTTTAAGAAATTGAGCGTTTCTGCTAATTTTGCTTACCGAAGTTAATATTATGTGTGCTAATTCTGCTCCAAATTCTTGTATTCCGGTAATGCTGTTGTATTTACTTTCATATTCTATTCTGTCTCTTTCTACTTTTGTAAAAACTTCGCTTGCAAGCTCAATTTTATCTTTTAGTTCATCGTCAATAAATTTTACAACACCGTCAATTACGTTACTTATATCTGAAATATTATTTGAGTTCTTTATTTCTAACAAATCCGTTTTTAATTCCTCAATATTTTCATAAGTCGGAATAAAAACTTTTTTACTTGTTTCTTCTGCTTTTTTAGTAGCTTCGTCAATGTCATTTTCAGTATTTTCTTTTTTCTTTTTTCTTTTTTCTCTGCGTTTTCTTAATCGTTCTAATTCTCGAATATCTTCATCAGTAAAGTCTTTAAATTTTTCATATACTTTTTTGTATTTTTTAGCTTCATCTTGATTTATAGGTGTCGGCTCTTTTATTGTTTCAATATAAAAATTCAATCGAGTAATTAAATTTTTCGAATCGTATGTTGAAGTTTCGTATTCTTCATGTAGTTGTTCTTTTTTTATTTCATCGGGGCATACAAGGTTATTTTCATTATCATAAAGCCATTTTTCTGTTTGTAGTTTTTTTAAAAACTTTGCAGTAAGCCATTTTTTTCTTGAAGTATAATAAAAATATCTTACTTCTGCATTAAATTCATAATTAGAATTTAAAAGAAAGTTCCATATAATTTTAGATTTTTGAAATGAAATATTTTGTATTAAGTTTTCAAGACCTTCAATATTATAATCTTTCACATAATCGATTGACGTATAATTCTCTCCCCACAGATATTCATATTTACTGTATGGTGTAAACAATATTTGTTTTGGCTCAAAATTAACTCCGATTTCTTTTAAAAATTCTCTAATGTTTTCTTTTCCAAACTCATTAAATATCTTTTTATAGCTATTTTCTCTAAGCCAATAAATTCCCTCTGAATAATCTTCAAAATAAAGTTTTAATTCTTTTGTGGGATAATATACGTCTGTTGGTTTTGAACGTAATCCTTTGTTGTCAGTTGAACGGGTTACAAGGATAAACGAAAGTTGTTTTATTTTTTCTATAAAATCAAATTGTTCACGTTGCGGACATTCTTTGTAAAAATAATTATAAAAAACTTTAAAATGTTCAAGCAATAAATTTGTATCTAGCTCTTCTTTATTGTATTCCGGAATTATTTTATGTTCAATATATGCTTTTGTATCTGGTTGGGTTAGCCTGAATGCAGAAAAAAACTTTTTTGTAGTAGAATTTTTTAAGAATTCGTTTTTTATAAATAAGAAATCATCAGTTGTTGTTTTCTCTTGTATCGTATCTAAATTTGTTTGTGTTGTTTGAATATCTTCGCTATTATTATTTCTTTGTTTGCTTTCCGGATATGGTAAAAATATTTGTTTATTTCCGTTTTCATCTAATAATGAATATGCTTCGCCGTTTTCTGCAATAAGGCAAGGCTTTCTTTTTAATGTAGAATATGTTGCAGGTATTTCAATTGCATATTCATAGAAACTGTGTAACCATTTTTCAGATTGTTTTTCGATAAATTGTTTTGATAGTAGATTTACTATTTCAGGTGCATTAATATCTTTTATCCCTATTTCGTTTAGTAAATAGTAGCCAAGATTATTATTTCGTCGTCTTATTCCTGCAAAAGAAGGTAAAATCCAAGCTACATTTTGGTTTGAAAGTAAATTTGCAAGTTGTTGGGAACTTAACAAATTAATTAAATCTTTTGTTCCGGACATATAGCCATTTTTAGCTGTTAAATATTTATCCTTTTCTTTGGTCGGAAAAATTTCAATTTCTTTTAATCGTTTTAATATTTCCAAATAAACAGGTTTATAGAAATAATTAACGGTATTATCAAAATCACTTTCGATATGCGGAACTGCATAAAAAAAGTCATCATTTACTAAATCATATTGTTTGCATATTTCGAGACTGTCAGCGGCAAGTGTAGATATTTTTGTTATTAGTTCGGTGTTCCAATCATCGTTTCGTTTTATTCCTTGCCTGTTGTCGATAAGTAAAAAAGGGGCATGAATAATAAATTTTAATTTATTTATTTCAGTTGTAGGAAAAAAACAAAAAGTAGGAATTTCAATATCGGATAAAATTTTGTTTTTGCCGTTTGTTCTGTATGCTATCGAATATGACAAACCGTTTTCAAGAACACGACTTATTTTTAATAGGTGTATTTTATTTTTTTCACCAAATAATTCTTTTCCAATATTATTGTGATTGTCTAATGTTATTTTTTCAATTAAAGTATTATTAATTTTTTGAGGTTTTATAATCTTTTTTTTATAAATACCGTTTTTCCCTTCTTGCGTTTTCCACTCTATACTTTTTAAATTTGAAATAAAAAGTAAAGGATATTGCAAATTACTGATTTTTGCAAAAATTTCGTTATATGCTTTTTCTTTTTCAGACTCATTTCCTTTAAATGGAAAGTAAAAAAGTGTTTGATTTGGTTTTCTTTCAAATCTATCTTTTTCAAGTAGTTCTGGAACAATAAATCTTACAATTTTAAATTTAAATTTATCTTCGTATATTTCAGGAATGTCAGTATATTGAAAAACGGCTTTAAATCCGACACCAAATTTCCCTATTTTTGCTGTATCATCTTTTTTTGTTGATTGTCCTATTGACGTTATTGAATTTATATGACCTAATTCATTATTTTTTCCGTCTTCTTTTTCTTTATCGGGGTCGGATACTGTAAATTTCTTTTTTCCGTTGTGCCTAAATATCAAACCATCTTTTTTTATATCAAATCCAATATTTTCAGCTTTTACATCGTCGGCATTTTGAATAAGTTCGTAGATAAAATGTGCTTGCTCCGAATATTTTTCAGTAACGCTGTATTTAACTCCTTCCATTGACGTTTTTTCAAGTACTTTTGCACTCTCTTTTCTGTCTATGACAAGCTTATTAAATAATTGTATTTCTTTTTTTGATAATTGCATATTTTTCTTTTCTTTGTAAATTCAAATGTCGAATATAGATATTAATTATTGTTGTGCAAATTAAACTTATCGAATGTGTTGTTGTATTACACAAACATTCTATCATACATTTATATCTAATAGTTACACAAACATAGTATGTTTGTGTAACTATGGTGGCTTTTCATCACCTACCTTTTTATCCAAATTCAAATTATCTAACAGACTTTTTATTTTCTTTAACTCTTTTTATGAAACCTGAACGTAACGTAATGTTGTTTTAATATCTTAGCAAAACTTTGATAACTAAATTTTCCTCCGGTTGCTCCTTCTAATAGATAATCCATGGGGGCAAATTGTTAGTAGTTATTTTTTAAATATTTTATGCTAACAACCTTATTTTTTAAACCGTTAAAATACCTATAAAAAATTATATCGGCAAATATTTGTTACCATTTTCTGTAATTATACTATTTAACCACATAGCTAATGTATAAATTTGATTCAAACCATGTCATTTATTTGGTTTACGTGTTATATTATTGTTGGGTTTCTCGCTAAATTATAAAAAAACACCTTATTGAAAATATAAATGATGTAAAATCACAAAACTATTTTATTTTTGTTGATTATTTTCTGAAATTTGTAACACAGTATTACAAAATTTAGAATTTATTGAAACGTTGAAAACTTAATATCTTGCAAATATTCAGCATATTACAAGAAATTTAACAATAAATATTATGCAAAAACCAAATTATATTTTTGAAACAAGTTGGGAAGTTTGTAACAAGGTAGGTGGTATCCATACCGTTGTTTCAACAAAAGCTATTACGCTACAAAAAGAGTTAAAAGACGGCCTCATTATGCTTGGCCCAGACTTACATCGTGATGAAAGCGTAAACCCTGAATTTGAGGAAGATAACAATTTATTCCCTGATTGGAAACAGGCTGCTGAAAAAGAAGGTTTGCGCATTAAAATCGGTCGTTGGAAAATAGTAGGTAAACCGGTTGTTATTTTAATTGATTTCAGCCCGTTTATAGCCCAAAAGAACGAAATTTTCAGACGGTTCTGGGATTTATACCAGCTAGACTCGCTTTCGGGGCATTGGGATTATATTGAGCCGGCCATTTTTGGATATGCGGCTGCTAAAGTTGTTGAAAGTTTTTATAACAATAATTTATCGGCTAAGGATAAAGTAGTTGCCCATTTTCATGAATGGATGACCGGAACAGGGCTGCTTTACCTGAAAGACCAATCGCCACTTATTGCAACGGCATTTACAACACATGCAACGGCTATCGGACGCTCAATTGCAGGCAACGGTTTGCCTCTTTATAGTAAACTCGACACATACAATGGCGATTTAAAAGCAAAAGAGTTTAATATTATCTCTAAACAATCGCTTGAAAAAATATCGGCCCGCGAAGCAGATGTTTTTACTACGGTTAGTGAAATAACCTCCAAAGAATGTAGTCAATTTCACGAAAAAGATGTAGATATTGTTACGCCAAATGGTTTTGAAGATGATTTTGTGCCGGTTGGTACCGATTTTGACGAAAAAAGAGCTGTTGCCAGAAAAAAATTGCGTGAAGTAAGCGAAGCGTTGTTTGGTTATAAACTACCTGAAAATATTAAATTTGTTGCTTCGAGCGGAAGATATGAGTTTTCGAATAAAGGGCTCGATGTTTTTGTTGATGCCCTCGGTAAAGCAAATAAGGATGAAAAAACAGGACATAATACGGTTGCTTTTGTTTTGGTACCTGCAAATAATTATGGCGCAAGAAAAGACCTGTTGCACAGATTGGAAAATGGCGGAAGCCCTGCCCCAAATGAAAACAATATATTAACACATTACTTGCACGATGCAGAATACGACCCTGTATTAAACAAGGTTACAGCAAACAAGCTTCAAAACGATGAAAACGACAAAGTTAAAATCATTTTTGTACCAGTTTATTTAAATGGCGAAGATGGCATTTTCAATCTTGATTATTGGGATCTGCTAATTGGTTTCGATTTAACTGTTTTCCCTTCTTACTACGAACCTTGGGGTTACACCCCCCTTGAAAGCCTGGCTTTTTATATACCTACGGTTACTACCACCCTTTCGGGCTTTGGACGATGGATTTTGAAAGATGGCATAGAATTAAGTAAGTGCCTGAAAGTAATTGACCGTAACGATGAAAACTACCAGTTTGTTGTTGACCAAATAGCAGAAACAATTGTGCTTTGCAGCCTTAAAGACGATAAATTCTTTAAAAATGCACGGAAAAATGCATTTGATGTTTCACGTATCGCTTTATGGAAAAATCTTATCAAGTATTATTACGAAGCTTACGACAAAGCTTTACGGAAGAGTAAAAAGCGGAGTAAAAAGCATAGCAAAATTATTGCACAAAAAGAGAGAGAGAAATCTTTTACCTCGGTAACAAGTTATAAAAGCAACAAGCCAATTTGGCGCGGCGTGCAAGTAAAATCAAATTTTAACGGAAAATTCGAGCGACTTAATGAACTGGCTAAAAACCTGTGGTGGTCGTGGAATCCAGTAGCACAGGAGCTTTTTAGCTATATTAATCATAAAAAATGGGTGAGCAGCAAAAATAACCCCACCGCATTTTTGCAGTGTCTGGATTATAATCGTATCAAAGAGCTTGAAAAAGATAAACATTTTATTGAATTATATACCAAAGTTTTAATTGAATTTGATAATTACCAAAAACGACCATACGACAAAAACGCCGCTAAAATTGCTTATTTCAGCATGGAGTTTGGTATAAGCAGTAACCTAAAAATATATTCGGGCGGCCTTGGTATTTTAGCTGGCGACTACCTAAAACAAGCTTCTGATTCAAACATTGACATGGTGGCTGTAGGTTTATTATACAAATATGGCTATTTTAAGCAAAGCTTATCGATAAAAGGCGAGCAACAAGTAAACTACCTTGAGCAAAATTTTGCCAAAATGCCTGTTAATTTACTTAAAGATAATAATGGAAAAGCAATTTATATTGAATTGGTTTTACCAGGTAGGATTGTAAAAATACAAATTTGGCTTGTTGAAGTTGGAAAGGTAAAACTTTATTTGTTGGATACGGATAGGCCTGATAATCAGCAAGAAGACAGGGAACTTACATGGAGCTTATATGGCAGGGGCAATGATTATCGTTTAAAACAAGAACTAATTTTAGGTATTGGTGGCATACGTGCGCTTGAAAAATTAGGCATCAAGAAAGACGTATACCATTTAAACGAGGGCCATGCTGCTTTTGCAGGGATTGAGCGTATTAATCAGTTAATGAAAAAAGAGAACCTGACTTACTCAGAATCTCGTGAAATTGTTCGTGCCTCAAGCTTGTTTACAACGCACACTCCTGTTCCGGCAGGACACGACGCATTTAAAGAAGATGAAATTTTGCCATATCTTGGGCATTACCCCGAACGGTTAAAGATTAGCTGGGATGAATTTATTGATTTAGGCAGAAGCCAACCTGGTAATATTTCAGAAAAATTTTCAATGAGCTATCTTGCCGCCAACCTTTCGCAAGAAATTAATGGGGTAAGCAAATTGCATGGCGAGGTTACCAAAGATATGTTCAATAAACTTTGGGATGGTTATTTCCCACAAGAGTCGCACATAGGGTATGTTACAAACGGTGTACACATGCCTAGCTGGACATCTAAAGGCTGGTTAAACCTTTATAAAAATTTACTTGGCGATAAATTTATCAGCGGGCAGGCTGAATTAAAACTTTGGGAAAAACTTAAGGATATCAGCAATGAGGAATTGTGGCAACACCGAAAAACAGAGAAAAAAGAGCTGTTTGATTTCATAAAATCGTACCTTGACGAAAAAGGGACACGTTTATATGAAAGCCCAAAGCATATTGCAGCCATCCGCAAAGAATTAAACGAAGATTACCTTACAATTGGTTTTGCACGTAGGTTTGCAACTTACAAGCGCGGCGATTTATTGTTTAGGGACATGGAACGGATTAAAAGTTTGATGAACAATACCGAAAAACCTATCCGTTTTATTTTTGCCGGAAAGGCACACCCTAATGATGGCGGCGGACAGGCAATTATTAAAGAAATAATCAGGCTGTCGAAAGAACCCGGCTTGTTAGGTAAAATTATTTTTCTTGAGGATTACGATATCGAATTAGCAAAAAAACTGGTGCAGGGTGTCGATATTTGGCTAAATACGCCAACACGCCCATTAGAAGCATCGGGTACAAGCGGCATGAAAGCTGTTATGAACGGTGTGTTAAATTTAAGTGTGCTTGATGGCTGGTGGGTTGAAGGATACCGTGAAAATGCAGGTTGGGCATTAGATGAAAAACGGGTTTATGATAATCAAGATTTTCAGGATGAATTAGATTCTGAAACAATATATAATTTGTTGGAAAACGAAATTGCGCCAATGTATTACGATTGCGGTAAAAACAAACATTCAGAAAAATGGCTGGCAATGATACGTAAAAACATAATGGAAATTGCCCCAAATTTCACAATGAAACGTATGCTCGACGATTATATTGAGCGTTTTTACACAAAATTACACGCCCGGAAAAATGAAATAAACGCCAATGATTATCAACTGGCAAAAGATATTGCGGCATGGAAAAAGAAAGTAAAATTAAACTGGGATAAAATTAATGTGGAATCAATACATTTAAGCAACCCACTTAGCGAAGACATTGAATTAGGTAAAGAGTATATTGGCAAAGTAGTGCTTGATTTTACTGAATCGGAACATATTGAAACAGGTGTTGAGGTAGTAATTACCGACAATAAAGAAGATGAGCAAACAAGGATTATCTATATACAGGAAATGAAATTGGAAAGTTTTGAAAACAATAAAGCAAGTTATTTTACAAAGTTGTTATCGTCAAAACAAGGTGATTTTAGCTTAGGTATCAGGATTTTTCCCAAACACCCAAATCTACTTTACAGGCAAGATTTTAGCTACGTAAAATGGATATAGAAAAATTGGGGTTGGGTCGAATCTGTTGATGAACTGACGGGTTAACCCGTCAGTTACCAGATACATACAATAATCAACACTTTTAACCCATTACCAAAAAATTTATAATTTGAGAATCAAGATTTTAGATTTTAAGAGCCGTCATCATGAAAATGGTGGCGGTATTTTTTAGACACAAGTCTCGGAACTCCTGACGTACAAACAGATTGTCAATGTGTTATGGGTTTTGCTCGTAAAATAGAGTTGTCTAAAAAGTCATTAGAGTCATTGAAAATAGCAAATATAATAAACGTCTTAAATTAATATGAAAAGCATACACCCGTCCGACCACTTTTTAGCGGTAGTACGGATATGTTCCGCGAAATAATATGTCATTTATTATGACAACCTAATGACTAATATAAGCACTAAGTGCTATTTAATGTTGCACTGGTGCAAATATCTTACAATATGCAAGTTGCGTAAAAGTAAATATATAATTAATTTTGACTGGGTACTTTGCTTCTTATTTTAAAAGAATGTTTTACTCAATCTATATTTAATCATTTAGCAAATATTTTGATTGGCTTAATATTTGGTCTTTACTATCAGTAGTGTATCCGCTATTTTCAGCCCTTTCTAATTTTGTTTTTAGCCAATCAATTTGAACCTGCTGTTTCCTTGCTTGTCTTATCAAATCATTAACAAGTTCGCTTTTACTAGAATATTCTTTCGTATTCATTTGAGCTTTTAGCCACTTATTATTTGGTTCTGTAAATGTAATACTTTGTCTAATCATAATTGTAATTTTGGTGTAAATATACATCATTAATGCACCAATTGCAATTTATTTCGTATTGTTGCCATGGTCTAAGGAACTGTATCGAAATAAATTGACCATTTAAGCTTATTCTTTTGCCCTTGTAACTTCCTCGAAAAAGTCCTAAAATAGTACACTATTAGTGAATTTTTCGAGTTGTTAAAGAACAAAATAATTTCGCTTTAATTAGTCAACTTATTCCTTAACAGTTCCTAAGTTAAATTCAAGGTTAACTATAGTTCCTGCAAAGTATTTATCCAATTTCTTTGCAAATACAGCCTTCGTTAGTTTTATTATATATTTTTGGACATTTTTTTTAATGTTTAGTGATTATTATTTTATCACAGTATCTGAAAGGACACAAACATTAACGAGCGTAAAATATATTATGCTTTTTGCAAAATTATCCACTAAGCGGCTTTTTGGATTAAGCTCATTATAACAAATAACAAAGCTAATTTTATCAGTAATTGCCATAAGCCGGCATCAGTGAATTTGCTGGCAATTTTATCCCTCAATAGTTCGTCAAATATCTATAACACATTGATTGTTTGTAGTTTGCTGAAGTGAACTTTATTGTTTTAAAGTACTGTTTGTTAATAGGTTAATCTTTAATCTAAAATTTAACGAAGTTGGCTCTTATGGTGCAATAATCAACTTTGTATTAATTTGCACCAAATCATAGAATTTCAGCAAATCGTCGTTATTAATGCTGACACAACCCCAGGTAAGGTTGTTTTCCTTTTTAATATCCCATTTACCTGTCCAACCATGAAAACCAATACCGCCCCCAATAGCTGTATTTTTAGGCGGCATGCCTTTTGATTTTATTGCCGCTTCAATTGCATTATATTGTTTTGTTGTAATTAAACCCTTATCTAAACCAATTTTTGCATCGTAAATATTCGGATATGAAATCCTCATCCAAGCAGTGCCAAAAAAATTTGCCATGCTACCGCTAAACGGCCCCAAGGCTTTTTGATTAATGTAATATTCGCCCTCGGGCGTACGGTTATCACCCTCTTTTTGCTTATGTCCAAGTGGCTGTTGACCAAGTGCAATTGGTATACTTTTTATTGTATCGCCATATTTGCAAACATATAATTTATATTCGTGTTTTATGGCAATTACCAAAAGCTTTTCTGATACCGGGTTTTTGATATTTCTATGTGCTTTTATGAAATTTGTAGGGTGTTCGTAATTCTTTTTTATCCATTTGGTATCTTGTTTCCCGCTTCCCGATGGCCAAAACGTGGTACTTTTATCAAATATCGATTCTTTCCTTAATTCTAGGTGAAGATGTGCCCAAAACATACCCGAATTATTACCCATAGTACCTAATTGCATACGTTTTTTTACAAAATCGCCTTTTTTTACAATAATTGTATCAAGGTGGGCATAAAGCGACCGTAGTTTTTTTACCGCGCCATTTTCGTAATAAATGTGTTCAACAACTACGGTATTGCCCCAATTTCCCCCTTCGTTTTGGGCATGTACAACAATACCTTTACCAATTGAACGGACTTTTTGACCCAAATCTGTATTTCCGCCACCATTACCATTCCAATCTTCGGCAGGATGTATGCCATAGCTGTATTTTTCGCAAAACTTTACCGCTTTGTACCAACCATTGTGCCTTTTACCCGTATTTTTATCTTTATATACGCCGGCGGCATTTTTGTTCCCAACCGGAAAATCAAAACCTTTGCATAATAGGGTATCAAATAAAGTTTCTATTGTTGGTTTTTTATCGTTTGGTGTTGTATTACAAGATAAAATGGCAACAAATAAAAATAGGTTGATTAATATTATTATCTGTTTCATAAACACTATTTTTTGATATTTTATAGATTTAAACAACAATAAATAAAGGTAAAAAAAATAAATTTACACCACAAATTTTAAAAAAAAACTAACTTTGCACACTTTTATTATTAAAACACAAAAAACATGGATAAGTTAACGATAGGAAGTTTTGAAGAATTTGAAAAATATATAGGCAAGGAACTAGGTGTTTCCGGATATCTTAAAATTACACAAGAGCAAATTAACATGTTTGCCGATGCAACCCTTGACCATCAATGGATACACACCAATCCTGAAAAAGCAAAAACAGAAAGCCCATTTAAAAACACCATAGCACATGGTTATTTAACGGTATCGGTAATGCCATATTTATGGGAACAAATAGCCGATTTCAAAAACGTTAAAATGATGGTGAATTATGGTATCGAAAAACTAAAATTCAACCAAGCGGTAGTGGTAAATAGCGAGTTAAGGATGCATGCAAGTCTTATTTCGTTAAAAAACCTTAGGGGAACCACAAAAGCAGAACTAAAAATTGTTTTGGAAATAAAAGGGCAGAAAAAACCGGCACTGGAAACCAATATTATTTTCTTATACATTTTTGAATAAATCTAATTGGTGTGCATCCGTAAAGTCAATTTGGCCGCATTTTCAAAGTTTTGAACTTTGTTTGAAAGATACAGAAGTTAGTAGGCAGTATTCAGTAGGAAACAGCTCTGCAAAGACTACCTGCTGTAGTCAGAAGACTGTTCTCATTTCAAAATAATAAAGCACTTAGAAATTAAGAGACACTGACTTCGTAAACACATAATTAGCATACAGTCAGCAATTTAACAGTTTAGCAATTCAATAATTTAACAATTTAATAATATAGAGAATGAGTACATGGTATGAGTGTAAAGTAAGGTATCAGAAAATGGACCAAAACGGTAAAGAAAAAAAGGTTACAGAACCATATTTAGTCGATGCTGTTTCGTTTACCGATGCCGAAAAAAGGATACATGAAATGATGGAACCTTATATTTCGGGTGAATTTACAGTAACCAATATTAAAATTGCAAATTATAGCGAGTTGCACCCCGATGAAAATGGCGACCGCTGGTTTAAATGCAAAGTTACTTTTGTTAACCTGGACGAAGAAAAAGGCGTTGAGCGAAAATCGAATACATACATGTTGATACAGGCCAACGACGTAAAAGAGGCTTACGATGCTATTGATAAGCTATTAACAGGTACAGTAAGCGATTATGAAATCCCTGCCATTCAGGAATCACCTATAATGGATGTTTTTCCGGTTTTTGACAAAAACAATGAAATCCCGGAAAATTTGACACCATTAAAAGATGCGGAAGATGTTTCTGTTAATTAATGTCAGCCCAAAATGTCAGAATTTTTCTTAAAATTTGGAATAACCAATAAAAAAAATTATTTTGACAAAAATTTCATTAACCTTAAATACTTAAATTATGTTTAAAACAACTAAAAAATTAATTGTTAACAGCTTGATATTAACATCTTTTCTTTTGTTTAGCACAACATTGTTTGCACAAACAATAAGCGGAAAATGGAAAACTATTGACGATGAAACCGGCGATGAAAAATCAATAGTACAAATTTGGAAGGCAAAAGATGGTTTGTTTTATGGAAAAATCATGCATTTGTTTGAAGCGGAAAAAAGAAATAATGTTTGTGATAAATGTGATGAAGACGACGAAAGGTACAACCAGAAAGTTGTTGGCTTAAAAATTATCATGGAAATGAAAAAAACAGCTAAAAATGAATGGGGTGAAGGAACAATTTTAGATCCAAACAACGGGAAAGTATACAAGTGTAAAATTTCGCGCGATGGCGCTAACCTGTTAGTACGTGGTTTTATTGGGATTTCAATAATTGGCCGAACGCAAACATGGCTGCCGGCAAAATAAAGCAATTTGTAAATAATTTTTCAGAACGTATATAAATAAATTTGGCTACAAAAGTGGCAGCGGCAACATTTTGTTCCACTGCCACTTTTTTTTTAAGGTTGCATACCTAATTTATTTAGGTTCATATATTCTTTTAATCAACAACTATATTTAACCTATAAAACTAAGTCCTAAAAAACAAACCGATGACAAAGCATACCCGAAGAAAATTTGTTAAAACAATTGCTTTTAGTTCATTATTGGCACCAATTTCGGCAATTAATATTTCGTGGAAAAACCCGAAAGCCAAAAATAACGATCCAACAGATAAAATACTGGCAAAAAGTTTAAAAAAAGGTGATACAATTGGTTTGGCTGCACCAGGTGGATTTATTAGCAAAGCAGAGCTTAAAGAAATTATTGTTAAAGTTGAAAAACTTGGTTATAAGGCATATTACCGCAAAACAATTCTTTTAAAAGAGGGTTATTTTGCAGGCAGCGATAAGCAACGTGCCGATGAATTGATGCACATGTTCAAAAACCACAACGTAGATGGGATTTTATGTGCCAGGGGTGGATATGGGTCTAATAGAATCCTGGATGTGCTTGATTATGAAACAATTAAGCAAAACCCGAAGATATTGGTTGGCTACAGCGATATTACATCCTTGCTTGTTGCGATTTACCAAAAAACAGGCTTGGTTGGGTTCCATGGCCCTGTGGGTGTATCCACTTTTAACGAATATACCCTTAAAAGTTTCAATAAAATACTTGTTGAAGCAAAAAGCAGGTATAAATATCCTTACCTAAGAGAAAAAAACACAGAAAACAATACCGATTTCGACAAATATACCATAACCCCTGGCAAAGCAAGCGGCGAGCTTATTGGTGGTAATTTGGTAATGCTTACAACACTTATAGGTACAAAATACGAAGCTGATTTTGAAAACAAAATAGTTTTTATAGAAGAAATACGTGAAAAGCCATATAAAGTTGACAGGATGATTACCCATTTGCTTATGTCAACAAATTTTGCAAAAGCATCGGGTATTGTTTTAGGTATTTTCAACAAATGCGATATTGATGGTGTTAAACTTACAACCGACGAATCGTTTACCCTTAAAGAAATATTGAACAATTGTTTGGCTAAACTAAATATACCATGTTTTTATGGGCTTCCGTTTGGACATGTTGCAAACAAAATAACAATACCGGTTGGTATTATCGCAAAAATGAATGCCGGTAAACAAAGCCTAAAACTTACAGAAGCAGCTGTTTTGAATTAATGGAAAAATACCCCCATAAAGTAAACAAACAACAAGATATTGGCATACCAACATGGCTTTACGGACACGAACCCCCTACCCCTTTTGTATTTAGTAAGATATTTGCACCAATGCGTAAGATACTATGTTAAAATCCAAATTTTATTTAATATCTTTTGTTTTTTCTTATATTTGTATCGCAGAAAGAGGACTTCCAGCGAAAGCATTATATAGATGTTCATCTAGTGTAGGTGGTATTTTACCACCTACTTTTTTTGTTGCTCACGTAACAATGCAGAAAAAGGAGCTTTTGCTCTACATTTCTGGATGATTATTTTATGTTTGTTGTAAATATTTTTTGCTATCATATTTCTCATTTTTTTCCCATAAAGTATAAATTATTAGTAATAATTTTCTTTGAACAGCAACATAGCCAGGGCAATCGCTTTTAAAAATCATACAATTCATAGTGTTTGTTTAACGTAGTGATAAATATTAGAAATTCACTTAAATTGCACTAAGTGTTTTTGGTTAAACGCTTAATTATTAGTATGTTTACACAGATAAATGAATAATTTGCCTAAAAAAAAATGGCAAATTCGGAATTAAAAATCTATATTGAAATATCTACATATTCAGACAAGTGTATCTGTAAACTTAAAAATCCTAGAAGGTTGACAAAAGGGAATTACCAATATCCATTAAATGAAATTTTTTTGTTAGTAATCTCTGCTGTAATAAGTGGGACAGAAGATTGGATAGGTATA
>NBLH01000048.1 GCA_002084525.1 Bacteroidetes bacterium 4572_117 | reverse complement strand
GGCCTACTTTCTAAAGGGCATATTTTACTTGAAGGTGTTCCTGGGTTAGCTAAAACACTGGCCATCAATACTTTAGCGGACACTATTGATGCTAAATTTAGTAGGATACAATTTACGCCTGATTTACTTCCGGCTGATCTTTTGGGTACTTTAATTTATAGTCAGAAAAAAGAAGAATTTGTTGTTAAAAAGGGCCCCATATTTTCAAACTTTGTATTAGCCGATGAAATCAACAGATCACCTGCAAAAGTACAAAGTGCTTTATTAGAAGCAATGCAGGAGCGACAAATATCAATAGGTACAGACACTTTTAAATTAGAAGAACCATTTTTAGTTTTGGCAACCCAAAACCCCATTGAACAAGAAGGAACCTATCCTTTGCCAGAAGCCCAGGTTGATAGATTTATGTTAAAAGTAATTATTAATTACCCAAAACTGGAAGAAGAGAAATTGATAGTTCGCGAAAACCTGGCAAAAGCATTCCCAAAAGCGATGCAAGTCCTTAAATCTGATGAAATATTAAAGGCCCGCGAAGTAGTAAGGGATGTTTATATGGACGAAAAAATTGAAAAATATATCCTGAGCATTGTTTTCGCTACAAGATACCCTGAACAATATGACCTTGAAAAATTTAAAGGCCTAATTAGCTTTGGGGGTTCGCCTCGGGCCAGCATTAATTTGGCTTTGGCAGCCAAGGCTTTTGCATTTATTAAAAAAAGGGGCTACGTAATTCCTGAAGATGTACGAGCTGTTTGCCACGATGTGCTCCGCCACCGCATTGGTTTAACATACGAAGCTGAAGCTGAGAATATTACAGCAGAGGAAATAATCAGTGAAATTTTAAATACTTGGTAACTGGTTATTGAGTTTTGAATGAGTGTTTGGGAACAAGTCAATTGTAATTTAGTAACCGGTTTGTTACTAAGTAGCAATTTAATAATACAACAACACAACAATTTAGCAATTTAAAATATATGGGTAAATTAATATTTGAAATAAAAGGCGACGAAAGAAAATGGGATGTCCTGCTAAATGATTTTATGGGTGAGGAATTAACGAAAGAATGCAGCCTTGAATATATTGCAACAGCTGCTGACCATTCGGCAAGGGTGCTTTTCCTTAATTATAAAAGCAACAAGGCGTTGATGGGTAAATTAGAAAAGTCTGAAAATATATTATCTGCATATATGGTTGATAATAAGAAAATTGTGAAAGTAATTAAATAATGGTTTTGTTACTTGTAATTAGTAAACTCAACTATTATTTATTAATCAACTGCTATTATTTATTTGTAGGATGGAAACTTCTGAACTATTAAAAAAAGTACGAAAAATTGAAATTAAAACACGTGGTTTAAGCAACCATATTTTTGCAGGCGAGTACCACAGTGCCTTTAAAGGGCGTGGTATGGCCTTTAGTGAAGTTCGTGAATATCAGTATGGAGATGATATTAGGAATATTGATTGGAATGTAACAGCCCGGTTTAACCACCCTTATATAAAAGTATTTGAAGAAGAACGTGAATTAACAGTTATGTTGCTGGTTGATTTAAGTGATTCAAAAGAATTTGGGACACAAAAAATGCTAAAACGAGGTTTGATGACCGAACTTTCTGCTGTCCTTTCTTTTTCGGCTATACAAAATAACGATAAAATCGGGGTAATCTTTTTTAGCGATAAAATTGAAAAATATATACCTCCTAAAAAGGGAAGAAAACATATTTTGCATATTATCAGGGAATTAATTGACTTACGGCCTCAAAACAGAGGGACGGATATATCAGAGGCTTTAAGGTATTTAACCAATATCCAGAAAAAAAGGACAACCGCATTTATTATTTCCGATTTTATTGATGATGGTTTTTCCAATGCATTGAAAATTGCAAATTATAAACATGATATTATAGCATTGCATATTTGCGATAAACGTGAAACTGAATTACCGGATGTTGGGTTGATAAAATTGAGGGATGCTGAAACCAACAGGAATATGTGGGTTGATACCTCGAATAAAAAAATACGTGATAAATACAGGGATAGTTGGCTGGAAGCAGAGAAAAAGCTTACTGATACATTTGTGAAACATGGTGTTGACCATGCAAAAATTCAAACTGACAAAGATTATGTAAAACCTTTGCTGAAATTATTCAAACAAAGATAGTTTGCGATTTACGACTGGCGATTTACGATTTATGATTTATAAATTTAATTGACCAATGACCAATGACCAATGACTTTTATGAATTTTTAATTATCAAAAACGAATTATAATAAGGTGAGAACTAAAATAACAATATTAATAATATTATCAATATTTGCCGATAATTTGTTGAAAGCCCAACAATTTACAGCATCAACAAAACTTGATACCTTTCAAATTGAAATAGGCGACCAGGTATATTTAAAGTTAAATGTAACACAAGCAAAGGATCAAATTGTTAAGTTCCCCCAGTTTAACGATACCCTAATTGATGGAATTGAAATAATATCAGTTACTGGAACAGATACGATACATGCTGATAATAATACACTTAAAATAAGCAAGAAATTATTGATAACTTCTTTTGAGGATAGTTTATTTAATATCCCAAAATTTGCTTTCACCAGTGGTATTGATACGGTTTATTCTAACCCGGTGGGTTTTGCGGTACAAATGGTATCGCTTGATTCTGCTGAAATTAGCAAGATTGACACAACTCAAATGCTTAAAATATTCGATGTTAAAAGCCCCATTGATGTGCCATGGACATTTAAAGAGTTCCTTTTAAATAATTATCCATATATCATCAGTATCGTTGTTCTTTTATCGCTTGCTTTGTTAATTTGGTATATAATAAAAAGATATAAAGATAACAAACCAATATTTAAAATAAGCAAACCAAAAGAACCTGCACATGTTATTGCATTACGGAGTTTAAATGAGCTTAAGGAAAAGAAATTATGGCAAATGGATAGGGAAAAAGCTTACTATTCAGAACTAAGCTATATCCTACGTGAGTATATTGAGAATCGTTATAATATTAGTGCTCTGGAAAGGACCAGCCATGAACTTTTAGAATTAATTAGGCATTCAAATTTAATTGAAAAAGATAGGTTTTTGGAATTATCGCAGGTGTTAAAATTAGCCGATTTAGCAAAATTTGCAAAATTTAAACCACTGCCTAACGAAAATGACCTAAGTTTAACAAATGCTTTCAGTATTGTAAACAATACCATTCCAGAAGTTGTTGATAATGAGAATAATAAAGAAGAAGATCAAATTTTGGGTATTGATGGGTTAAATGCTAGTGTAAATTCAAATGATGAGGAAAAATGATGAGAAATATTGAATTTGCAAATCCGGAATTTTTGTATGGCTTGGTTATTCTAATCCCAATGATAATTTGGTATATTTTAAAAGAAGAAAATAATTATACTTCAATACAAATATCAACATTAAGGGCTTTTCCTGTTGTTCCGAAAACATATAAATTTTATTTGCGATATGTTTTGTTTGGCTTTAAGATTATTTTAATAGCAGTGTTGATAATAATATTGGCCAGGCCACAAACTACCAACAACTGGGAAGATACAACCACTGAGGGTATAGATATTGTAATTGCCCTTGATATTTCAAGTAGTATGCTTGCCCGGGATTTTAGGCCAAACAGGCTGGAGGCATCAAAAGACGTTGCTATTAGTTTTATTTCCGGTAGGGAAAACGACAGGATGGGCTTGGTGGTGTTTAGTGGCGAAAGTTTTACCCAATGCCCTTTAACAAGCAACCACAAAGTTGTTATTAATTTGTTTAAAGATATTAAACAAGGGATGATTGAGGATGGCACAGCAATAGGGATGGGGCTTGCCAATGCTGTAAACCGCCTAAAAGACAGTGATGCAATTAGCAAGGTTATAATACTGCTTACCGATGGGGTTAACAACATGGGTGCAATCGATCCGCTGACATCCGCACAATTAGCTGAAAAATTCGGTATTAGGGTATATACTGTCGGTGTTGGTAAAAATGGGATGGCACCTTATCCGGTTCAGACTATGTTTGGGCTTCAGTATCAGGACAGGGAAGTGAAAATTGACGAGAAAACTTTGAAGGAAATTGCACAATTAACTGATGGTAAGTACTTTAGGGCTACAAATAATAATAAGCTTAAGCAAATTTATGTTGAAATTGATAAACTTGAAAAATCAAAAGTTAATATAAAGAAATATAGCAGTAAAACCGATGAGTTTATGCCACTGGCATATCTTGCCATTGCTTTATTGATAAGCATACTTTTACTTAGGTATACAATTTTAAGGAATATTCCTTAGTAACGAAAAATGAATATTGAATAATAATAAATTATGCATTTCGAAAATATACAATATTTATATGGGTTAATAATTATCCCCTTTTTTATTTTGCTTTACATTATTAATGTAAGGCTGAAAAAAAAAGCATTAGCTAAATTTGGGGAAAATAGTGTAATTGAGGGACTTATGCCTCTTGTTTCTAAACAAAGGCCATTGTTTAAGTTTATATTTATTGTACTTGCATTGGCCTTGGTTATAATTGCTGCTGCTAGGCCACAATTTGGTTCAAAACTTAAGGAAGTAAAAGCTGAAGGCGTTGAAATAATTATTGCACTAGATGTATCAAATAGTATGATGGCTGAAGATATCAGGCCAAACCGTTTAAAAAAAGCGAAAAGGGCTATTTCACAACTATTAGATAATTTGAAAAATGATAAAATAGGTTTAATCGTGTTTGCTGGCGATGCTTATACACAAGTACCGATTACTACAGATTATACGGCAACAAAAATGTTTTTATCATCAATAAATACCGATTTTGTGCCAAAACAAGGTACGGCCATTGGTGAGGCAATTCGTTTGGCAATGAAATCGTATAGCCCTGATAATGAGCAAAAAAAAGTGCTAGTAATAATAACGGACGGAGAAAATCATGAGGACGACCCAATTCAGGCAGCTGTAGAGGCAAACGAGAAAGGTATTTTGGTTTATACTATTGGTATGGGTTTGAACAAGGGTGTGCCAATCCCTATAAAAGGCCGCTCTGATTACAAAAAAGATGCTAGTGGAAATGTGATTATTACTAAGCTTGACGAGGCAACATTGGTAAAAATAGCACAGGCGGGGGGTGGAATTTACATCCGGGCAAATAATACAAAGGTGGGTTTATCTAATTTGTACAACAAAGTAGAAAAAATGGATAAAAGTGAGTTTGAAACCGTAGTTTATTCTGAATATGAAGATAATTTTCAATATTTTATCGGTTTTGCCCTTCTTTTTTTGTTAATCGAATTCCTTATTATGGAAAGGCGAAATAAAAAAATGCAAAAAATTAATTTATTTAATCTGAAGCTCTAATTGGTTTCTGGTCATTGGTAATTTAGAAATTAACAATATAATAAGAATGAAAAATATTTTTTTATTAATATGCTTTTTAATCGTTTCATTATCAGCGTTTTCGCAAGAGGAGAATAGCTATATTAGGGATGGTAATGGAGAATATTTTGATAATAATTATGGTAATTCAGAGGTTAAATACCAGAAAGCTTTGGCTGAAAACCCAGAATCGTACGAGGCAAAATTTAATCTTGGAGATGCCTTCTATAAGCAAAAAAAATACAAAGAGGCAATTACTGAGTTTATTGCAATTGCTAAAAATGAAAGCAATAAAACAAAATTAGCGCAATTATATTTTAATATTGGGAATAGCCAGCTTAAGCAAACCGAAGATTTATTAAAAAAACAAAAATTAAATGAAGCAATAAAACAAATTGATAAAAGTATCAGTTCGTATAAAAAATCGTTAATAAATAACCATAAAGATAAAGAAGCAAAATATAACCTCGCTTATGCCAAACATGTAAAAAAACAACTCGAAAACCAGAAAAACCAACAAAATAAAGATAATAAAAATCAGGATAATAAAGACAATAAAGATTCGGATAAAGGCGATCAGGATAAGGACAATCAGGACAATAAGAATCAGGATGATAAAAATAAACCCAATGAAAATGATAGCGATGGCGATGGAATCCCTGATAAAGTAGAAAAAGGGAATGACCCAAAGCAACAAGAACCCAGGGATACAGATAAAGACGGGCAACCCGACTACAAAGACCAAGATTCGGACAATGATGGCATACCCGATTCTGAAGAGGCCGGTGAGGAGCCTGAAAAACCTAAAGATACAGATAAAG
Source organism: Bacteroidetes bacterium 4572_117 (assembly GCA_002084525.1). Lineage (GTDB taxonomy): Bacteria > Bacteroidota > Bacteroidia > Bacteroidales > NBLH01 > NBLH01. Next base: position 10,635 of record NBLH01000048.1, on the reverse strand, counting down.
ACGGCTTACCGGATTATAGGGATACAGATTCAGATAATGACGGGATACCAGACTCAAAGGAAAACCCTGAGCAAAAACCTAATAATCAGATATCAAAGGAAGATGCCTTAAGGTTGCTGCAAGCCGTTGAAATTGATGAAAAAAATGTACAGGACAAACTTAAAAAAATTAAAGGGAAAGTGATACCTGTTAAGTCAGGAAAAGACTGGTAAAAAAGTAACTGATAAACAAATAATCAGGACCTTGTAAATCAAAAAACAGAATATTTAAACTAGGGTTCATTAGGATCGCTAACTGACTGACAATCAGATGCTTTAAGTTGAAGAGATATGAGAAAAACATTAAGTATAATAAGCCTGCTTACTTTAATTATTACCCAGGTAGTTGGCCAGGTAACATTTGTAGCCTCGGCTAATAAAGTTGTAGAATTAGGTGAAAACTTTAAACTTAGCTTTACAACTAATGCAAGAGGTAGCAATTTTAAGCCCCCATCATTGGCAGGTTTTCAGGTATTGGCTGGTCCCAGCACTTCATCAAGCACCAATATTCAATATATAAATGGAAAAGCAAGCCAGAGTATTTCAAATACTTATTCTTACATTGTTCAGGCTACAAAAGTGGGCAAATATACCATACCTAAAGCAAAAATTACAATTGATGGCAAAATTTATGAATCGAACACACTAAATATTGAAGTAGTAAAAGGGGCTAAACCAAATACCAACGATTTTGATAAGGCCAATCCTTCGAATAAAAACCAAAATAATTCTGCAAATGATATTTTTGTAAGTAATAACCTAAGTAAGACAACTGTTTACCAGGGTGAGCAAATAATTTCTACAATGAAAGTTTATTCGCGTGTTGGTTTGCGGGCATTTAACGATTTTAAATTTCCGTCGTTTACCGGTTTTTTATCGCAAGATATTGAAACACCCAGCCAAATTAATTTACAAAGGGAAAATATTAAGGGTAAGATATACAATACAGGAGTATTACGCCAGTTGATTCTTTTTCCGCAACGTAGCGGCACAATCGAAATTGACCCTTTTGAGCTGGAATGTGTTGTACAGGTAAAGGCCGGGAAACGCAGAAATTTCTTTGGCGAGATGGTTGATACATATGCCGATGTGCAAAAAAAGCTAAAAAGCCCCATTCGCAAGGTAAAAGTTTTGCCGCTACCAACTAATAAACCTGCTTCGTTTAGAGGTACGGTCGGAAGCGATTTTAAGATGGCAGTTAATATTGACAAGAACGAAACATCTAGCAATGAGAGCATTACACTGAAAGTGAAAATTTCGGGAAGTGGGAATTTAAAGTTAATTAATAAAATTGATATTGATTTCCCAAGCACATTTGAAGAATACGACCCTAAAATCAGTAGTAATATCATTAATACAATTGCCGGGTCTCGCGGAAGCAAAACTTTTGAATACCTGATAATACCGCGTGAGCCGGGTGACTTTACAATACCTGCTATAAAATTTAGTTATTTTGATGTAAATTCAAAAGCCTACAAAACACTTTCGGGCGAAGATATACCTATACATGTTACCAGGAGTAACGAAATAATGGTTTCAAATAATAATATATCAATATCAAAAGAAGATATAAAAACCCTTGGAACGGATATAAGGTACATTAAACAAAATAATTTTGAATTATTACCTATTGATAATGCCTTTTTTGGGACATGGAAATTTTATTTGTTTTATGTAATTTCTTCGCTTGTTTTTATTTTAGTTTTGTTTATCCTTAGGCATAAGATTAAACAAAGTACCAATATTGTTTTGATGAAGAACAAAAGAGCAAACAAAATTTCCAAGAAAAGATTGAAACAGGCCTCAGTGTATATGAAACAAAATGACCAGGCCAAGTTTTACGATGAAGTAATACATGCATTATGGGGTTATTTAAGCGATAAGTTGAATATTCCTGCTTCTGAAATTAGTAGGGACACAGTAAAGGAAACATTAATAGAGTATAAGGTTGATGAAAAAACCATTAATAGTTTTATTGTACTTATTGATGATTGCGAATATGCAAAATATGCACCCTCAGCGGAAGGTGCCCAAATTGGAAACGATTATAAAAAAGCAAGGGAAGTTATTAATGGATTTGAAGCGGTACTTTAGGTTGGTTATTAATAATTGGTAATTAGTTTAGTAATTGGTAATTGGTAATTGGTCATTGGTCATTGGTCATTGGTCATTGGTAATTGGTCATTGGTGATTTGGTCATTGGATGTTTCTGGTTATTTGGATATCTAGTTATTTGGTTATTGAATGTTGAATATTTGTAATTAGGGTATGTCCATAAAGTCGGTATTTTTTTATTTAAGCCCCAAAGTGGGCGGTAAGCATTAGTCCTGTGCGTGGTTGCTGAGCGGAATGCTGAGCGTAGCCGAAGTACAGTCGAAGTAAAGCGCAGGGTTGAGAATCAGTGTATTACAATAGCCCTGAATGGGCGCAAGATAAATGTCATGACTTTATAGACAAACACTAATTAGTAATTGGTCATTAGTGATTGGTAAACAATTAATAAATAAGCAAAACATTAAATAGCACTTAGTACATAATTTAAAAACTTAATTAGGGATTAATGGATATGTTTACATATAAAAACTTGACAAAAAAAATTGCAATGCTTTTTGTTTTAAGCATACTTTTTATTTCAAATAGCAATGCCCAGGCTGATAGTCTGTATTCTCAGATATTAAAAGGGAATAAAGCATATACCGAATCGGAATTTGAGAATGCTGTTTATATTTATGAGCAGGTACTAAAATCAGGTTATACATCGGGCGAATTGTATTACAACCTTGGTAATGCATATTACCGAAAGGGTGATTATACATCGGCCATATTGAATTACGAAAGAGCCTTGCTATTATCGCCAAACGATGAAGATATTTTAACAAATCTTGATTTTAGCAGAAACCATTTACAGGATAGGATTGAGGAAATACCCGATTTTTTTTTAGTGGGATGGTTTAAAACATTTTCTAATTTATTTTCTGCTAAAATGTGGGCAACTATAAGTATTGTTAGTTTTATCCTGTTTTTAGCTTTTGCGGGTTTATTTTTATTTTCAAGAACTATTGCAATACGCAAACTTACTTTTATTTTTAGCATTATTATTTTGTTTAATTCAGCAATTAGTTTTGTCGGTGGGTATATTCAAAACAGAAAGCAAACAAAGCATATAGAGGCAATAGTTTTTAGCCCATCTGTAATTGTTAAAAGTGCCCCTTCTGATAGTGGTACAGATTTATTCATTATCCATGAGGGTTTAAAAGTCAGGATTCGTGATGTTGACAATGGATGGAAAGAAATTCAGTTAAGCGACGGAAAAATTGGCTGGCTATCGGAAGATACTATTGTTGAAATATAAGTATACTTTAAATGGTTAAATTGTTAACTGACCGATATCGGATCATAAATGGTCAACGCATTAACTGTTTTTAATTACAAATTAAACCCATAAAATTAGTAACTGTAAGATAATCAGTTTTAAAAGGTATATAAAGGCTTGTTTGGAACCAGTTGCTTTAAAAATATATCAACAGGAATAATGAGGATGTTGCCTTTTTTTATTTTTTCAGTTCCACGGTATAAGAAAAGTAGCCTTGCTTCTGGATAATCCTCATTAAAGTTTTTCAATCCTTTTAGTTCTTTCGATTTTACCTTGTCTGAGTTTTTAACTTCAATGGCAACAAACTCGTTTTCGCCGTATATTATAAAGTCAACTTCAAGCCCTGACTTTGTTCTCCAATAGTACACTTTTTCATAGATATTGCTATAATCAATCCAGGCAGTTAAATGCTGAAGTACAAGTCCTTCTATAGCTTGTCCTGAAATTTCATTGATATTGTCTAAAGGTCCTTTTGGGCGTAAAGACTGAAATACACCAGAATCGCAAAAATAAAATTTGGAGTGTGAAATAAGTATCCTTTTAGCCCTTTTTGTAAAAATAGGTAGTTTGTAGCCCAATAATAAATCTTCTAAGATACTAATATAAGCTTCAACTGTTTTTCTTTCTACACTGCATTCCCTTGCAACCTCAGAAACATTAAGGATACTACCATGTGAAAAACTAATAGCCTCTAGAAAACGTGAAAAACTTCCGATATTGCGTACCAAACCTTCACTTTGAACTTCTTCTCTAATGTAAAGAGCCGCATATGAATACAGTACTTCATTAGGCTTTGTTGATGCAATAACTAATGGGAGCATTCCTAATTTTAAAGCACTTTCCAACATAAATTGCCCACCTAGTTCTGCGGCTATAAAAGGATGGCATTTTTTTAATAATGCCCTTCCTGCAAGTAAATCAGTTCCTGTTCTTTTTAGTTTACGTGCACTTGAGCCTGTTAAAATAAACTGTAGCTCTTTTTTCTCCTCTATTAATTGATGTACTATTGTCAAAATTGATGGTATACGCTGTACTTCATCAATAATGAATACCTTTTTTTCGGGGTTTCCTTCAACTATTTCTGTAAGTCGCTCAGGGTTAGAAGAATAAGTTATAAATAACTTTGTTGACAACAAGTCAATATAATAAGCATCCGGGTAATTTGTTTTTAACCATGTTGTTTTTCCAGTACCACGAGGGCCAAACAAAAAATAGCTTTGATTGGTTTGTGACAAATAACGATAAACTTGTTTCATAGCAATATATTATGTCCAAATTAATCGTAAAATTAAGAATAAAACAGCAAGAATGGAAATTTAAATTCCATTTTAGATGGGAATATGGAATTAGCGTTTCCATTTTAGAAGAAAAATATAGTTTACCACAAGCTAAAATCCAATCCAAATTATCGTTTCTATACTTCGACTGGTTATAATTTGAGATTTGGCACTATATTTAATGTATTGATTATTATTTATTTACACAGTATAGAAAAACGCAGTTTATGACCGCTCAGTATATATTCGATTATTTTTCTGTCGATTGGTAATTTTTCAACTGTATATTTTTTTACTGATTTCTTTTTGGGCTCTTACTCGTAAATGGCATAAGATTTTTTTGACCAAAAATATGAAAAATGATTTTAACGATACTTTCATATATGAAACTTGGTAGATATTATTTCCCGCAATATCTTTTTATAACCACGTAAGCTTGTTTCAGACCAAGTTCGCCAGCTTTACTAAGAGCTGAACAAGCTAGCTTGAACTCTTTTAAGTGTATGTGTATCAGTGCCTTATTGTAAAATGCTTCTGCAAATTCCGGTTCTAGCTGAATAGCCCGGTTGTAGTCATATAAAGCACTGGTATAACTTTTTGCACGAACTTTTAAATTAGCACGGTTATAATAAATAATGGCATAATCGGGCTTTAAACCCAAGGCTTTGTTATAGTCTTCTAAAATTTTGGTGTAATCATTAGTCATTTCGGTTTTGGCAACAAATGGTTTTTTTTGTCCGGCTACAGTAATTTGTATTTCTTGGTCAATTGAATTTATAAAATCAATCATTTTTAAATTACAATATGCACGGTTATAATAAGCAAGCGCAAAATCGTTATTTTCATTTATCGCCTTTGAAAAAGCATTTAATGATAGGTTGAAATTTTTGTTCCTTAGCTCAATAGTCCCAATCAAAAACCAATATATTTCATTTTTCTTTAAATTTCCCCATATCGAATCAACAGTTGCTATTAATAAGTTATTATCAGAAATTGTATCAAACATAGCTATATTGGGCGTCAATGGTTTTGGTATTTCATTTATTATATCGTTAATGCCCATGTAGTTAGTTTTGTTATATGCTTTTTTATTCTGGTTCAAAGAAACAAAAAAATCAGGTAGGGGATCTATGCCCGAAAACACACTGTATATTTTATCATCGCCAATAAAATTATTATTAAAATTGGCTTCCAGTTCAATAAGCCTACGATATTTTATTGTGTTAATTGCGATATTTGAAGAATCAGTATTTTGTGTGTTTAGTTTTTTTGTGGCAATATCATAATCTGTTTTTGCCGAGCGTATATCACCAATTTTTCTTTTGGCCATTGCCCTCATGTAATATGCTTCGCCAAATTCAGGATATATTTCTATTGCTTTGCTAAAATCAGCTATTGCTTCGTGGTAATTATTTAATTCTGTTTGTATTTGTCCCCTGTTATAATGTGTAAGTATGTGTTCGGGGTTAATTTGCGATACTTGTTTTAAATCTGCCACAGCTTTATTTAAACTGCCCGACTGAGAAAAAAGCATTGCCCGGTTATAATATGCCAAGGCATTATATTTATTAAGCTCAATTACTTTGGAATAATCAGCCAAAGTCCCATTCAGGTCATCGAGTTTATATTTTGCTAATGCACGTACATAGTAGGCGTATGCATCTTTTGGATTTATTTTCAGGGCCAGGTTGTAATTTTTTATTGCTTTTTTATACTGCTTTTGCTCATAAAAAATTAAGCCACGCCGTACAAAAGCCCGTGTTTTAAACTGATTTAAACCAATTGCCATGTTGCAGTCTTTAATTGCTGATTCATAGTTCTTTAGCCCTGCTTTAGCAACGGCCCTGTAAATGTAGCAGTCCTCGTTTTTTGGCTGGAGTTTTATCGATTTATCAAAATCTTCAATAGCAGCTGAAAAGTTCTGGGTATGTATTTTAGTCAAACCACGGGCCATATATAATTGCGAATTATTTATGTCCATATTAATGGCTATATCAAGATCGTTTAAAGAACTGTTGTAATTATGAAGTGCGTCTTTTGATATGCCCCGGTACTGGTATGCAACTGGTAAAAATGGGTTGATTTTTATTGTTTCAGAAAAATCTTTAATGGCTCCTATATAATCGCCCATACCAAATTTGGCTATACCCCTGTAAAAATAGGCATCGTACAAATTTGGTTTTACTTTAATAACCGTATTTAGCCGTTCTATTGCTTTTTGGTTTTTATTATCCATTATTTCTTGTCGGGCTTTATTGATATAAACTGATATGTTTAATTGTGCCTTTAGTGAAAAAATGGTAATAAATTGGAATACCAACAGTAAATATAAAGATTTGTTTATCTTAACAGGAAACTTTGTGTATTGTATTTTATGCTGTGCCACGTTTTTGTTCATTTTATTAGGGGGGCAAATATCATAATTTTGTGTTAGATTATAAAAAAAATAACTAATCCTAAGCATTCGTAAAATGGAATTTGTAATTTACTATAATTTATCAATATATAATTCAATGCATTTTGTAAACAACTGAGTAGCAAAATATTGTAACATCTGCTACACTTTAGTAAATTTATAATTTAACGAAGTGTCGACTTTAGAAACTTATGCTTTCATATTATGACGATTCCTTTTTTTGAGGTATGTTGCTGACAATCAGGCTATTAGTGGTTGTGGTGAAGAGTTTTATCAAAGTTCTATTATTGTAAATGAATTCTCTTTTTTATTATATTTTAGTTTGTTTTCTTTAAGGCTTTTCTCAAAAATATCAACAGTTAATTTACCGGTTCTCCATAAGTGTAGTTCGTCATTTAATTCATTAATCTTTAACATAAGTTTTTCGTCATGAACTGCTACTTCTTTTACTTTTTCTTCTTGGTTTTCAACTCTGCTATCCTGAATTAAACTCCCTAAACCGCTTTTAAAACTTTTGCGTGCCATAATTTAGTAATTAGTAACTGATAATTAGTAACTGGTCATTAGTAATTAGACATTAATCATTTTTTTTGTCTTTTGATTAATGGTGAATCAATAGTGAATAGTGCTAAATTGTTATCATTCAATCAACATTATTCATTATTCACTTTTTCACCCTTTCTGCCTTTTAATAATTTCTTTACACAGTTTCATATAATCTTCTGCACCATACGATTTTTTATTATATCTAAATATATCAAGCCCCATACTTGGTGCTTCTGCTAAAGCGATATTATCCCTGATTTTTGTATTAAAAACTTTTTGTTGAAAATAGGTGTTGATAGTATCTACAACATCGCGGTGTAATATTTTTCGTTTATCGAATTGTGTAACAAAAACCCCTGTTATTTCTAGTTGTTTGTTTAAACGTTTTTTTACTTTATCTGTAACCTCAATAATTTTTGTTAAACCTTTAATTGCCAGATAATGAGGCTGTAACGGTATGTATAGTTCATCGGCTGATGTTAGTGCATTAATTGTTAACAAGCCAAGGCTTGGTGGGCAGTCAATAAAAATATAGTCATAATTATTGCGTATAGGGTCAATAAGCTCAGTAAAAATGTATTCTCTCCCCGCCTCTGAGCTTAATTCCATTTCAGCACCCGAAAGGTCGAGTGTTGATGCTACAATATCTAAATATTTATCAATTTTTATAGGCATAAGCTCATGTTCGCCCTTTAAGGCTTCATAAATAGTGTAGTCTGGTTTATTCACCCCATAACTTTGTGTAAGGTTTGCTTGCGGATCTAAATCCACTAAAAGCACCTTTTTTTTCAATATAGCCAAACCGGCACCAATATTTACAACAGATGTTGTTTTTCCAACCCCGCCTTTATGATTGCTACATGCAATAATTTTTCCCATTTTTTATTTTATATCGGTCATTAGTAACTGGTCATTAGTAATTAGTCATTAGACATTAATGATTAGTCATTAGTCATTAGTCATTAGTCATTAGTCATTAATCATTAATCATTTGTCATTAGACATTAATCATTTGTCATTAGACATTAATCATTTGTCATTAGACATTAATGATTAGTCATTAGTCATTAATCATTTGTCATTAGTCATTAATCATTAATCATTTGTCATTTCAAATGCAATTATCTTGCAATTATTTTGTGTTTAAAACATAAAGGTAAAAATTATTTTAAATTTCTCAATTGTTTTTTTCTATCTTTACAAAACACAGAATAAGTAGCTTGACAAAATTATTCGTATATTTTATTAAGATATGGTGTTGGGAAAAGGTATATTAATATAAATAAAATAGGTCTGAGACCTTAAAATTACATTGATTATGGCAGATAATAATTATCATAAAAACAGGAAAAAACTTTCGACTATTTTTTTTGAAACTGCTTTGCCAAACGAATATTTGGTTGTTCTTGGTAAAAAAGAAATTAAACCTATTTTAGGGGGTAAAAAATTTAAATTTGGGAAAAAGTTCCTGAGGGTACCTGCCAATGTCCAAAAATTGAAATTTGAAACAGATAATGCAAATATGGATTATCAAGGTATTGGTATTGAAGGGTATGCAACATGGCGGATTAACCCTGAAAAACCAGAAATTGCTATAACAACACTCGATTTTTTCGATGATGACAACCCAATGCAAAAAACAAACGATGATTTAAAGACTATTTGTATTGAGGCGGTTCGACATGTTATTGCTAATATGAGTATTGAAGATGCATTAAAAAACAAGGATGCCATTGCTGACAACCTAACAAAACAACTTACCGAAATTGAAATAAAATGGGGTATTGTTTTTGATCAGGTGGGTATTGAAAAAGTTCGGATTATGTCGAACCGATTGTTTAATGATTTACAATCAGAGTTTCGAAATAAACTTCGTTTAGAATCTTCAAAAACACAAATTGCTACTGATAGGGAAATAAGTAAAGAAGAAAATGAGATTCGTGAAAAAAACGAACTGGAACGGATCCAAACCGAACAAAAAATTGAGTTACAGGATATTGAAAAGCAAAAACAGCTTAATAAACGAAGATTAGATGATCAAAAGGAAATAAACGAAAAAGAGCGGAATATAAAAGAAGAAGATTTTCGCAAGGAAATGGAGTTTAATTTAGAAAAAGAACAAAAAAACCATGAATTAAAACAACTGAAACAAGACTTGGAAATTGAAATTAAAGATAAGGAGTTAAAGGTGCTGGCTGAACGCTTGAAGCTTCAGGAACTAGATAACAAAATTGAAGGCAAACAAATTGAAATTGATAAATTAAGACGAAACCTTGATCAATCATATTCAAAAGAAGAACTAAACAGCCTGTTTATCGATAAATTACCGGAAATATTCGAATCCATTAAAATTGATAATTATTCGGTTATGAATAGCGGCGATGGAAAAAGTGCATTTCCTGTTACACAAATAATGCAGGAAATTATACAGGTTTTGAAAAATTATGAGATACTGGACTCAAAAGAAAATAAAAAGAAGAAATAGGGGATTGGGGGCAAATCTGTTTTGAACTGACGGGTTAGCCCGTCAGTTGTGGACTCATCTATTATCAACATTTTTAATCTATGGGGCTGTCCCGAAATGCTAAAAACCTTAATATTAAATTACTACCTTTACAAGGCTTTTAATTATGTTTCAAAATCCTGAATTCGATATTTCAAAAGTACCATAAACTTGAAATTTTTCTAAAAAATATTAACTAGTTCTAAAATTATTTATACTTTTAGGCTTTAAACAATTACGTAGCTATAAAAATTGTTTATCTAATTAATAATTAAAAGTTTAAATACATTACTATTATAATATAAGATGACAAACATGACAAAATATCTAATCATTTTTCTGTTTTTATTCTCTTCTGTGAATATTTTAGCACAAAAAAAGGCACTTAGCCCACGTAATGCCAATTACGATATGGAGGTTAGACTAAATACTGAAACTAAAGTAGTTGATGGCAAAATGAAGCTTAACTGGATAAATATTAG
>NBLH01000047.1 GCA_002084525.1 Bacteroidetes bacterium 4572_117 | reverse complement strand
CCGACTCCCAATTATCAACAATATAGTTTGCGCCATTAACGTAAATGCCAATATCCTTATCCCAAAAATGTTTCGGATCGAAACTTAATGAAACAACAGGAAGCCTAAAAGTTTCTTTAATGAAGTACGATTGTGTGGCAACTTTGCTTGTGTTGGGCTTGAACCATCGATAGTATAATGTATTTTTGCCGTATTTTGTAATACCGATAGTTTTAACTTAAAAGGCTTTTTATAAAATCCGGCCTTTTCAGAAAACACAGGCTTGCTTGCAAAATCAAGTTTCTCAATTCCTGATATTGGGTTTGTTTTTTGTGGGCTTGGTTCATGGAAATAACGCCACTGTTCAATATCGCCGTAAATACGGCCATATGAAATATTAGCCGCTTGCTTTGGGAAAAAAACTGAATCTACAAGTATTGAATCTTTGTTAAATAAATAAACTGATTCACCACCCATATTTAATTTGAAATTTGTATGGTTGCGGATATTTTTTTTATCGGCATAAAATAATTCATAATCATGTGCATTAATCGAAATATAATATGGAATTTTCCATTTTGTTGGTTTATCGATGTTGTCAGTCAGGTACCAGCCACCAATGTTAAGTTTTTTCCCACTGGTGTTATATAATTCTATCCAGTCAATAAAATTTTTAAATAATTTTTTGTCTCATCTATTTATTTATTAAGCTTGTATTCATCAATTAATTCTTCTGTATCGGGGTTTATTACCCTTACATTAACTTTTAATCCGTCAACATCTATTAATACCAAAGCATTTTGTATTGAAAAATTTTGCAGGTGTTTCATCCAAGGGGTTATTTCCTTTGCATAATAAGGTGCGCCCGCTGCACCATTGTTAATTTGACATATTTGACGTGATAGTTTTAGCTTTTTATGTTTGTATTGTTGGGGGTAGCGGTTCATTTTATTGCTAATTTTTAAAAGGCTGTAATTATGCTCGTCGCCGGTTAATATGGCAATGGTTTTTTTACTTTTGTTTACAATAATGTCCAATAATTGGTCCCGGCGTTCAATTATCCCGCTTTTATATGCCCGTCCATTTACGTATGCCCTTGGTTTATTGTTCCCATTGCACCACATGTCGTCGGCTACATGGCCCCCATTTGGGAAAAACGGTGTGTGGATTGTAATAAAAATATGATCGATATCCTTATTTGCTTCCAATTGCAAAATACAGTTTCTTTATACGATGGGAAATCAATTTTATTCGTATCGGGGTCATATTCTGTGCCGTCTTCGCTTTCAGGGCCATTCTCAACATTTATAAAATTGTCTTGAAATACAGATTCTGAAGAATTATCCTTAAACGGGAAATGGTCAACCATATAATAGCGGTCTTCATATTTGTCGTGAAACTTATAAACATAAGCTTCGTGGTTACCAAACCCGGCAATAAATGGGATATAATGCCCAAAAGGCTCAATTGAGTGTTTCCAATTAGAATATTGCAATTTCATGCGCTCCTTGCTTGTTTCGTACCCATTTATTAAATCGCCTGTAAACTGTACAAATTCCGCACCTTCTGATTTTGCCAAAGAGGCAACCCTTTTCATGATATAGGCATTTACCCCAAAAATATCGCGTTCGCCACCACCCAAACCTGATCTTGAATCGCTTGCATAAGCAAAAGTGAATTTATTGCGGCTACCGGGTTCAGGTGCTGTTTTAAATTGATAACTAAACTTAAATCTTTTAATTTTAACAGTATAATCATAAGTAGTATTTGGCTCTAACTTATCTATTTTAATTTCGTGATGAAAAACCGGGTTTTTATCTTTATAAGATTTACCATTAACTTTAACCGAAGCTTTTATCTGTTTGGAAGTTGTAAAAGAAATAACTACACTGTTAGGTTCCAGTTTATTAATAAACGGGCCTTCGATTAAGGTAGGTTCAGGCTTAAACTTAAGCTCATTGTGTGTAAAGGCAAGCTTGCCATCGTACAAAATAGCCCCATTGCCCAAAACTATCCTGTAACCAAGTATCCCTTTACGGCTTTCTTCCCATCCAACCATATCATATCTGCCCGAAAGGTTTTGTTTGATATCGATTGAGCTTTTGCCCCCTTTTATTTTTGCTGATTTTCTAAAAAAAACAGTTTGGGGCATTTTTGCACCATTATAGTTTATAAAACCATAATAAAGAATACCATTAAGCCGGGGGTGTTTAAAATCTAAATCAATCCCTAGCTGATGTCCTTTTGGGTTTCCGTAAAGATCAATAAATTTAAAGGAATCATCTGGTTTGTCAGCATAAACTTTGCGCCCTGAAACAACCAGGCAAATCCCTTTCTCATCTTCTATTATGTTTTTATAAACAAAAGGTGCTTTTTGTGCCGAAGATGCAGAGCATACTATTAAAGTAATTATCAATAAATAAAGTTTATTCATAGTTAAGTCAAAAAGGTTTAAACAAAATTAACAGTACTTATTCATTACAAAGAAAATAATTGCATTTTAAAAATCATTTTAAATAATTTGCGAATTTGTAGTTTCAATTAATAATTTTTTATTTTTGCATAAAACTAAAACAAAATTAATGATTTCAAAAGAACAGGTTAAAGAAATAGATGATCGCAGGTTGGCGTTAAGGAGGCATCTTTGACATTGCCGACAAACTTATTACTCTCGAAAACGAAGAAGAAAAAACCCAAGCACCTGATTTCTGGGACGACCCTAAAAAAGCAGAAAAACAACTAAAAAAAATACAGGGGATAAAGCTATGGACAAATGCATTTAGTGAGGTTGAAGCGGCTATTGATGATTTGGCTGTGCTTCATGAATTTGCCCTTGAAGGTGAGGCTTCGGAAGAAGAAGTAGAAGAACAATTCCAAAAATGTATTGGGCTGGTAGAAGACCTTGAATCTCGCAATATGTTGCGTAACGAAGAGGACAAATTTGGAGCCGTGGTGAAAATAAATTCAGGAGCCGGAGGTACCGAAAGCCTTGACTGGACAGCCATGCTTATGCGCATGTACATACGTTGGGGTGAACAAAATGGGTATAAAGTTAGGGAAAGCGCCCGTATTGATGGTGAAATTGTTGGTGTAAGTACGGTTACCCTTGAATTTGAGGGTGAATTTGCATATGGTATGCTAAAAAGTGAAAATGGTGTGCATAGGTTGGTAAGGCTTTCACCTTTTGATTCGGCAAATAAGCGGCATACTACATTTTCTTCGGTATATGTTGCCCCAATTGTTGACGAAAGTATTGAAATTGTTGTAAACCCTGCTGATATTAAATGGGAAACATTTCGTTCAGGGGGAGCCGGCGGCCAAAATGTAAACAAAGTAGAAACAGGCGTACGTGTAAGGCATGCCCCATCGGGCTTGGTGGTTGAAAATACTGAGACACGATCACAGTTGAAAAACAAAGAAAATGCTATGCGTATCCTTAAATCGCATCTCTACGAAGAAGAATTGCGGAAAAAAAGGGAAAAACAAGCTAAAATTGAAGGGAACAAGAAAAATATTGAATGGGGTTCCCAAATACGCTCATATGTTATGCACCCCTATAAAATGGTGAAAGATGTACGTACTGCTTTTGAAACCTCAAATGTTCAGGCGGTTATGGACGGCGATTTAAATGGGTTTATTAAAGCCTACTTAATGCAGTTTGGTGGGGAATAATAGTTAGTGCTTTTCTGCAAATAAACTACAAAAAAGTGGTATTACTACAAATTTAGTGGGTATTTATTAAAATGTATGTTGCTTATTTGTTTATGCGTTTATTTGTTTATATCCTTACATTCTGGTATTGCCTAATTAATTTGTCCATAATGTCAGGTTTTTGCTCAATTAATGTTTTTTAAAAAAAGCCCCAAAGTGGGCGTAATCAATTAGCCCTGTGCGAAGCGCATGGTTGTAAATCAGCAAGTTGCAAAAGCCCTGAAAGGGCGGAATCAAAAAAGTGAGACAAACTAATTATACCAGTTATAAACAGATAAACAAATCAACGGATAATCATAATGGCTTCGCATTAAAGGTTATCTTATGGCCTAGAACCCACTAAAACATTAGTAGAACTAAAAAAGTTAATAACCTATACTACCATAATATGAATTTGATATATTACAACGAGCTTGATTATTCAAAAGTTACAAAACAGTTTAAAAAAGTAGAAAAATTTCTTGCAAACAACGATTTTCAATCGGCTGATATAAAAAAAATTACAAACACTGATTATTATCGTGCTAGGCTCGACATAAAAAACAGGTTGCTTTTTAAATTTGCCAAGTACGATGGAAGAACCTATATTTTGTTGCTTGAAGTAATATTAAACCATGATTATGATAAATCAAAATTTTTAAACGGGACTACAGTAAACGAGGATAAATTTCAAGTAATAGAAAATGAAAAGAACTTACCAAAAGAGGATGTAAAGCAACTTGTTTATTTAAACAAAAACAGGAAACATTTCAATTTGCTTGATAAAATAATTTCTTTTGATGATGCACAAGATGAAATTTATTCTTTACCAACACCCCTTATTATTATTGGTTCGGCAGGTAGTGGGAAAACCATCCTTACGCTCGAAAAATTAAAAAAACTACATGGCAATGTAGCATATATTTCGTTATCGTCGTATTTAGTAGAAAATGCACAAAACATATACTATTCAAATAATTACGAAAACCCAAAACAAGAAATTGATTTTCTATCATTTAACGAATATATTGCAAGCATTAGAATACCAAAAGGCAGCGAATTACAATATCGTAATTTTGAACAATGGTTTATAAAACACATCCATACCAGTAAGTTTTCAGAGCCGTATCGCCTTTTTGAAGAATTTAAAGGTGTACTAACCGGTTCGGTTACTGAATCGAAATACTTGCTGCGGGCTGAATATTTAAAACTTGGTGTAAAACAATCAATTTTTACAAAAAACCAAAGAGATGGAGTGTATGATATTTTTGAGAAGTATTTGAAATTTCTTGAACAAAGCCCTTGGTACGACATCAACATGCTTTCGTTTGAGTATTTGAAACTAGTTGAAAAAAGATATGATTTTGTAGTGGTCGATGAAGTTCAGGATATTACGTTGGTTCAATTAAAACTGATAATAAACTCACTAAAAACATACAATAAATTTATTTTAAGTGGCGATTCAAACCAAATAGTCCATCCCAATTTTTTTTCATGGTCAAAAATTAAAACCCTGTTTTATAAAAGTCAATTCAATTTTAGCTTTACCAGGATATTAAAAACCAATTACCGAAATTCGCAGCAAGTAACAGGGCTTTCAAACACTTTGCTGAAAATTAAAAACACACGTTTTGGTTCTATCGACAAAGAAAGCACATACCTTATAGACTCTGTTTCTGAAAAAAAAGGCAGTGTTTTTCTTTATCAGGATAACAATAAATTGAAGAAACAGTTAAACTCAAAAACGCAAGCATCAACAAAATTTGCCGTGCTTGTTATGAACAACAAAGATAAAAAGCTTGCACAACGTGCATTTAAAACACCTTTAATATTTTCAATTCAAGAAGCAAAGGGCCTTGAATATGAAAATATTATATTGCTTAACTTTATTTCTGATTACGAAAAAGAGTTTTTTGAAATAACAAGAGGTGTTACTTCTGATATTCTTGACGACGAAATTAAATATGCAAGGGCAAGGAATAAGGAGGATAAAGATCTTGAGGTTTATAAATTTTTCATCAATTCTTTATATGTTGCATTTACCCGCTCGGTCCAAAATTTGCATATTATTGAAAGTAATAAAAATCACCGGATTTTTGAACTTCTTAAATTAAAAGAAATCAATACGGGGCTTAATATCCAAACACAAAAATCGGATGAGCAGGAATGGCTTGAAGAAGCCGATAAATTAGAAAAGCAGGGAAAAATAGAGCAAGCGCAGCAGATTAGGGATAAAATTGCCGGTGTAAAATATATAAGTGACGAAGAATTTGAAAAACTTAAAGAAATTGCATTAGACAAAAGTAAAACCGAGCAGGAAGTTAAACGCCAACGAAAAGATTTGTTTAAATATGCGGTAGCAAGGCGAAATTTTGAGGTTATAAATAATCTTGCAGAATTGAAATTTATTAGGGCAGTTAGTTTTATCAGTACCTTAAAAGCGAAACAAAAAATACTCGCAAAAAATTGCCGCCTTAACCGAAAACAAGAACTTGCAAGTATTATTAAAGAATATGGTGTTGATTTTAGGAGCAACGAAGAACTAATGACGGGCTTGATGCTTGCCGTGTATTATAACTCAGAAGAAATTTTTGATTTTTACATAAATAACCAAGCAAATATCAAATTAAGCAATGCCAATGGATTGATACCTTTACAAATAGCCATTAATTCTACCTATACAAATATTATATCAAAAGAAAACAATCAGGGTTTAAGCATCGCGGGGCTTGAAAAATTCTATAACAAATTAAAAACACAAAACATAAACTGCGAGCTTGAAAATAAGTTAAGGAAAATAAATAACCAATCAATGGAATATTTCCTGTTGCATTATTTATTATCGGTTCAGGAACATATCATAATTAGGAATAAAAAAGAAGAAATAGAAAGATTAAATGAGACGATTAGGATGCAAAAAGAGTATGAAAAAATGTACCGCATGCCTAAGCAGCCTGATTTTGACGTAAATAAGGCAATAAACAACATTATGCAAGCCGATTATGGATATGGTTTAAAAATTGATGATTTCCTTAAATTTATTGAAAAACTCCCAAATAGCATATTACCAGAATATCGCCGAAAAAGATCTTATGTAAATTCAATTCTTGCCAATAACGAAATTGACAGAAATTTTATGTACAATAAAAAACTTTTTAAACGTATTGATCGGGGAGTTTATAAGTTAAACCCCAATTTAAGGGTAAGTCATTAATAGTAAGTACTTTGCGACAGCAGGGCATCCTTGTAAGTTTTTGACATTTAGGATATTACAGATATTTGGCGAACTATCATTATACATTTGACAAATAAAAATTTTAAAAAATAAATAGATGGTGAAAAAGATTTTATTAAGCCTTTTAGCTGTTTTGATTTTAGCAATAATAATTTTATCCTTCTGGCTTTTTAATGATAATGCTTTTCCGGATTTTAATGAATCTTCATTGATAAAAACAGATAATTCTGAAATTCAGGGAGCAACAATATCAAAATTGCAAAACGATAGCCTAAAAAAAATTATAGTAGACGGTGAATGGTTTAAAGACCAAACCGGGCGGGTAATGATTTTGCGTGGCATAAACCTTGGTGGAAGCACAAAAGTGCCTATTGATATGCCTTCATACAAACGAGAAAACTTTTTTGATGCTGCAAAAACTGTTTCTTTTGTGGGGCGGCCTTTCCCAATTGAAGAAGCTGATGAACATTTTAAAAGGCTTAAGGCTTGGGGCTTTCATTTTTTGCGCTTTTTGGTTACCTGGGAAGCTATTGAGCACGAAGGCCCAGGAATTTACGATGAACAATATATCGAATATGTTTATCAAATAATAAAAAAGGCCAATGAATACAATATAAATGTTTTTATCGACCCCCATCAAGATGTTTGGAGCAGGTTCTCAGGTGGTGATGGAGCACCAAAATGGACATTAGATATAGTTGGCCTTGATGTTTCAAAGTTTAAAGAAACCGGTGCGGCTATTGTGCATAATACCCACGGCGACCCATTCCCAAAAATGGTTTGGGGTACAAATTATTCAAAGTTCGCAGCTGCAACAATGTTTAGTTTGTTTTTTGCCGGTAACAATTTGGCGCCCGAAGTTTTTGTTAACGATTCAATTCCTGTACAAGACTTTCTGCAAAATCATTACATAAATGCAATCGCAAAATTAGCCACCAAGCTTAAGAATTTACCAAATGTTATTGGATATGATACCAAAAACGAACCATCAGTTGGCTTTATTGGCCATAAAAATCTTGAAAAAACAGGTTTTTACACACTTGGCGAAACGGTAAGCCCCTTGCAGGCAATGGCTCTTGCTTACGGTATTACACAAAAAGTGCCTTTTTACGAAGTTGGCTTAACAGGTGCAAAAAAAACCAAAGAAACAACTGTAAACCCTAAAAATAGAAGTGTTTGGCTGGCAGGTTTTAATCCCATCTGGAAACAACATGGGGTATGGGATATTGATGAAACCGGGAAGCCATTTGTTGTTAAAAAAGATTATTTTACAATACATAAAGGCAAAAAAATAAATTTTGCGGAAAACTACTTTAAACCCTTTGTGCAAAAGTATGCCCAAGCAATACAAAAGATTGACAATGAGTTGGTTGTATTTGTTGAGTCAGCTACTTCATCTGTTTTGCCCGATTTAAAAAATGATGGTTTTAAGTATGTTGATGCTGTACATTGGTACGATTTTCTAACGTTGGTTACCAAATCGTATTATTCTTTTGTTAGCTTGGATATTAGTACGGGTGAATTAATCCTATCAAAGAAAAATGTCCGTAAAGCATTTGAAAAACAATTGGCTGCCAAAAAGGAGGATACACGAAAACACCTGGGCAATTGCCCCACTTTGATAGGCGAATTTGGCATACCTTTCGATATGTCTGAGAAAAAAGCCTACAAAAACGGGGATTTCTCTGAGCAAACAGCTGCCATCGACCGCTCGTTTAATGCTATTGAAGCAAATTTATTAAATTATACCCTTTGGAATTATACATCTGATAATACAAATGCAAGGGGCGATTTGTGGAATGATGAAGATTTGTCAATTTTTAGTGTTGACCAACAAACTGATAAAACGGATATTAATTCTGGCGGTCGTGCCCTTGATGCAGTTGTCAGGCCATATCCTTATAAAATTTCGGGCACACCGCTGCATTATCATTTTAATTACAAAGAAAAAGAGTTTGTGTTAAAATTTAATAATGACACATCCTTAAACGGGCCAACCGAAGTTTTTTTACCCGATTATCATTATAAAGGTGGTTTTGAAGTATATCATACCAAAGGGGTGTTAAAATGGGATAAAGAAAACTGTATGTTACTGTTTTATCCCGACAAAAAAGTTAAGAAACATAAAATTATAGTCAGGAAATAAGCTAAAACTTTACTAATCGATAAATATAAAATTATGAAAATGAAACTTATCAAAACATTAGCAACTATTGCAATTGCAATAATCGCCCAACTATCTGTTTCCCAGAAACTTGTAATACTGCATACAAACGATATGCACTCAATGTTAACCGGCTTTGGCCCCGAGCTTGCGTACACACCAATGAGCATAAACAACGACAAAACAGTTGGTGGTTTTGCACGGCTTGCAACCTTGTTGAAACAAGAGAAAGCAAAACTTCCAAATTCAACTTTAATTTTTGATGCCGGTGATTTTTTAATGGGTTCAATTTTTCATGCGGGCGAACAAGAAACTGGTTTTCAAATACCCTTAATGAAAAAAATGGGCTATGATGCAATAACCCTTGGTAACCACGAATTTGATTATGGCCCTGGTGCTTTGGCAAAAATTATCCGTTCAAGCATTAAAACCGGTAAAATGCCTGAAATTGTTTCGTCTAACTTTATTTTTAGCGAAACATCAAAAGCTGATGATGAGCTTGAAAAATTATTTAAGGAAAATATCATCAAAAAATATACAATTATTGAAAAAAACGGTTTGAAGATTGGGATAATAGGAATTATGGGTGAAGATGCAGATGAAGTTGCCCCAACTGCAAAACCTGTAACTTTTGCAAAACAGATTAAAACGGTTAAAAAGCTTACTAATAAATTAAAAAAAGAAGATAAAGTTGATTTGGTAATATGTATATCACATAGTGGCTTTTATCCTGATGAAAAAAAAGGGGGATATAAAGGTGAAGATATAAAAATGGCCAAAAAAATTAAAAATTTGGATGTAATTATTAGTGGCCACACACATGTTAAAACTGAAAAAGCAATTAATGTAAATAATACAATTATTGTTCAAACAGGTTCATATGCACGTAAGCTTGGGAGATTAGAACTAGATGTTGAAAATAAGAAAGTGAAAAACTTCAAGTTTTCGCTTATCCCTGTTAACGATAAAATTATGGGCGATGCCGAAGTAAATAAGTTAATTAATGATTACAAAGAGCTTGTAAGCAATAAGTTTTTCGGCCCATTAGGCCTGTCTTTTTCAAAGCCAATTGCCGAAAGTAATTTTAATGTAAACCGAAACTCGTATATTACAAAAAAACCAGGCAAAGTAGGCCAATTTGTAACCGATGCAATTAAATTTTACATTGATAAACATACCGATAAAATTGATTTTGCTATTGAAGCATCTGGGCCTATTAGGGAAAGCATACTAAAAGGTGAAATTACACCTGCCGATATATTTAGGGTTTCGCCACTTGGTAGCGGTTACGACGATATACCGGGTTACCCACTGGCAAAGCTTTATTTAACCGGCAAAGAAATTAAAGGGCTTATGGAGGTTATAGTAAAAACACAGGGTGGTGTAGGTACAGATAGCTACCTACACTATTCAGGTGTAAAAATTGATGCCGATATAGATGGCGGTTTTTTGAAAAAAGTAAAAAAAGTATATATTGATGGAAAAGAAATTGATATCTCGAAAAAAAACGAAAAACTATATAGCCTTGCTGCCAGTACATACATACTTAGCTTTATTGGGCGGATAAAAAAAATAACAATGGGGCTTGTAAAAGTTACGCCCAAAAATGCAAAAGGCCAGGAAATTACCGATATGGGCAAACAAATAATTGATTTTGATAAAAATAAAAAAGGGATACAGGAAGGCAAAACCTGGATAGCATTGGTCGAATATCTTAATAGTTTTAAGGATACCGATGGTGATGGTTTACCTGATATGCCTGAAAAATATAAGCAATAATTAGCCTGTCCATAAAGTGAAGGCTTCGGTCAGTTTGCAAAAATACGAGCTTTATAATAAAGTGAGAATCATTAATTAACAAAACGAAGCCTTCACTATTTTTGCTAATGCCTGACTTTAGATACAGTATCTAATTAGAGTTTTTCTATAACATCTCATTTTTTGAATTTTATTTTAAGATATGCAAAAGTTGGCAGTCCACGGTCTTCAGTAGGTAGGTTTTGCAGAGCTGCTAACTACTGTCGACTTTCGCTTCAATTGTAAAATTGCTATTATTTTGCTAATGCTCTACTGAAAAGAACGAAATATGACACAGAATAAAAATCAAAATCCGGAACAGAAAGCCTTGAAAAAGCGAAAGCCCTACGCCAAAACATAATAAAAAAAGCCTGAGGGACGGTTACTGAGCAAAGCAGAAATAGAGGCCTGCAAGCGTGCTATTAGAAAAAATAAAAGCCGAGAAAGTAAAAACGCACAGCAATGCGTCTCAATCAAAGAAAAAAATACAAAAAAATAAGATGGATTTATCAAAATATACACCAAATACCGAGTTTTTACTTTACAAAACAGCTAATGGCGATGTAAAAGTTGATGTACTTTTGCAAAACGAAACTATTTGGATGCCTCAAAAAAAGATAGCAGAACTTTTTGATGTTCAAAGACCTGCCGTAACAAAGCATCTTAAAAATATTTTTGAAAGTGGAGAATTAGATGAAAAAGTGGTATGTTCCATTTTGGAACTAACCACTCAACACGGTGCTATTGCTGAAAAAACACAAAGTAAACCAACAAAATTTTACAATCTCGATGCAATTATAGCAGTTGGTTATCGGGTAAACTCAAAACGGGCAACCCAATTTAGAATATGGGCAACCGCTGTTTTAAAAGAGTTTATAATTAAAGGTTATACAATGGATGTGGAACGCTTGAAAAACCCGCAGCCTATTTTTGGTCAAGATTATTTTAAAGAGCAACTCGAAAAAATTCGGGATATTCGCAGTAGCGAAAGACGATTGTATCAACAAATTACCGATATTTATTCTGAGTGTAGCATTGATTATGAATACAATTCAGAAACAACAAAAGAGTTTTTTGCAACAGTCCAAAATAAATTACACTGGGCAATTACTAAGCAAACAGCAGCCGAAATTATTATTGACAGAGCCGACCATCAAAAACAAAAAATGGGCTTAACTACTTGGAAAAATTCTCCAACTGGTAAAATACGAAAATCAGATGTTTCAATTGCTAAAAATTACTTGTCGGAAAAAGAACTGAAACCATTAAACCGTATTGTAACAATGTACCTTGATTATGCCGAACATCAGGCAGAAAAAGGTATTGCAATGACAATGAAAGATTGGGTGAAAAAATTAGATGCTTTTTTACAGTTTAACGAAGAAGATATTTTGCACAATTCAGGACAAGTAACTGCAAAAATTGCCAAAGAGTTTGCCGAAAGCGAATATGAAAAATATAAACCAATTCAAAATAGGCTTTTTGAAAGTGATTTTGATAAAGAAATAAAAAAGTTCTTAAAAGGAAAATAAGATGACAGAAAATACAATTGTATCAAAAGTATGTTTTGCCAACTCACAGGAAGAACTGAAAATAGTAGCAAATTTTTACAGATAGATCGTTTTTGTGAGCTCAGAATCTAAAATCTAAAATTTAACGAGTGTTGCTTATATAAAAAAGTAAATAAATAATTTATTTCGTATCTTCAACGTTGTAATTTAAGCATTTATGAACTTAGTCCAAAAAGCCGCTTAGCGGATAATTTTGCAAAAAGCATAAAAGGTATTGGGTTGT
>NBLH01000046.1 GCA_002084525.1 Bacteroidetes bacterium 4572_117 | reverse complement strand
CAACTAATTATTATGAAATTGGTCTTAAAATTAAGGAAGCAAAACAATTTGAAAGAATTTATACTTATGAAAATATAATTACCAATGAGGCTTACTACCCTACTTTACTTTCGGTAGGATTAAAAAAACCTTTTTACCTTCCATTTAATGATAAAAAAATAAATGGGAAAACCATAAGACTGGACATTTTTCACAACGCACCCATATGGGATGATGGGGCTATTCATATGGGAGATTATACTTTACAAATATATTTACGTTCGGTAACAGAAGAGTATTATAAATATCATACAACATTATTGCAACACTTATACAAGCAACAAGAGGATATTATTTTTGGTATGGCCGAACCAATAAACGCATACAGCAATATTGAAAACGGCTATGGTGTTTTTGCCGGATTTAATGAAGATGTTGTTGAAATGTATATTGAAGGGATAGACTTTTAAGATAATTAGATTTGACTATAATGTCAGAATTATTGCTTGAATAGTCGGGGTGCGACTTTATAATTAAACAAATTACAACCAAATACCTTAATGCAAATTATTAGCAAACCAAAACCCAAAACAATTATTGTTTTAATGCTGTTTTATATATCCTACTCGCTTAGTGGGCAAACAAAAACAAGCATTAGCGGCACTGTTTACGATAAAAATACAGGCGAGGCTTTAATTGGTGCCACTATTTTTGAAAATACCACTAAACATGGCACAATAAGCAACGAGTTTGGCTTTTACAGCATAAGCTTACCAATAAAAGACAGCATTGAACTGCTAGTTTCATTTATTGGGTACAGCCCCCAATTGGTAAAAATTGCCACAAAAAAACAAATTTCCCATAA
This sequence comes from Bacteroidetes bacterium 4572_117, assembly GCA_002084525.1. Taxonomy (GTDB): domain Bacteria; phylum Bacteroidota; class Bacteroidia; order Bacteroidales; family NBLH01; genus NBLH01. The sequence continues at coordinate 26,138 of NBLH01000046.1, read as the reverse complement.
TTTTTTTTTAGTAAAAGGCATTGAAATTGGCGAAGTAAATATTACAGCAATCCCATAATTTTTTTTTAGTAAAAGGCATTGAAATTGGCGAAGTAAATATTACAGCAAGTAAATACAGTAATATTGTGCAACGCAACGAAACCGGCGTACTTAAAATAAATATGCAAAAAGTTAATGAATTACCTAATTTATTTGGCGAAGCAGATATTATAAAAGCTTTGCAATTAATGCCCGGAGTACAATCAGGTGGCGAGGGCAGCAACAATTTGTATGTCAGGGGTGGCAGCCCTGATCAAAACCTAATATTGTTAGATGATGTACCATTGTATTATGTGTCGCATTTTGGTGGGTTTTATTCTATTTTTAACCCCGATGCCATTAACGATGTCAAACTAATAAAAGGCGGTTTCCCGGCAAGATATGGGAGCCGTTTATCATCGGTTTTGGATATAAGGATGAAAGATGGCAGCAAACAAAAAATGGGGGGCAGTTTTACCCTTGGCCTGTTATCGTCAAAACTTACACTTGAAGGGCCAATTGCCAAAGATAAATCATCGTATTTAATTGCTTTACGGAAAAACATATTGCCGGTATTCAAATTGTTTGGCGAAAGCTTATCATATAATTTTTATGATATCAATGTAAAAATAAATCAAAAACTATCTGAAAAGGACAAGTTATTCTTCAGTTTTTATATGGGCGACGATATAATTAGCATCAAAAACAAAGTAAATGAAAATGGATTAGAGCAAAAGGATAAAAAAACGGTAAAATGGGGAAATTTATTAGGTGCTTTCCGTTGGAACCACATTTACAGCAATAAATTATTTGGTAATATTACCTTATACAATACTTATTACAGTTACCATAATAACTTTGAATATTCGTACAAAAACGGTGAAGAAAATTTATACCTTGAAGAAAACCTTTATGTTAACGATAAGATGACAAGCGGAATAAATGACCTTTCAATTAAGGCCGATTATTCTTGGTTCCCTGTGCACAAACTAAATTTTCGGTTTGGTGGGCAAAGCATTTACCACACATTTATACCCAATGATAAAAAAATTGAAATAACCGAAACAAATTTAGCAGATATTGACAGTAGTTATAGTTCACGCATTAAATCATTAGAAAATGCGATATATATTGAAAGTGAAACAAAGTTTAAATATTTTAACACAAACTTAGGTTTAAGGTTATCAACATATTATTTACAGCACAAAAGCTATTATTTGATTGAACCCAGGCTTTTGTTTAACATTATCCTTAATAAAAATTTTTCGATAAAATATTCATATTCAATAATGAACCAATACGTACATTTACTAACATATTCGGGTACAGGTATGCCTTCTGATTTTTGGATGCCCACAACGGAACAAGCCCCCCCTGAATTGTCAAGTCAACATACAGCAAGTTTTGTTTCTGTTTTTTTTAATAACCAGTTAGAAATAAGCATTGAATCGTACTACAAAACACTGGATAATTTAATAACATTTACCCCAGGCAAATCGTTTAATGCCTACCTCGATAATTGGGAAGATATTATTGAAAAAAATGGCAAAGGCAAATCATATGGCATAGAACTTCTTGTAAATAAGCCTATTGGTAAATTGACTGGTTGGGTGGGCATTACTTTATCAAAAGCCGAAAGAACATTTTTAAGTGTAAACAATGGCAATCCTTATCCATTTAAATACGACCGTTTATTTGATATTGGTGCTGCAATAAATTATAAAATAAGCGATAGGCTTACATTATCTTCTACGTGGACATATGGTACAGGCTATCCTGTAACACTTGCAACCGAAAAATATTATACCGAAGATAAAGAAGTTTATATTTACCACGAAAAAAATTCTTTCCGGATGAATAATTATCACCGGTTGGATTTTGCAATAAATTTTCATAAAAAATTAAAGAAAGGTGAAAGAACCTGGAATATTAGCGTTTTTAATGTTTATAACCGCAAAAATCCTTATTACTATTATTATAACCGCGAATATGAAATATATGTTAAAAATGTAGGGAATGGTTATGAAACAGGTAGTATCCCGGGACCTTTACAATTATACCAACGTAGCTTATTTTCCTTTTTTCCGTCGGTAAGTTACAATTATAAATTTTAACTTAAATTTAAACAAATGAACACAAAAACTATTTTGAGCATTTTATTTATTATTACCTTATTTTCTGCAAAGGCACAAATAAATGCAGGCTTAGGCGGAACATTTTCATATCCAATAAAAGACTTTAACGGATTAACAAATTATAGTTTGGCAGGTGAAATAGGCCTTGGTTATACTTTTAAACAACAAATTGATGTCGATATAGCTTACTCCCACTATCTTGTTAATTCAAATATAAGCAATAAGCATAAAATTTATGCCTATTCAACAAATATTAAATATTATTTTACTAAAACAAACATACGCCCGTACATAAATTTGGGTTTTGGTAAATACTACATGGAATATGTAGATGTTTTTGGCTTTGATATAAAAAAGTTTGATGATTTTGGCATAAACCCAGGGGTAAAAAGACTCACGTAGCTATGGCTATGTTTACTTTTTTTAGTTTCTCAAAATTCCAAAAATAACCGCGGCTTACCCTAAACCTCATACTTGACTTGACACTAGTAGGTCTACATTTGTTAATTGCCTGTTAAATAGCTAATTGCAGAACACTAATTAATTCAGGCCTTCTAGTATTATTTGACATAACACTAGCATACCAGCAATTAGAAGTTAATAAAAACACCTAACCGCTATATCAAAAACAGTTTAAATACTGGCTTTTGCAAAGCTATTTGGAATTAAATATCGCCATAATTAACAATTTGGCAATTAAACCATCCAATAATTTAAAGTATAATCACCCCAAACCATAAATTTTCCCCGGCATACTTTTTACCATGCCCGAAAATTCCAATTTTAGCAATATTGAAGAAACTTTGCTCATTGGAAAATTCGACTTTAAACATATAACATCAACGCTTAATGCCTCTGCCGATTTCAACACATCCAAAACAATTTGTTCATCGGGGTTTAGCTCAACAAATAATTGTTTCTGTATAATTTTTTTATCGCTTTCTTTTTCCCATCCCAAAATATACTCTAAATCGCTAACATTTTCAATTAATGCCGCCCTGTTGGTTTTTATAAGCCGGTTACAACCAATTGATTGTTTGTCGTTGACCCTTCCGGGAAATGCAAAAACATCGCGATTATAAGAATTGGCAATATCAGCCGTAATTAACGAGCCACCCTTTTGCCCCGATTCAACAACAATTGTAGCATCGGCCATTCCGGCAATAATACGGTTTCGTTTCACAAAATTTGAAGGGTCTAATTTCGATTTGCTCGAAAACTCTGTCAATAACCCCCCTCCGCTGTTAATAATATCACGTGCCGCCTGCCTATGCGATGCTGGGTACATCATTTGCAAACCATGCCCTAAAACCCCAATGGTCGATAAACCGTTTTTAATAGCCGCTTTGTGCGCACAAACATCCACACCATAAGCCAACCCACTAACTATCAAAGGGTTATGCCCGTTACTGGAAAGTCCTTTAACCAACTCGTTACAACGGTCTTTGCCATACTGTGTAGCATTTCGTGTACCAACAATGCTTAATACCTTTTGCCTATTTAAATCGCAAGTACCTTTAAAATATAAAATTACAGGCGAATCTTCACAATGTTTTAATCGTTCAGGATAATTTTTGTCTAATAAAAAATATACATCAATTTTGTTTTTTTCCACAAAACCAACTTCTTCGTCAGCATAATCAAAAACACTTTTATCTAAAATTTCATTTGCTAATTGCGGGCCAATACCGGGCACTTTTAACAATTCGTTTTTACTTGCCCCAAATACATTTTTAATGTTACCAAAGTGTGCAATAAGCTTTTTTGAATTTGCATTACCGATACCCGGAATTAAACTAAACGCAATTTTATCCCTTAAATCATTACCCATCTAATTACTTTAATTAATTCATCAACAAAAAATCAATTCTGATGCCAGGGCAATCAGGTTTAAACTTTTTGCTTACTATTTATCGTAAACCCTATTCTGAAAAACCCGTAGCACGGTTATTTTGTTATGGAAAACTGTATTTTATTGATTACATTTACAAATTTTAAACTTATCTGTGCCACGGATTGTACCAAAACGATGTTCGTTTTTTTAAACTCGATTGCCCTGATTCTGTTGCACAATTAGCTGCCTTTTGAACAAAAATATTGTATATTGGACAAAATACTTGCAATAAAAACGATAAATTTAATATTTTTGAGCTTTAAATAAAATTGTAAAACTAAAATTTAATAAAATGAAAAAATTATTATTGATATTTGGTATCTTAATTTCGGGTGTTATTTTCACAAATAATGTAAAAGCACAAGATTGTGATTTTTATTTTCCTTTTGAAAAAGGCACTATTGTAGAAACAACAAATTACGACAAAAAAAATAAGGAAACCAGTAAAACGTACCAAAAGGTATTAGATTATTCAAAAAGCAATGGTGTTACCGAGGTAAAAATCGAAAACAAGATAGAGGCAAAAGATGCCGACTCTGTTATTACGCAAGAATTTTCGGTACGTTGCGAAAATGGTGAATTTTACATAAACATGGACAGTTATTTGAACCAGGAAACTATGAGCGCATATCAAGCTATGCAAATAGAGGTTGATGCGGATAATATGACCATACCTGCAAATGTGAGCAAGGGGCAAAGCCTGAATGATGGACGTGTTAGCGCAACTATTTTAAACTCGGGTATTAAAGTGTTGACCATAACCGTAGTTATTAAAAATAGGAAAGTTGATGGTTTTGAAAAAGTAACAACCCCTGCCGGCACCTTCGACTGTGTAAAAATATCGTACGATATGGAAATGAAAATGCTTTTTAAAATAAAGGCCTCTGCAACTCAGTGGTTTGCAAAAGGTGTAGGTGTAGTAAAATCAGAAAATTATAATAAAAAAGGCAAACTGGAAAGTACATCGATGATAACAAAAATCACAAAATAAAATAGGTATGGGACCTTATTAACAATAGTTCGGTGCATTTTTGAAATGGACTGATAATCAGCAGATTAGGATACCACTAGGTGATTGCATATATTGCTGATTATTAGTCCGTTACCTTTTTATTCGTGCATTTGCGGCAAAAATATAACAAAGTATTATATTAAAAGAATATGAAAAAAATACTAATAGCAAACAGGGGTGAAATTGCCATAAGGGTAATGCGATCGGCAAAAGAAATGGGGATAAAAACCGTAGCAGTTTATTCTGAGGCCGACAGGAATGCTTTGCATGTACAATATGCAGATGAAGCAGTTTTAATTGGCCCGCCACCGTCAAACCAATCATACCTTTTAGTCGATAAGATTATTGAAGTTTGCAAACAACTTAAAGTTGATGCAATTCACCCCGGCTATGGTTTTTTATCAGAAAATGCCGGATTTGCCGAAAAAGTTAATAAAGCAGGTATTGTTTTTATTGGCCCCTTGCCACATGCAATTAAAATAATGGGCGATAAATTATCGGCCAAAGCCGCCGTAAAAAACTATAATATCCCAATGGTTCCGGGAACAGATAAGGCTATGACCGATATTAGTGAAGCAAAAAACATTGCCCGCGAAATTACATACCCTATATTAATTAAGGCATCGGCAGGTGGAGGTGGAAAAGGGATGAGGATAGTTACAGAAGAAAAAGAATTTGAAGAACAAATGCAACTGGCTGTAAATGAGGCAACTTCAGCCTTTGGGAATGGGGCTGTTTTTATCGAGAAATATGTAAGCTCACCTCGCCATATCGAAATTCAAATTTTGGCAGATACGCATGGCAACATCGTTTATTTGTTCGAAAGGGAATGCTCTGTTCAACGAAGGCACCAAAAAGTTATTGAAGAAGCCCCCTCTGCGATTTTAACCCCTGAACTAAGGGGGAAAATGGGGCAAAGTGCTATAAATGTGGCCAGGGCTTGTAATTATGTAGGTGCTGGTACAGTAGAGTTTTTATTTGATAACGGGAATTTCTATTTCTTGGAAATGAACACAAGGTTGCAAGTAGAGCACCCAGTTACTGAATTTATTACAGGGCTTGACCTTGTTAAAGAGCAAATAAAAATAGCAAAGGGCGAAAAGCTATCTTTTACTCAAAATGATATTGAAATTAAAGGGCACTCAATAGAATTAAGGGTTTATGCCGAAGACCCAAAAAATAACTTTTTACCTGATATTGGAAAATTAAAACTTTACAAACGTCCGCAAGGCAATGGTGTTAGGGTTGACGATGCTTATGATGAAGGAATGGAAATCCCTATTTATTACGACCCCATGATTGCAAAACTTATAACCTATGGGCAAGATAGGCAAGAAGCAATTGAAAGGATGAAAAGAGCTATTGATGAATACAAAATTATTGGAATCGAAACAACCCTATCGTTTGGTAAATTTGTAATGGAAACAGATGCATTTACATCAGGTGATTACAACACGCATTTTGTGCAAAATTACTTTAATCCCCAAAATATAGACATCGATAATAAAGACGAAACTATTGCCGCAATTATTATGGCCAATGTTTTAAACCCCAATAATCAAAAATCAGAAAATAAAAACGTAACCGATTCAAATTGGAGAAAAAACAGGCTTTAAAGTTATGGGTAATATTAATAAATGGACTATTAAATGTTTGTACCATTTGTATAAAATGTATTTTATACAAATGAATTATAACAAGTGACATATTTTTCTTGCGGAACATATCCGTTCGACCGCTTGAGTGGTCGAACGGATGTATGCTTTGCATATTTAATGCACTTACAAATTTTGCTAATATACAAAGATTTACGGAATTCGTGGAGTATCATTATGTTTCAAAACAAATAAAAATCTGTGCGAATCCGTTAAATTTACCCAAACAAATTTAATTGTATATTTACTTTTACGCAACTTGCATATTGTAAGATATTTGCACCAGTGCGTAAGAACATTAAATAGCACTTAGTGCTTAGTTTAAAACATGTACAAAAAAACCTTCATATTATTTATACTAATTTCCTTTTCAATAATACTTCGTAGCCAGGAAATAATCCATATCGATAGTATTAAAAATAAAGGGAACATCCACGGCTATATTGTACAGGCTAAAGTTGAGGACGGCGACACCATCATACATGTAAATTTAAAATCTATTATTGTACGCCCACCATATAAATTTAAATCGCGAAGACAAAAAAAAAGATATTCGAGGTTAGTGCGTTACGTAAAAAAAGTATACCCCTATTCAGTTATTGTCAGCGAACAACTAAACGATATCCATTTACATTTAGATAATTATACAACGAAAAAAGAAAAGAAAATATTTATTAAAAGAAAAGAAAAGGAACTAAAAAAGGAATTTGAAGGTACATTAAGGAAATTTACATACTCGCAAGGGCGTATACTCATAAAACTTATCGACAGGGAAACAGGTTATACCACATACGAAGTAGTAAAAGAGTTAAAAGGTTCGATAAATGCTTTTTTCTGGCAATCGATTGCACGTTTATTTGGTTCAAACTTAAAATTAGAATACGACCCAAAAGGCGATGATAAGATGATTGAAGATATTGTTACCAGAATTGAAAATGGTGAGATATAATCTCAAAAAAAAATCCCAACCTACAAATTAAGCACCTGTGCTTTTTTATATGTAAACCCTGAGTAGTATAAGGAATTGATATTCTTTCAAATATCAAATTAGAATTATACAATTAATTTTGCTTGGGTACTTAGCAAAAAAAATTGATTGACAATATTTTTTCCATTAACAATATTTTCTATGCATGCAGAGTTTATTTAGATAAACTAAAAAACAAAAGCATGAAACGTACAAATATTGAAATTAAAGCCAGATGCGACGACCACGAAATGGTCAAGAAAATACTTTTATCGGGAAATGCTGAATTTAAAGGTGTAGACCATCAAATTGATTCATACTTTAAAGTAAATTCGGGTCGTTTAAAACTTAGGGAAGGCAACATAGAAAATGCCCTTATACATTATAACCGCGAAGATAAAGACGATCCAAAGGAAAGTGATATCCTGCTATACAAAACTTCAAAAAACAGCCTTCTTAAAGACCTGTTATCTAAAGCATTAGGCAAATTAATTACAATTGATAAAGAACGTGAAATTTATTTTATCGATAATGTCAAATTTCATTTAGATAAGGTAAAAGGTCTGGGTAAATTTATTGAAATTGAAGCAATAGGAAAAGATAGCGGAGATAAATCGGCTTTATTGCAACAGTGTAAGTTTTATTTAAACCTTTTCAATATTTCAAAAGAAAACCTTATCCCGGTTTCGTATAGCGATATGTTGCTCGAAAAACAATCAAACTAAAAAAGCCGATTTCAAAAATCGACTTTACACACTTTTTAGGATAATGTAAAAAAAAAAAGGCTGTCAGATTTGACAGCCTTTTTTTATTGAACTAAGCTTTTACCACTTGAATTTTATTTCTTTTTCTTCTCCATTTATTGTAGCAGTTGCAACATTATCGCAAGTTCCATCACCATAATCTATTACCACCGTGTTTTCTCCTGAAACTATTGTAATAACACCTTCTTGTATCCATCGGCAATTCCTTGCTTTTATCAAGGCGGTTGTTATGTCAGCTGTATATGCAACACCTTTTCTGTTTACACCAGTGGCATTTCCTGTTATTGAAAATACATCGTCCCAAAAGAAAAGTGGTGTGTCCGCACCTTCTACCCATTCACGGCTACGTGTTGCAACTCTAGTAATTTCAGTTCCATCAGGTTTTGTAACTTTACCATCAATTTCAATTTTCCTTACCCAGTTACCGGATTCATTTTTACCCATATTGGTAACTGTTTTTGTACCTTCAATTTGAAAATCATTTACTGAATATCCATCGAAAGTAACAATTCTTTTTGACCCGCTTTCAAGGAAAAATGCTGTTACAGTAACAATAATTTTACCTTTCCGTATGGCACCGTGTTTTCCTTCACAACCTTCTGTACCAAAATCAATAGTAACTACTCTTGGGTATGGCATCATTTCAGGGAAATCAATGGTAATTGTTGGTTGACAATAATCAAATGTTGCATTTTTGGTAATCCCATTTTCATACATTTCGGCCTGGTCGAAAGCATCATCAAACATACCTTCTGCTGCTGCATCATCTTCAGTTGTAGCAACTGCATCTGCAGTATTGGCAATATCCTCTTTCTCACAAGAAGTAAAAACAAATGTAAAAACTGCAAATAAAATAACAATTGAACTAATTCTAATTTTTTCCATGACTTTTAATTTTAGTTTATTAAATTCTTTCTCTAGTTTGACTTGTTTTGTTTGAAAAAGTTTAATCCTAAATTTACTGATATATCAAAGTTTATTTTTGTGCTTTTTCAATTCTATAACACAACAAAATGTAAATACCCCTATAAGATACAATAAGATATTTTTATCTTTAGTTATGTGCCACAATCTATATATCTGAATGCATGACACTTACATGTAAGAAAAAAATTGAAATATATTGCGGTAAATGATTATTGCAATCATATAACTGTATCAACAAATCAACAAAATATAGTTTCTGGTGAAATTTGCTCAATTGGATAACCGCTTTTTGCTTAAAAAAAGGGAGAATAGAAGAAAACAGAACTGCTTGGTGTAGCTGATTTTGTGTTACTATTTTTTACTTGTTTGTTTTATACTGTTGGTAAATTTTCTAAATCAAAAGTTTTATTCAAAACTTTTTCTGATAGTAATTTTAGCAATTCATTTGTTCTTTCTTCTTTATGGTAAAGTTTTAATAATGATGAAGTGTCAATAAATATGTTCATAACTCGGATCTCCTTTCATCTATTAAACTATCACTAAACGAATCTTGAAAGTCTTTGCTCGCTTCAATTGATTGTAAAAATGAAAATTTATTAATATCAATTGTTTTCTTTTCCTGTTTATTAACATCCGATTGATAATTAAGTTGAACTTCTTCGTCAATAAAAGTTATAATGACCTTCAAAGGTTTGTCAATATTTAGCGGATTATCTAATTTAATAAACCCGTTTTTGTATGTGCCTCGTAATGCTAACATTTGTGCCTGTTTTTATTACTCTTTTTTTTACTTAATCTGAATTGATAATATTGGGATATTGCAAAGATATGAAAAATACAGATGTTTCTGCTGTTAATTATTTAAAATAGCATTTTAATACCTGACCAGATTATGTTTGCAAAAGTAAGGATTAGATTATTTGTAGGGTAAAAGTAGAAATAAATAATAAAAATTGTGACATTTGTTCAATTGAATCAACTTTTTCATATAAAAAGGGAGAAGAAAACAAAAAATAGGTTTTTGCAAAATAAGTTTTGTGCAACTCGCTGAATATCAGCGCGTTTCAATGCCAATAAAAACCTGTATGGATCAGTTAAATCAGTGTTATCAGCGTGCTTATTTTTATTTGTAGCGAAGCTACGCCATGAATAAGGCAATTTATGCCACCCTAAGTTTTTTCATATTTGTTTTACTGATTTTCTTTTTGGCATATTCAAGTGTTAGCTTAAAACTTTTTTCAGTACCTGAGGGCAGCTCAAACATGGCATCAATCATAATAGTTTCGCATATTGAACGCAAACCGCGCGCACCAAGTTTAAATTCTAAAGCCTTATCAACAATATAATCTAGTGCTTTTATATCAAAACTAAGTTTGATGTTGTCCATTTTGAACAATTTTTTATACTGTTTTGTGATAGAATTTTTAGGTTCGGTTAAAATATTGCGAAGTGCCTTGCGATCAAGTGGGCTTAAATATGTTAAAACTGGTAAACGGCCTATAATTTCCGGTATTAAGCCAAATGATTTTAAATCTTGTGGGGCAATATATTGCAACAGGTTGTCCCTGTCAATAACTTCTTTAGCAGCACTGGCAGAATAACCCACCATTTTTGTATTTAACCGCTGGCCTATTTTCCTTTCTATCCCATCAAAAGCACCACCGGCAACAAAAAGTATGTTCTTGGTGTTTACAGGTATTAATTTTTGGTCAGGGTGTTTTCGGCCCCCTTGTGGTGGGACATTCACAATTGAACCTTCAAGTAGTTTTAAAAGCCCTTGTTGCACGCCTTCACCAGAAACGTCCCTTGTAATTGACGGGTTGTCGCTTTTTCTGGAAATTTTATCAATTTCATCAATAAAAACAATGCCTCTTTCGGCTGCTTGTACGTCATAATCAGCCACTTGCAAAAGACGTGTCAAAATAGTTTCAATATCTTCGCCAACGTAGCCTGCTTCGGTTAAAATAGTTGCATCGACAATAGTAAACGGTACATGCAACATTTTTGCAATAGTACGTGCCAACAGGGTTTTTCCAGTGCCTGTTTCACCAACCATAATAATGTTCGATTTTTCTATTTCAACATCATCGTCAGGTTTTTGTTGCGAAAGCCGTTTATAGTGATTGTAAACGGCTACAGCTAACACTTTTTTTGCATCGTCCTGACCAATAACATATTGATCAATAAATGCTTTAATTTCAATTGGCTTTAAAAGTTTTATATCGTTTATGTCAAAACTTTCTTTCTCCTTAGTTTCTTCTGCAATAATTTGGTGCGCCTGCTCAATACAACTATCGCATATATGCCCCGATACACCAGCAATTAAAACGTTCACCTCTTTCTTGGTCCTTCCACAAAACGAGCATTTTTCCATATCAATTATTTTAAAGACAAAAGTGTAAAGACTAAATTTATATGCAATACACTTTTTCCTTTTTCCTTTTATTTTGAATTTCCTACTTCTTGTTTTTCACCAAAACTTCATCAATCATACCGTACTCTTTTGCCTCATCAGCTGTCATCCAATAATCACGGTCTGAATTTTTTTCTATCTGCTTGTACGTCTGGCCAGAATGATGTGCAATAATATCATATAGCTCTTTCTTTAGCTTTTGTATTTCACGTGCAGTTATCTCAATATCAGATGCTTGACCTTGTGCACCGCCCATTGGTTGATGAATCATAACACGTGAGTGTTTTAATGCTGAACGTTTACCTTTTGCACCTGCTGTCAATAAAACCGCCCCCATTGAAGCAGCCATCCCTGTACAAATTGTTGAAATTTCAGGGTTAATATATTGCATTGTATCGTAAATACCTAAACCGGCATATACCGAACCGCCCGGTGTGTTAAAATAAATTTGGATTTCTTTTGAAGGGTCAGTCGACTCCAAAAAAAGCAACTGGGCCTGTATAACATTCGCTACATAATCGTTTATTTGTACGCCCAAAAAGATAATCCTGTCCATCATTAATCTTGAAAAAACATCCATTGAAGCTACATTAAGTTGGCGTTCTTCAATAATATTGGGCATTATATAGTTGTTTTCGTAAACCGACTGGTATTGCTCTAAGGTTAAACTGCTAATACCCATGTGTTTGGTTGCATATTTTTTGAATTCGTCTTTTGGTATCATAATGTTATAATTATTAAAAACTAAAATTTACACTGTAAAGATACATAAAACAAGGTATCTATGTGATAAAATTGGTGTTTTTTGGCTGAAACTTGTATTTTTAAATCTTAAACTACTTGTTACGAACCCCTATAATCAAATCAAGCGTCATGCATAGGGAATTACTAATGACTATTGCCTAATGACTATTGCCTAATGACTATTGCCTAATGACTATTGCCTAATGATTAATGCCTAATCCGCTAAGCGGGTCTATTAGCATATTCAAACTAAAAACATTTTGCAAAAACCCACTAAGCAGGTTGCTCTTGAACTTTCTCAAACATTTTATTAAAACCCTCAAGGCTAATGTCTTTTTCATCAAGCTTAACTGCCCCTTTAACATGCTCAACAACTTTATCTTCGTACTTTTTATCATATAACCTTCTAACCTCATCCTCTTTTTTAAGGAATTGTTCAGTAGCATATTGCTCAAGTTGCTCTTTTGGGAACGAACCTGCCGGTAGTCCATATTGAACAAATTGCATTTCTGTATATTGAATTGCTAAATCTTTAACCTCATCGTGGCTTACTTCAATTTTATTGTCTTCTACAATTTTCGCAGTAATTAATTGCCATTTAATATCGGTCATAAATTTAGGGAAATCTTTTTCAAACTCTTCCTCCTTAACTTTTTTGTACTCATCTTTCATCAGCAACCATTTTTTCAAAAACTCTTCAGGTAAAGCCATATTAACATCGGCAATAAGTTTTTCCCTGGCATCTAATGAAAATTTATAATCACTATCTCGTAACGAGTTTTGTTTTATTTCTGCAATAATTTTTTCTTTGAACTCTTCCTCTGATTTTACTTCGCCTTCGCCATAAACTTTATCAAAAAGTTCCTGGTTTACCTCAGCTTTGTCAAATTTAGTAATTTCTTTAATCACATATTTATAATCTGACGATAAAGCCTCGGCATTATCCTTATCAACCCCAAGAAGTTTTGCTAATTCTGCATCGCCTGAAAAAGCATTTTTAAAGCTTGAAATAATATCATCATCAATTTTAGCTCCTATAAATAGTTTTTTAAGGCCCTCATCTTTAATATGATCAACAGAAACAGACGCCATTTCTGTCAGGACACCATTCTCTGTTTCGCTTCCATCTGCATTAAGCTGGATAAAATTCCCTTTTATAAAAGCACCCTCAATTACCTCATCAATGCTATTCATTGTCCCATACTTGCTGGTATGCGAATCAATATATTTGTTTATTAATTCATCATCGGGTTGAATATTATAGAATGGGATTTCAATATCTTCATTCAATGACAATTCAAATTCAGGTCGTATACCTATATCAAAAATGAATTCAAATTCCTTCGAGAATTACATTTTGACCATACATTTTTTTTATCAGCCCCATAGGAACCATTCCCGGCCGGAACCCTTTCATGTTGGCTTTTTTCTTAATATCTCTTAGTGCGCTTTCAACTTTAGGGTTATAATCCTCTGCTGTAAGTTGAATTTTAATGTTAGCGTTTAGCTCGTCAATTTGATCTTTAATAATCTCCATAAACATTAATTTAAAAACCGCCCTAAACTGCGTAATATCGCTAGAATGGGCGGTCTATTTTTTCATTTTAATATTTTGTTAGTGCGGATGAAGGGACTCGAACCCCCACGCCTCTCGGCACTAGATCCTAAGTCTAGCGCGGCTACCAATTACGCCACATCCGCAGTAAAAGGTTTGCAAATGTAATATTTTTTTTAATATCACAATAAAAATATTACTTTTTTTTATTTTTTTAACAGTTAAGCTTGTTTTTTAATCTTAAATTCAATTGCCGGCATTAAACCACAACAAAAAGTATTTAGAGATAAGGTTATAAAAGCAAGGAACGTTCGGCTCAGGCTGTGCCTGAGCCGGATTATTTAAACGGGCTTTGCCTGGTTTTACTTGCTTCGTTTTTAATTAAAATATTACCTTAAAAGTCGAAAATTCATTGAACTGGCAACTTATAAGCTTTTTGCAAAAGCCATACACAAATTTAAAATATCATCTTTCCTGACAAGCTTATCTACCCATATATCAGCAATGTTTTTATATCCGTAAAGCAAGCCTGCCAAACCACCAACAATAGCTGCCGTGGTATCTGTATCTGAACCTAAATTTACAGCTTGCAATACAGTTTCCCTGTAAGTGTTTTTATTTAACAAGCACCAAACAGAAGCTTCGAGGCTGTGTATTACATAACCCGATGATTCTATTTCGTTTATTGATAATTTAGCAATATCGCCTGATAAAATGTGATAAAAGTGAGGTTTTTCTTTTTTATAAATATCGTTTGTTCCTAAAATATCCTGAAATTTTGCATTGGCTATTTTGTAAGCCTGGTACTTGTTTTCATCGTTAATTAAAGCAATGGCAAATTCAATATAATAATAACAGGCTAAAACCGAGCGGATATGCGCATGTGTAATTGACGAAACTTCTTTAATTATACGGAACCTTTCGTCTATCGACATATTTATCGTGTGAAACGCAAGCGGCATAATACGCATCAAGGAGCCGTTACCGTTTGAAGTTTCACCGGTATTCCCACTTGTTTTTGCATTTTTAGTTTTATCGAATTTGTTTAATGCATCGGCAGTTGTAATACCAATATCAAAACGCTCATCATGAGCTGTCCAATAAGCATCGTTTTTCCACCTGACAAAAAGCTTTGCAATTTCGTTAAGCTTATAGCCCATCAGCAGGCTCTGCATCAGGCAAAAAGTAAGCGAACTGTCGTCGGACCAAGTTCCGGCAGCTTGCATATAAGTTCCGTAACCAATCATATCGGTAACCGGATTAACTTCAAGGTAAGACCTACTTTTAAATTCAACCGGTACACCTAGGGCATCGCCAATAGCAAGGCCAAAAATCGCTGCTTTTATTTTTTGTCCTAATTTGTCCATACACAAATATAAGCTAAATTCCTAGATCCTTAAAACAATAGCATGGCAAATAGGCAATTCTATAAACAATTTGCATGATTTTAAAAAGTTATCCTAAATCTTTATATATTTAGCTTTTTAAATTTAAAAAACTATTATGAAAATCTTTAAAAAATTATTAATTTATTTAGTTTTAATAATTGTTGGCTTTGTGGTTGGTGGCTATATTTATTTGCAAACCCAAAAACCCGATTACGATGGGAAACTAAACCTGGAAGGCCTACACGATAAGGTTGAGGTATATTTCGATGAATGGGGCATACCACATATTTATGCACTAAACCGGCACGATGCATACCTTGCGCTTGGATATGTACATGCACAAGAACGTTTGTTTCAAATGGAAATGTTACGCCGGGTTGCCAGTGGCAGATTAGCTGAGATATTAGGTGAGGATTTAGTTGAAACTGATAAGTTTTTCAGGTCGATTGGGCTAAAAAAAGCAGCAAAAGAAACAAAAAATGAATATTTTAACGATTACGACAGCGTCCCTTTAGCTGCAAAAGCATATATTGACGGAGTTAACCAGTACATAAATAATGGTAGTTTGCCTATAGAGTTTTTGCTTATCGGGATACCAAAACAGGAGTATACCGTTGAGGACATGTACATGATTATAGGTTATATGGCATATACTTTCGAGCCAGGGTTTAAAATAGATCCACTAATGGCAAAAGTGCAAAAACAACTGGGTGATAATTACCTGAAAGATTTTGCCATAGATTACGTTGCCGGGACAGAAAAAATACCGGTACACCCTAAAATTGAGACTGAAAATGAATTTGCTTTTGCCGATAAAATAAATGATATACTTGAAAATTTACCGATACCGCTTTTAGTTGGGAGCAATAGTTGGGTTTTATCGCCTGAGAAATCAAAATCGGGCAAAGTTATTTTTTCAAACGACACGCACATTGGTTATGCACAGCCTTCGGTTTGGTACGAGGCGCATATCGAATACCCCGGCCATAGCATTTATGGAAACTACCTTGCCGGGATACCTTTTGCATTATTAGGCCATAATAAAGATATTGCATGGGGGCTTACAATGTTCGAAAACGATGATTTGGACATGTTCCGTGAAAAATTAAATCCCGAAAACCCAAACCAAGTATGGTTCAAAGACCGATGGGAAGATTTAGAAATTGTAAATGAAACAATTAAGGTTAAAAATGGCGAGGATGTTGAATTCCAATACAAAATAAGCCGCCATGGCCCAATTATGAACGATGTAATAACTTCAATTGGCAATAATGAGGCTCCTGTGGCTGTATGGTGGGAATATACACAATTTAAATCAAGATTGATAGAATCGTTATACTTAATTAATTATTCAACAAAAGTTGATGAGGTTGCATATGCAGCCAGCTTGATACATGCACCGGGTTTAAATGTTATGTATGGCGATAAAGAAGGTAATATTGCGTGGTGGGCAGCGGCAAAATTAATAAAACGGGCAAAACATGTAAACTCAAAACTGATACTTGATGGCGCAAGTGGGGAAGATGAATTTTTAGGTTTTTATGATTTTAAAGATAACCCACAATCAGTAAACCCACCCGAAGGTTTTATTTATTCGGCTAATAATCAGCCCGATACAATTGCAGGGATTCTTTATCCGGGATATTACGCCCCACAAGACAGGGCTAAAAGGATAAACGATTTGCTAAAAACAAAAGATAAATGGGGTATCGAAGACATGAAGGAAATGGTTACTAATTCAGTATCAACACTTCACCCCGAAGAAGCCAAACATATACTTGAAAAAATAGATAAAAACAGCCTTGAGGGTAATTCATTAAAAGCATATGAAATTCTTATCGAATGGAAAGGCGACCACCAGATAGACGATATAGCACCTACTGTTTTCTATAAATTATTATACCATGTTCTTGAAAAAACATTTTTAGACGAACTAGGCGATTATGACTTTAAAAAAATAGCTTCAACGCATTTAATGGAAAGGACCTTTCCGCCTTTGTTGGAGAACGACAGCTCAATTTGGTGGGATAATGTAAAAACCGAAGAACTTGAAAAAAGGGCCGATATTTTTAACATGGCTTATAAACAAACCATTGATGAGCTTGAAAAGCAGTTAGGCAATAATACCGACGAATGGAAATGGTCAAAAGTGCATATTTTGGAACATGTCCATCCAATTGGCCGAGGCGGTGCGCCAATGGACAAAATATTTAACGTTGGGCCTTTTGGTGTAATGGGTGGTAACCAAACAATTAACAATATCGACTTTAATTTTACCGGCTCGGGGGTATACAAAGCAAGCTATGGCCCGGCAATACGCATTTTGCTTGATTTTGCAGATATGGACAACTCAATAAGCGTTTTACCCACTGGGCAATCGGGTAGGTTTTTGAGCAAGCATTACGATGATCAGGCCGAAATGTATAATACCGGAAAATTCAGGAAACAAATGACAAACAGGAACGAAATTATTAAAAAGGCAGAAGGTAAGTTAGAATTGGCACCTAATAAATAATGAGCTTGGTGTTGACGTTCATTGTCCGTCATTCCGAGTGAAACAAAGGAATCTCCCCGTTCGGCTTAGGCTTTGCCTGAGCTGAACGGGGATAATTAATTCCACATGCATTGAATAGGACTTTTTTTAAATTGTGGGGGCCTGCCACGCTATCGCTTGCAGTAACATTCATTGTTCGTCATTCCGAGTGGAACGAAGGAATCCCCCAAGTTTTGCTCTGCGGCCTATCGGAAAACAACAAAATAAGGCTAAGCCTTAAAGCATAGCGTAGCTTCGCTACAAACAAAAAATAGGAACGCCAAGCTTTTTCGGTATTCATCAATTGGCGAACACGAACAACAAAGATTCCTGTCACCATAAGCATCGTCAACACGTGCACTAGCCGGCCAAAATTTGTTTTCTTGGATCCATTTTAAAGGATAAGCAGCTTTACTTCTTGTGTAATCATGTGGCCATTCATCGCAACAAACATGCGGGGCGGTATGTGGTGCATTTTTTAAAACATTATTTGTTTTATCAGCCCTACCGTCTTTAATTTCCTGAATTTCTTTATAAATTGACACCATAGCCTCAACAAACCGGTTCAATTCCTGTAAAGATTCACTTTCAGTAGGTTCAACCATTAAAGTACCATGTACCGGAAACGAAAGTGTTGGGGCATGAAAACCATAATCCATAAGCCTTTTGGCAATGTCGGCCTCAGTAATATCCGCCTCGGGCTTAAAATTTCGGCATTCAATAATCATTTCGTGGCCAACACGCCCATTTGCCCCGGTATAAAGTATACCATAATATTCTTTTAATGCCGAAACCAGATAATTAGCATTTACGATAGCCATTTTTGTTACATCTGTCATCCCTTCACCACCAAGCATTTTAATATAGGCATGTGTAATAGTTAACACGCTGGCACTTCCCCATGGTGCGCCGGCAATTGTCGTACTTGCTTTTTCGCCACCTGTTTTTATTACAGGATGGCCTGGTAAATAAGGCATTAAATGCTTGGCCACACCAATTGGTCCAACACCCGGGCCACCACCACCATGTGGTATACCAAAGGTTTTATGAAGATTCAAATGACATACATCTGCCCCAATAATAGCCGGATTGCTTAATCCTACCTGAGCATTCATGTTGGCGCCATCCATGTATACCTGGCCTCCATTTTCGTGTATTATTTCACACATTTCAATAATGGCTTCTTCAAAAACCCCGTGAGTTGATGGGTAAGTAACCATAAAAGGAATGTGTTAGCGAAATATCTTTACGTTCAAGCATTTTAATGTAACGCATCATCTCAGTTTCTGAACGGTATTTTTTGAAAACATCATAGTTTAGATATTCATCGGTCCGCTCAAATTTCTTGTCGAAATAAAACTTTACATCAATATTTGTTATTTCATTAATTTGCTTATTATTTGCTTTTGCGAAAACATTAACAATATCGTTAACGTTCTGAATATGAGATGTTTCATCAAAACTAATACCAATTTCGGTATCTGAAATATATCTAAAATTAATTCCTTCGGCTAAAGCCATTTTTTCAATTTCGGAAACAGAAACACCATCAGGCAAAACAATTTTAATAGTGTCGAAATAATTGTCATTTGCTATTTTGTAACCCAATTTTTTTAACTCGCCAGCTACTGTCCCTGCAATACCATGAATATTTAGCGCAATCCTTTTTATGCCTTCGGCACCATGGTATACAGCATACATCCCGGCCATTGTAGCCAATAATGCCTGTGCCGTACAAATGTTTGAGGTAGCCCGTTCGCGTTTTATGTGCTGTTCCCTTGTTTGCAATGCCATCCTCAATGCCAAATTCCCATGGCAGTCTTTTGTTATACCAATAATACGCCCCGGGACAGTCCTTTTATATTTTTCGCGAGTGGCAAAAAAAGCTGCATGCGGACCACCATAGCCCATTGGTATACCAAACCGCTGCGTAGTCCCAAACACAATATCAGCTCCCCACTCGCCAGGGGGCTTCAATAATGCAAGGCTCATTATATCGGCTGCAACCGCCACAAGGCTCCCTTTTTCGTGGGCACAATTTGCAAATCCCTCATAATCCTCAATTTTTCCATGATCGGTTATGTATTGAACAAGGCACCCAAATGTTTTTTCATCAAGTTGGCATTCGTTAAAATCGCCAATTTGCACTTCAATCCCTAACGGTACTGAACGTGTTTGAATAACAGCAAGGGTTTGCGGGAATATGTTTTTATCAACAAAAAGTACGTTCTTGCCGGCTTTTACATTTGCCCTCGACCTTAGGTTAAACATCATTATCATGGCCTCGGCAGCAGCTGTTGCTTCATCTAACAAGGAAGCATTGGCTAACTCCATGGCTGTCAGCTCAGTAACCATGGTTTGAAAATTAAGCAAAGCCTCTAACCTACCCTGCGAAATCTCTGCCTGATATGGTGTATATGATGTATACCACGATGGGTTTTCAAGTATATTCCGATGAATTACAGCCGGGGTAATTGTATCGTAATATCCCATGCCGATATAAGTTTCAAAAACCTTATTTTTTGATGCAATATCATGTATCCTTCTATAATATTGCCTTTCTGTTAAAGCGGCAGAAATTTTTAATGGTTCGCTTAATCTGATACTAGCCGGAACAGTTTGGTTTATTAATTCATCAACCGACGAAACACCAATTTTTTCCAGAATTATGGGAAGCTCTTCATTTCTTGGGCCATTGTGGCGATAAATAAATTTTTCAGTTGCCATAATACTTATATATTTTAATATTTATTAGTAAAATTATTACGAACCGTAAAATTATAAAGAAGAATAATGATAATGTGTAAAAAATGGAAAAATTTTGCTTAAAATTTTGTAAAACATGTTTTTGGCAATTTTTATCAATCTTTTGAGTTTATTTTTATAAAACAATTTACTTTTGAAAATAATTAAAACTAAATCTTGTGAGAAAAATATTACTATATTTTGTTATTTCAGGCATTGCTTTAAATTTTTTTAATATCAAGGCACAAAACACTATTTTACTAATTAGTGGGAAAAAATTAGAAATTGGCGAATTTAAACTTAGCGATGACATGTTTTTATTATACAAAAACAAGAAAGGTAAAAATAAGTTTGCCGATTTGCGCGATGTTTTTTCCGTAAAGGAGCAAAACGGTAAAGAAACTATTTTTTACAATGTTGATAGCACTGATATAGAATCATTTACAATAAATCAAATGAGAAGTTTTGTGAACGGTTCTTTTGATGCACGTAGCAATTACAAAAACCCATGGGTAATTACCGGTGGTTTTGTTGTGGGTGCAGGTTCAGCAGTGGCAGTTTCTGTTGTTGGGTTAAATACTATTATAGCTCCTGTTTTTCCGGCACTTTATAGTGGTGGTGTGGGCATAATAAAGAAAAATAAATTTGACCTACCCGACAAGTTTAAAAGCAACCCCCATTATATGGCAGGCTACAAGCGCGCTGCTAACCACAAACGCATAAATAATGCAATTATTGGTTCGGGGATAGGTATGGCGCTGGGTATAGTTGCTATTATTGTTTTTAAGTAATTATTTTACATACTTGATCTCCTCGACATTTGTCAGCTTTAGCAGATTGTTTGATGTTTTTTCAAGCCTAATGTAACTTGGTTTTGCTAGTTGTTTGCCTTCTGAATTATAGATACCATAAAGTTTTCGTACCCCAAAAGCCGCAAAATCTTCTGAAAATGTATTAAAAACATCGGCAACCGGAAGTGCAAAAAAATTATTAGCCTTGGTTGCGATACCCACATATTTACCCGATTTAATATAAAACAAATCTTGCCCGGCACGATTCAGTACTTTATGTAGTATTTTTGCTTGTTTGTCAATAGAATAGTGCTTTCCTTGTTTATTTACAACACTTGCAACACCATTTTTAAAATCGCCTGCTTTATAAAATTGAAAAGGGATAACCACTTTTGCGTTTTTGTTAATATACCCCCATGCTTTTTTCCCCATAACGGCAGCCAAACCACCTGAAAACATATTTACTTTTTTATAGCCTACTTTAAGTTTCATAAAACCATTTGTATCAATAAACCCGCTTTCCTCACCCTCAACATAGCTCAAGCCTTCTGAAAATTTATTTATTTTTTTGTATTTACCAAAAGGGACGAGCAATTCTGCTTTATGGTTGTATAATGCTGTTTGCCTTTTTTTATTATTAACCTGATAAAGGCCATATTCAGGATATTCAATAATTTGACGAAACTTTGATGGTAAAATCCTTTTTCCTTTAATTGTAATCACCTGATATTTACGTCTTTTACCAACAACAAGAAGCCCCCTGTTAACATTGCCACATTTTGGTGTTTTGGTGTTTAATACAACATCCCCCTGTTTATCCATAATAACATAATAGCGTTTGCCCCTTATAAGGCCAAACAACTTTGCAGGCTTATAATGTTTAACTTTAACCAAACCTTCATTAAAATCACCTATGTCGCTATACGCTGCAGGGATAATAAACTGTCCTGATTCGTTGATATGCCCCCACCCTTTTGGGCTTTGTACCGCAGCGGCGTTTTCTTTGAAATTCCTTACCTTTACAAAACACTCTGCCGATAATTGTTTCATATTTGTATCAATATAGTTCCAACACCGCCTTTTAATTTTCACCCTGGCAAAACCATTTTTAAATTCACCAATTTCTAGGTATTTTGGCTCCAATACTATCTTTCCGTCTTTGTTTATTACACCAAATGTGGTTGTTTTAAAATCGATAATAGTTTTAAAATAAATTTTATCTGCCTGGCCAAAATATTCCACATCATCAAAAACAGATTCAACTACCTGATTACCAGCAGAATCAATCACACCCCATTTATTTTTTAACCTAACTTTAAAGTAGGGTATTGCTTGCCATAAGTATTTAAGCGAATCGTTATTAAAATGCCTTATTTCATCGTATTTAAAATCTACAATTACACTATCGTCGGGCAAAACAACACCCCATTTGTTATCTAACTCAGCAATAAAAACACCCCTGAAATATTTTTGGAGGAAATCATATTTAGGTTCAATTATATACGATGCAGTAGTATCGAAAACGCCCCATTTCCCTTTTTGGCATGTATACCATTTTGGATCATCAGTTATACAGCCTGGTTTTAAAAACTTATGCTTTTGGTTTATATAAACCCTATGCTTAAAATCACATGTTTTCTTTAAACGCCCCCCCTTGTTGACCCTTACGTACCCATCCTTAAAGTTGTCAACATAACCAAAACCTTTACCAACTGCTACACCGCTTGAATTTATTAAACGTACTCGTCCCGACCTTGAAAAACACCGTGCAACTGGGGCAATATCAAAATCTTCAATATAGATTTTTTTATAGCTTGCTGGCAACAACACCTTCCCATTTCTCTGATTAACAATACCATAGGTTTTTCGCCCAACCCTTGTTTTTACTAAATTAGAGTCGTTTAAAAAGTTTTTTTGTAATCTTGTATACCTATAATTGATTAATTTTGCCCCTCTGTAACTGAACAGGCCCCATAAATTGTCTTCGCCGCCCCTGCGCCAATAATTTTTGCGCACAATTTTTCTCCCTTTTTTTATTGCGATATAGTTTTTATATCTAATTTTTTCTATCAAACGCCCATCATTCTCAAAAGATATTACTAATACAGACGATTTTTCCTTTACTGTCATAATATTTCCGATTATATCATCAGAAATTTGCAGACTAAAATATTTAGGTTCGAGGATAATTTGGCCAAATGTATTTATCAAACCCGTTTTAAACCTTTTTCTAATTATGTCTTTTTCTGGTTTCGGGATAGGGATATCAAGATTAAACCTGTTAATCAGTTGTGCTTTTGTACTATGTTCATAATCGAAATTTCCTATGTAAAATATGTTATAGTTATTTGTGGCGGTAATTGTATTGTATTCCGGTTTCACAACTATCTTTCCGTTTGCATTAAGCACCCCTGTTTTTTCTTTATGTACAAAAGCAAAATGTTTGTTGTTTAGTTTCCTGATATTATTGTATTTTGGTTTTACAAGAATGCGACCTTTTGGGTTTATTAACCCACATTTGTTATTTTTCCATACAATAAACCCATTTGATTCAACAATAATTGAATTATACTCTGCCGGGATAATTGTTTTATTACTAGCATCAACAATACCTTTTTTTGAATTCTTTGTAAAAAGGAATAAATTATCTCCAACCGCGGTAATTGATTCGTATTGCGGTTTGATTATTAATTTATAATCTGCATTGCAAATACCGGCACCGTTCTCGTTGCGAACCACCCAATAATTACCCGAAGTAAAAAACTGGGTATATTCTGCCGGAAACAAAACTTGCCCCGATTGGCTTATTTTCCCTTTTTTATCCCCTTTCCATACAATAAAGTTTCTTTTATAAGTATTTACCCTATCATATTCAGCTTCAATTATTTTCCTGAAACCATCTGTTAATACTCCGATTTTACCTTTGTTTTTAAAATATAAGAACTTATCGCCCGAAATAAAACTACTCATTGAATTTCCCCGGCTCCTAAGCTCAAAAGGAGGCGTAATATCCTGAGCATCAATTCGTTTCCTCGCCATGGTGTGTTCGTCTGTCAATTGTAGTTTTTCATCTACACGGTAAGCATACATTCCTGTTCGGAGTTCAAAAAATTTAAATCCATCTGTTTTTACAACAGAATAATTATTGAACCCATCAATAATATATTTATTCGCAAGGCTGTCTTCGCAAAAGAAAATATGATTGTTTTTTTGGGTAATTTCCGAATAATAACCAGAGCTATAACCTTTTTTTAAATCTAAAAGAGATAATTTTTCATCCTTTCCCAAAATACATATATGGCCATTGCTGATTTTTATATAGTCAAATTGCCCGCTATGTTCTTGGGTTTTAAATTTATAATATGAATGTTTTCCATTTTTGGAAAGTATCGCAAAAGTTGAATCTTTGATTTTAATATTCGAGTATTTACTTTCTACTATTATGTTACCCGAATAATCAACTATCCCATAAGTGCCACCTTTTACTACTATCAAGTATTTATCTTCATGGTTGCTTATGTCTTCGTACTTAAAATCTATTGCTGTTTCCCCATTTTGGTCCAAAAGACCATACTTACCATTCTTTTTTGCAATCAAATATTTTTTATTGACTGATTCCAAATAATCGTACTTAAAAGCAGTTACATGTACTAAATTAGTATCAACCGCGGCCCATTTCCCATTTTTAAATATAGGTATTATTTCGGTTTGTGAATAGCTAAAAAAAGAAAAGCTTAATACAAAAACTATTAACAGGGCACTTTTATCAAAAAACAAATTAATACATGTTAAAAAGTTGTATTTGACGTATAAACTACACACGTTTAAAAACCTATTCCTGTCAAATATGTCTAAGTTTTTAACTATCATCTTATTTTTTGGGGTTGGGTCAAATCTGTTGATGAACTGACGGGTTAACCCGTCAGTTGCGAGACACATACAATAATCAACACTTTTAACCCTTCACCCAATTTTTTCTGGGTTTAAAAAGCTATGAACCATATAACGTTCAAACAACATAATTATTCTGAACTATGGGCTCAAACTGCCTTGTTAAACCAATTTTCAACTCTTCAGGTAAGCCCAAAATTCAACCATAATGTCCCTATTTCCATTCAGGCAACCTTCCAGAGGTCCAGGGTACACCGGCATTATCGAGCTTTTTTTCAAGCCCCACAATATCTTTTGTGCCAATTTCCCTTAATTTTTCAATTAAACCGGGCATTTGTTCTTCAACAATTGCCAGTTGGTCTTTTTCTGTTTGTGTAATAGCAGCTGTTGAATTATAATGGGCGCGCACCACATAATTTAACCGCCTACTAATTGAAGGCATATGTGGCGGTATTTCTTCGTAACTGGCTTTTGGCCTTAAACCATTAAACGCAAAAATTATTATATCCAGGTCTTTTTCAATAGCTTGAATTTCGGTCATCATTTCAGTTGTTGTATTGTTTGCATTTAAAATAGTTTGCTTGATAGCTACTACTTTTTTCTGCAATTCATTTGCATAATTTATCGCAGCGCTCACCTTTCGGCTTGTTTCAGCAACTTTCTTCTGAAAATCAACTAAAGCTTTTCGATTTGGCGCAGGTAATGT
>NBLH01000263.1 GCA_002084525.1 Bacteroidetes bacterium 4572_117 | reverse complement strand
CCTGAAATATTTAAAGAAAAACCATCCGAATTTAAAAATAAAATTTTATCTTTGAATTGTAAGAATATTACAAGTTGTTTAGAACAACCTTGTGAAACTTAACACTTAATTACTAATTACCAATATACTAATTACTTTCAAAACATAAGTAATGCAGATATTTAATATATCCCAGACAATCTAAACCAGAGCAAAAATAGTTTATAACAACCTAATTACCAATGACTAATACACTAATGACCTTTAGGCTGGGCTCATCATTATTATCAACAACAAGTTCCTATTCCTTTGCACAAATCGCACTATACGGACAATACTGACAATTTTCTTCGTGTTCGGTTTGTGTAAAAGGTATTTCAAGGTTAAAAAGTTCAGCCAAATTCTCAGATAATAAAACCTCAAACTCCCGGGTTAAATCACTAAAATTGTTATTATCAATTATTACTTTGTTTTTAAGGTTACCAAAATAAATAGATGCATCAAAATCTGATTTATGCATATTGCGAAGGTCATAAATGCCGGGTATGGTAGGTTTCCCGCTAAATTCGGGCTGTTTGCTGAATAAAATACCATAAATAAATAGCTGAAAAATTGCTTTTTTCCTTCTGGCCAACAACGGTTGAAAAACTTGGTTGAAGGCATTAAAGTCTTTTTCAGCTTTTCCGGTTTTGTAATCAATTAGCCTGTAAATGCCATCTTTTTTATCAATACGGTCAATTATGCCCATTAAACCAACTTGTTTTTGTCCCCCTTCTAAATCAAAGCTAAATGTGGCCTGAAATGTGGCATCTTCTTCTAAATTAATAATTTCAAAAGGACTGAATTTTTCGTCAACCTTTAAAATCGATTTTATATATTTCTGCACTACTTCTTTAATTACCAGCAAATTACCGGTAAACTTAAAATCCTGGTATTGCGATTTGCCATAATACTCGTTAAAAGCCACCGAAATAAAATGCCCAATTTCAGGGTAAACCTTTTTTATATCGTTTTTGTTAATAATTGCCGTTGCTTTTTTACTGATAATTGATTTATATATAGATTCGATAACCGCATGTATGATAATCCCCAAATCAACCGGGCTAAAATCCTCTTCAACCTTATCGGCTTCCTTAATCCTTGCCAGATACCGGAAATAAAATTTCATGGGGCATGTCAGGTAACTATCTAGTGCGGTTGCTGTTAAAAGTTTTTTAGGCTTATTGCCATTTTCAAAGTAATCGTTTAAAAGAGCTTGTACTTTTTCATCTTTTTTTATAATTATTTCGTATTTATTTGCAGTTTCAAGCTGTTGGTTCAATTGGTATTCGTTAAATTTTATACCCGATTCAAGCTTCAACTGCTGTACAAAACGGCTGAGCTCGCCCGATAAACTTGTACCGCTTAAATTATTGTAAACAATGTTAATATTTTTGGCCCTTTGTAACAAACGATAGAAAAAATATGCAAAAATTGCATCCTGGTATTTCAACACCGGCAAGCCAAATGCATGCCTCATGCTTTCAGAAATAAGGCTTGGCGCCCGGTTTAAATTTGGTAATATCCCCTCGTTGGCATTTAGTAAAATTACATTTTCAAAATCAACATTACGGGTTTCTATCAAGCCCATAATCTGCAAGCCATCAGTTGATTGACTCTCAAACGGCACCCTGATATTGCGCAAAAGCTGTTTTAATATTTGTGTTATTATTTCATTGTTCAATTCAATTTTAGCGGCGTGTTTTTCAATTACTTCAATCAATCGTTTTACGGTAATATAGCTTTGGTAAATATATTCTTCTTCAACCGACCCTTTTTTATCTTTCGGTAATTTAACAAACAAAATAAACAGTATGTTTAGCAATTTATTTAATAAACCCGCTGCCTGTTTATCATCACCCACAGGGGTAAAAATCAATTCAAACAACTCAAGTTTATCCCTTAGCAGTATACTTTGGCCAACATAATTTAGCTGTTGTCGGTTAATAATTTCAATAATAGCTTGTACCTTTTCCCGGTATGCAGGGTAAATATATGGGTGGTTAAGTATTGCGACAACATCTTTATGGTAAAAAGCCAATTTGCCGTCGTTTTGTGTATTTGCAGATTGTTGCAAACGCAAAAAATACATAATTAACGAAAAAAGGGCCGTATCGTTTAAAGGATAACCCATAGTGATATTAAATGTTTCAATTTCTTCGGGCAATGAATTCAAAACAGGGAACAGCATTGCTTCATCAGTTAAAACAACAACTGTTTTATTGGGTTTTTCCTTTATTTTTTCCCAATTATTGAATTTTTTCAATATCATACTAATTACCTTTGCCTGCCCAACACTACCCGGGACACCAAAAATATTAAGTTTTTTACCCGGTGTGTTAAAATTTGCCTGTATTTTTTCTTTATCTTCATTAAGCAATTCAAAATTCACCCTTAAAAAATCACCTGCTTCCTGTATTTTATTATCATGATAATAGCTGTCCGTATCCCAATAAAAATGTGCCTTGTTATTATTTTTTAAAAACCTGAACAGTCTTTTTTGTGCAGCATTTAAGGCATTGAAACCAATAAAAACTGCGGTTTCTTTTTGGTTTTGCAAATTGCCATTTTTTATATTATCAGCAATAATACGATAAATTAGGCCTTCGTAAGCAATGTTTTGGCTTAATAGTGTATTTGTATAATGCTCATATACAGCCGGTAGTATGTTCCATAACTCAATAAATTTTTCTTTTTCGCTGCTTTTGTCCTCAACCGAAAAATTAAGCCAATATTGTTTAATAATTGAAATTTGCTCATCGGTTAAATCACCATATTTTTGGTCAATTTCATGAATATTTTTAATGTTTGTAAAAATTTGTTTAACATCAACCAAATAGCTGTCTACTTCATTAAAATCATGTAAAATTAATTCGCCCAATCCAAAAAACGAATCAAAACCCATATTGAAATCTTTATCGATAGCTTTAAACGAATCAAACAAAATAAAAATCAAAGCAATATTATCAGCTTTTTGAATACGGCTTAGTTTGGCAATATATGCCTGAAGGGTATAAGTTTTTGGCGACCAGATTGTTTTTTTAACAGT
The DNA here is from genome assembly GCA_002084525.1 of Bacteroidetes bacterium 4572_117. GTDB lineage: Bacteria > Bacteroidota > Bacteroidia > Bacteroidales > NBLH01 > NBLH01. The sequence continues at coordinate 2,924 of NBLH01000263.1, read as the reverse complement.
TTTGGCAAGAACATCCTGAAAAAAGTAACCTGTTCTTTTATTAGGGAAAATAATTTGGACATTTCCTAAATCATTACCAAATTTTTGGATAATATCATCAACGGTTTCTTGTAAAAATGTTTTCATATATGCTAAATAACACTTTTTATTATTACAAAAATAATATTAAATAATTAATTTTACTTTTAAATCTGTTTATCACAATAATATTGTTGAGAAAATTAATAATACGATTAGTAACAACTTTGTAAGGGCTATTTACGAAGACAAAGCCGGTGTACTTTGGTTTGGTACAATTGATGGCTTGAACAGGTATAACCGAAAAGAAAATAATTTTAAACGTTTCAATAATGGCAAGAACAAAAAAAATGGCTTTGGCAAGAATTATATTTTAAGTATTTACGAAGACAGTGAAAATAACTTCTGGATTGGATCGGCAAACGGCAGCCTTACTAAATTTAACCGAAAGACAAGGCAACATAAAAACTATACAACTTTCTCTTATTTAGGCAAAGAATTATCGCCCAGATGGATTGCAGAGGATGCTTCAAATCAATTATGGTTTGGGTGTTGGGAATCGAGGATTTTTAAGGTGGACAGGTCATATGGTGAAACTAATTTAATACTCCAAGAGAAATATAATGAAATTACTCTTGGTAAAGGTTACCAAACAGCATTGCTTGATAAAAACAAAAGGTTTTGGATCAGTTGTGATGAAAAATTGTATCTTTATCAACCCAAACAGGATACATTTTTATGTTATCAGCACGAGCCTTTTAATAACAGGAGCTTGTCAGGAAACACTTCTATAAGGTCTATTTTCGAAGACCGTGGCGGCAACATTTGGATAGGGTCAATCGGTGGGGGATTAAACAAAGTATCAAAAGAAAGCATGCAATTCCACTTGCTTATAAATGACCCGCTCAATAAAAATAGCCTCCACAGTAACAGTGTGAGGGCAATTTATGAGGATAAAAACAATACGATTTGGATTGGCACCGACGCAAATGGAGTTAATTCATTTAACAGAGGACTATTTAAGCTTAATTATTTTTTTGACTGGCAAATCGACAACCTGGCATCGATAGCAGAAGACAACGAAAACAATATTTGGTTCGGTAAGCGTTATTGGGGTATTTCTAAGTATAATTTACTTACGGGTTCAATAACATCTTTTTATACAAACAGAGCTGATTCTATTAAAAATAAATATTTTTCGATAATTAAAATATTAAAAATTTCTGATGGAAAAATGTTGGTTATTACAGATAGGGGCGGTTTATATGTTTTTAAACCCGGTAACGATAAACCAAATTGTTATTTGCATGATAAAAACAACAGCACATCTATTAGCTCAAACCATTTAAGGTCTGTTTTTCAGGATTCATCAGGTAGGATTCATCAGGTAATATATGGGTTGGTGCCTCAAACGGTTTAAATAAATTTATAATTCACGAAGGCAAGTTTGAAAGATATGTGTATAAACCTGATGACATATCGCACAAGAATAAAAATGAATTCAATTCAATTATAGAAGATAAAAACGGGGACCTATGGTTAGGCACAAATGATGGCGGACTTGGAAAGTTTGATGCAGGCACAAAAACATTTAGTTGGCACAGTACTGAAAATGGTTTGGAAAATACCCGTATTTATGGTTTATTGAACGATAATAGTGGAAATATTTGGATGAGCACCGATAATGGTATTTTTAAATTCAACACAACAAGCTTTAAGTCAAAAAAATACACCTACCATGATGGTTTGCAAGGCAATTCATTTTGGGCACACTCATATTTAAAAGCTTCTGACGGGTTTATGTATTTTGGTGGCAAAAACGGCTTAACATATTTTCACCCTGATAGCATAAAAGAAAATCCGTACCCACCACAAATTGTAGTTACAGATCTGCAAATATTTAACAAGTCAGTAGTTGGTAACAATAAGCTACCGTATACATACGATCTGTACAAGAACAGGCAGATTTTGCTTTCTTACGATCAGGATGTGTTCAGCATCCATTTTGCAGCCCTTCACTATTCTGCACCAAAAAAAAACAGCTATAAATATATGTTGGAGGGGCATAACAACAAATGGTACAATATTGGCACACAAAGATTTGTAACTTTCTCGGGTTTGCAGGCAGGGAGCTATAATTTTAGGCTTAAAGCTTCGAATTCAAGCGGTGTTTGGAACAAAAAAGGGATTTCGATTAAATTAATAATCACACCACCCTTTTGGGAAACATGGTGGTTTAGGCTAGTAATATTTTTACTGTTTGTTTCTATTGTATACCTAATTTACAGAAGGAGGTTGGCGAACATAAGGAAAATTGAAATGATAAGGATAAAAATTGCGCAAGACCTACATGATGAAATAGGTTCAAATTTAGGGTCGATAGCAGTTTTAAGTAAAATGCTCAAACGAAAATCTATTCCTGATGCAAAAAAAACTGGATACCTTGATTCGATTTATACCACAGCCATAAAAACCGCCGAAAAATTGAGATACAACAAACAAACAATTGCCTTAATTTGCTAGTTGAAGACAATGGGATTGGCTTTGACCTTAAAACCAAAAGCTCGGGAAGCGGTTTAAAAAACTTAGAGAAACGGGCATCGGAAATTGGCGCAAAATTTATTATTGAATCAAAAAAAGGCGTTGGCACAAAATCAACCCTGATTTTCGAAACCTAAGATGCAAAATAAGCACCCATGCTTTTTTATATGTAAACCCTGAGTAGTATAAGTAATTGATATCCTTTCAAATATCAAATTCGAATTTACAATTAATTTTTAACAGATGCTTAAGTATACATTCTTGGTTTGGATGCTTATAACTACATCAGTATATGTAATAAGCCTTGCACCGCCACTTTTTCCACGACCTTTTGATTTTATTGCAAGCCGAATTTTTCGCAGGCC
>NBLH01000045.1 GCA_002084525.1 Bacteroidetes bacterium 4572_117 | reverse complement strand
AACACCGGCAAAAACCCTTATTGATTGTCTTCCTTGGTTAAGAATACCGCTTGTTATATTACAATCATTTACAACATGCACTAACCGATTAAAATGTTCCGAGGCTACATTGTCAGGGTCTTTTTCAGTATCTCCGATAACTGTAATTTGTTTTCCAACTGTTTTATTTACTGTTAAATTCCAGAAGTATTGTTCATAATCATCATTTTGTGCATGCCCAATATACAATTCTCCATCTTCTGTACCGTCAAAAGTTGTTGTATTTTGTCCATAAGTATATGTTGCACCTTCAATAATATTAAAATCCTCACCTATTGAAACATCGTGGTATGTTCCTGCTGTGATTGGGTCTTCAACATTTAATTCTGTATTATCATTAAGGATTAAGTCATGCGATACTTTTAAATCGCTTAACAGTTCAACCGTAATATTTGTGCCATCATTGCTTTTTATTTCTAAATCCCAAAGGTTTGCTGTAGATAATATTTGCAGATTATCAGGATTACTTCCTCCAGCAGAACCTTCTTCAATATCAATAGTAAGTTTGCCACCTGTTACGAGATAGTTTCCTTCAGCCGATTCAATAGAAAATTCAGGGTCAGAGTCGCTATCATAATCCCGTAACAAAATTTCACCACCTGACATTTGGAAAACAGCATTTGTGCCTTCTAAACCAAATAGTGGATAAGTCCCTAAGTATTGGCCGGTTTGATTTCCATCTATGTTGCCTCTAGCTCTCAGTAAACCACCTGATTGTACATAAGAAGCAACACCGCTTGCATTTGCACCTCTTACTTGTGCAACATCAACTTCACCTCCTTCAATATATACTTGAGCATCTGCAGAACTCCAAAAGATAAAGCCTGCACTATTTCGTGTTCCAAAAAAGCCATCTGTAATTCTAAATTTTCCGTAAACTGTCATTGCCTTTGATGAGTTTAGTCTCACACCATCAGCACCAACAGGTACTTGTGATGTTGCTGAAGCAGTTGAGTAAACAGTAACAGAACTGCCTGCTATCCACAAAGATGCATTTGCACCAATTGTATAATCACCATTTCCACCATCATGGTTACCTTCGCTTAAAGTTGGAATATTTATAGAACCTGTAAGCTTTAATGTTCCGTTGTATATCCAAAGTGCTTTTCTAACTTGCGGATTTGCAGTAGCATATCCGCCTGCATTTGTTCGTCCAACGCTATTTGCACCATAGAGTACAAAATTATTTATGTTGGAAGAATTTATTGTTTGAATATATGTTTTATCTGTACCTCTGTCAATTACAAGATTATATAAATCAGTAGTACTATTAAGTAACATTAATTTATTTGCGGCTCCTTTAAACCTAAGAGTTACCCCACCTGTTGTGGTAAAATCATCGTAATCGGGAGCTGTTTGATTTGTTAGTCTTACTGTTCCGTTATTTGTAAAATTACCATGCACTTCAAATTGATGATAAATATCGTGATAGTCAATACTAAAATCTTCAGGCATTTTATCTGCTACGCCTGAATTTATATCATAATCTCTTGTTAAAAAGGTATTTCCTGTACCTACGGTAATTTTTCCGTTAGTTTCAACAAGCACATTTTCTTTTACAGTTAAGTTACGTATTACATCATCAGTAGCATCATTTATTTGCCAAGCACCACTTGTTATAGTTAAATCGCCATTTATTTGATAGTCAGCAAGTTGAGTTATAATATTTGTAGAAACATCTAAATCAACAACTACATTGTAAAACTGTCTATCTGTTGATAAATTATAACTTGAACCATAGTAGTAAACAGTTCCTTCGCTTTGTCCTTTAGTATAAAAATGCGAAGCATCTCCATCAGGGAAATTATCGGCTGCAAGTAAGATACGTCCGTTACCTCTTATTATTCCAAAATAGTGTATTGTTGTATTAGTAGTAAAATCTAAACGTCCTTCGACAGTTAAACTTGAATTTGTTATTTTAGCATATGCGGCAGGAATTGTTACTGTTTTACCTGAATGAATAACAACCTTATCGCTACTGTGATCTGAAGGTAGTTCATGAGCAGGGTTATCAGGTAGATTTCCTGATGGGTCGAGTGTCCAAACTTCCCAGTTATCCCAGTCACCAGAAATAAGAGCATACCAAGTTCTTGCAGAAACACCTTGTACAGGACTATTTGTTTGGTCATTTGTACCAATTGTGTAATAACCATCGTTTAAGTTAGCATTTGCCACATCAAAATAAATTTGATCGGCTGCTTCTAAACCTTGAGCACCAACAGTAACAACACTATAATCTGCTCCTGCTGTTGCTTTATAAAGAAGCACATAATTTGCAGGTGTTTGAGGATATTGCCCTCCTGTTAATGCTTCAGTAAAATCAAAAATAAATTTTGTATCAACACTTGTAACTCCATTTTGTGCAAAATACCAATTTCTATTCCATGCAGCTTCAGCTCCACAGTTTGTAACATTTGAGCCTGTTTGTATAGATGCTACATCGTTTGTTGCGTTATTATGACTAAAAAATACAAATTCACCATTATCAAAAGTTGCATTATCTTCATATAAATATAAACCTGCAGAAGAAGAACGTGAATGTTTATCGTTATTTAAATTTCCAATTCCTGAAACATCATAAGTATATCCTGCTGCTGCTGTATATCTATCGTTATCAATAGTAATATTGTATTTTTCGCTTAAATAATTATGAACAATTTCTAATTGAGCTTCGTTAATTGCCGTTGAGTATATAATAACTTCGGCAATATCAACATTTCCGTAATATTCTGTTGCACCAAAAATTGCTCTTGAAAGTGCTGCTCCATTCCAACTATTTAACTGACTGCTATTATTAAAATTACCATCGGCATCTGGTATATAATGATTATTTTGATAATTTTTACGGAAAGGGTCTGATTCTGTTGAAGCTAATCTTGTAGTGAAAATTCCGAAAGAGCCTTGTGCAGTACCACCATCATAAGCTGGTCCGCCAGTAGTTACCATATCCGTTCGTAAATTGTTACTGTTATGCTCCGCCCTAAACTGAGAGCTTGTCCAGTATAAATGTAAATTATTATTTTGTCCTGTGTTTGTACCTCCAATTCCTACTGAATTTAAACCATTAGTTCCCCTTTGTCCCACAAAAATAACCGTATAATCTTTCCCTGCAAGTACAGAACCATCAAAAGGAATAAAATCATCTGTTCCATCAAAAATTACGGTAGGTAGTCCATTTAATTGCCCTGTTCTGTAAATTGGTTGATTTGCTGATGTACCTTGCGTTCCATCATTGTTGTTGCCTGAAATATCAGTCCATTCAGTAACAGGATCTGTATCAGATAGCCCAAGCAAGCTTGCGTTAAACCAAATTTCGTTATGTGGCTGGCTGCTTGTTCCAGCTTGGTTTCCTACACCACCGGGTCCGGTTTGTGCATTTATGTTAAAGCTGAAAATAAATACTAGCAGTATTATTCCAATTATATTCTTCATATCGATATTTATTAAAAAGTCTTTTTATAGTTATACGCAAAAATGGCCAAAAAGTTTCAATAATAATTAAGTTTTTAACAAAATTTGATAAATACCAATAAAAAATTGATGGATGGCAAAAAACTTAACAAATTAGGTTTATTTGATTTTTTTATAATTTTGGAAGTATTTTAGCCCGTAATTTGTTGTTTATTGTTATATTTAGCAAATTAATATTTATAAGCTTGGTGTAATAAATTGGATATAAGACATTGAATTTCTTTGTTTTGTGTTTTTACATAAGATGTTTTAATCAATTAAAATTAAAAAAATGAGAAAAAAATTATTAGGACTTATATTTATTGCTGCATTTGCATTTGCCGCAATTTTTGTTGTTTCATGTAGCGAAACTGAAAATAATGAAGCTACAGACGGTGTTCAAACCGAAATTACAGATGAGGCAAATGATGAGCATGCGATTGACGATGCAGAATCGCATGAGGGGCACAACCATGATGCAGACGGTCATACACACGACGCTATTTCTGAGGCTAATTATCAATGCCCAATGAAATGTGAGGGGGGTAAAACTTATACAGCAGAAGGGTATTGCCCAGAGTGCAAAATGGCTTTAGAAGCAGTAGAGATAACTAATTAGATATGTAATGTCAGGGTTTTGTTAGATTAGTCATCTGATGAATTTCTAATTAACTAGTTACAAGATTTCTAAGTTCTGTAGTTTTAATAAAAAGATTCATCCGATGACTTTATGGACAGTATCTAATTAATGATTATCATAATTATATATTTATAGAACAACAATGAGACATAATGTACTTTTATTTTTTACATTGTTTTTTGAGCTTGTTTGCCATTCTCAGGATTTTAAATTGAAAAAAATTGATAATCAGTTTTTCCCTACAATAAAATTAACGATTGAATTAAACAGCAAGGAAAATGTCAATGATATTAAAATAATAGAAAACGGGCAGGAAACAGCTTATAGAATTGATACAGCTACTACAAAAAAAAGTAATAAAGCTATATGCTATTTAATAGATATTGAGCTATTTAGTTATGATGAGAAACAAGTTGTTGTTGATGCTTTGTTCGAGCTTATGAATAAGCTACCCCAAGCCACATTAATAAACATTTGTTTTGTTTCAAACAAGGACGGAGAAATGTGTTTTGTTCCATTTAGCTACGAGTTTACTGACGAACACACCAAATTTGTTGAATTTGTTAAAAATCGTATTCAATCAAACACAGCTGAACAGGTTATTGATAATTTAGCGAAAATTAGTGAACTGATTAAAACAACTAGAAACGATTTCTTCATCAATATTGAGGTGATAAGTGCCCCTAAAGATTCATCACTAACTATGCATGACGATTTTTTATACATAAATACTGAGCTTACACAACAAAACTTGGCTAACAAATTATATAATGCAAGTATTGAAAAGGATTTAACAAATATCGACCAGAGCAAAAATTATGTTATTGAGTTTATTACCAAACAAAAAGGAACATTAAATTACTTTGAAATCTTTTACAAAAACGAAAACCTCAAAGGAACATTTATACTCCCCAGAAACAATTTAAGTGTTAATGCAACTAATTGGATTTTAGGCTTATTCGGCTTGTTTTCGTTGGTTTTGTTATTAATAATTATTAACCTTGTTTATTCAAAAAGGAAATTGTCATTAACTTTACAAAAATTAGGTAACAATAAACTTTCTGTCCCAAAAGAGATTGGTAATGGGCAAGTAAGCAAACGGAACCTAATTCCAAGTATTGAAATTAAACTTGATGCTACTAAGACAAGTTACAAACTAAAAAAATTAGTAACTACCATTGGACGGAAAAAAAAATGTGATATTTTGATTGATAATTTAACGGTATCATCGCACCATGCAAGCATAACTAACGAAGGAGGCGAATTTTACATACAAGACCACGATAGTACTAATGGTGTTTTTGTTAATGATGTAAAAGTAAGTAAGACAAACATAAAAAGTGGTGATACTATCAGGCTGGGAAAAGCTATTCTAATAATCCATTATTAATAATTAAAATGCATCTATTTATACAGAATATGTTTTTTCGTATTTGATGCTATTGTGTTTAAAAACAAATGATTAACTAGATGAACAGAAACTATTTTTTTGCATTGGTGCTTAGTTTACTTATTATTGTACATAAGCTACATGCGCAGGTAACAATTAAAACCTTGCCAGTTTATAAAAAAACAATTGACTATAATTTTAGTTCAGAATGGCAATACCTTTCAACAGATTTGTACTTGTTTAATACTGATAAGTTTAACCGCCTTGTAAATAAGGTTGCTGTGTCAGGTAAATCTAAATCAGGTAGGAAACGGAAAAAAAAGCAAGAAGAAACGATACAATCACTTTTTATTAAAGCAAAAATTAAAGATATTAAATTTTTTGGTGGTGATTTGCTATATCCGATATATAATTTTAAAATAACAAAAGATGAGAATTATAGTACCCAGATTAGTTCTACAATTGAGGTAATTAGATTAATTGATAATTTACCGCTTTTAAGTTCAAAAGATTTTGTTGAAGCCGAAATTAGTGGGCAAATTATCACAAAAAAAAATAGTGATGATTTTATGAGGCTGATTGCCAAGCAATTGCAAAATATTTCGCAATATAGCAAACCAAATGTTGCAATTCTTGACCTTATTGGTGAAATAGGAAAGTTTATAGAAAGTAAAACAACAGGCACGCAATATAAATTTAGTTCTACAATAAGGTTATACGAAGACCAAAACTTTAATAAAAAATTACATTCGCTAAATATTTTTGCATTTGTGCCTTCTACGGTAAGCAAAGTTAATGTGTTGGCAAGTGGGCTTACAGATTATCTTGATAACACAAAAAATCCCGTGGTTAACCAAAAAAAGCTTAAGCAGTTGATTAATTTCCGTACACATCCTTTAATTGTTATTGCAAATTACAAATCGAAATATAATACCCAACCGGTTATTGGCGACCAGATTAATTTCGATTATATAGCTGAAAGAAAACTTAAGGTGGGCAATGCTTATAGGAATGAATTGATAAATAAAGAGACCTATGTACAAGAAAGCGCCCTTATAGCATATCTCGAATTATTTGTTAGCCTAAAACTGAATATCAATAACTACAAGCTAAATAAACAGAATAAAATCACTGATGATTTTTCAAAGAATATTTTTGTTATTATGCAGGATTATCGACGCCTTGTTGACCTAAAAACCCAAAGGGAAATTGAATATTCAAAAAATCCTGTTTTTCAAAGCGAGTTTAAGGAAAAGTACAAGACTGTAATGAGCTCTGCCAATATATACCTTGAAACCGAGCAGGATTTAAAAAACATTAGGGATATAATGGCAGTTGTTAGAAGACAAGAAAAACAGCTAAATACAAAGCCTGATTCAGCGCAAATGGAAGCTGATTTAAAGATTCTATATTCAGTAACTTTCCCTGAAAGCGAGCTGGGGTCGGCTGAGGCACAAATAGTTAATAATTGTATCCAAAAAACAGAATATTTACTTTACACATCGGAATTTTTGGAGCTAATAGGCTTAGTTAATGATATGGGCACTGAACCCGAAAATATCAGTCAAAGAAATGTTTATGGAAACCATGCAAGTTTAACAAATTGTAAATTATGCAGTGAAAAGCTTAATGAGTCGTTAAAAACATATACAAAAAAATACAAAAAACATCAAAAGTCAATAGCGGGAAAAAAGAATGAACTGCAAAAACAAAAAGCAATAGGTCTGCTGTTTAAAATGATTAGGAAAAAGAATAATATCGAAAAAAACATTTCAATTCTAAAGTCAGATAGCATCCCTGAGTATTTCTCACTTTTTGAGATGGAATTTAATAAATTCAGAAATTATATTTCTTGCCTTAATGATATTGTCAGAACCGACATAAAAGATTTTTCAATTGAGGCAATACTTGAACAAAATGAAGAAATTGAAACCCTAATAAAAAATACAGATTTGTCGTATGTGAATCTATATTCGAATTTACCCGACTTGTGTAAGGAGAATTAAAAAGTGAAAGATATTGTTACTTTTCAAATTATTATTTACTTTAGTAGCCAGTGTTGTTGCCGCTATTGAGCTTGTAGAGAGTGGTTTGTGCGAAAAAAGGGGGCTTAAAAAACTTAGGAATAAATTATCTTTTTTAATGATTGAGAGTTTTCAGAACATTATACGTTATGGTGATGAGCCTGAGAATACAAATGAGAAATACCGTAAAGAGCTTTTTTTAGTAAGGAATGTCAATAATTATTTTTACATCGTTTCTGCGAATATTGTCGAGAATTCGAAGATCAATTTTGTGAAATTCAAATTAGAAGAAGTTAATAACCTGAACAAAAAAGAACTAAATAAGTTGTACCAACACGTACTTACCAATAATGAATTTACCGAAGCGGGTGGTGCAGGCCTTGGTTTTATTGAAATGGTTAGAAAAACCGAAGAAAATCTTCTGTATGATTTTGATAGAATTAATGAAAAATACTCGTATTTCTATTTAATAATAAAAATTAGAGGACTTGATGCTGAAAAAACGCAAGTACATCCAATTAGCATTGATTGGGTAAAAAATTTTCATATTAATACTAGTAAAAATGATGTAATTGCTATCCACAAGGGTGATTTTTTACCCAAAGTTATTGGCCCTGCAATAAATATAGTTGAGAAAAATATTAAAAACAAGTTAGTAAATGTCCAAAAATTAGCTTTCTACTTAATTCATGAAACCCTCCAAAATATAAACCAACTCCCATCAGGTATAAATGATGAAAAAAAAGCTATATTTATTATCAGTAAAAATAATTCCAATTATTTTGTATCAACAGGAAACTATATAAAAGATACTAAGGCAAGTTTAGTTAAAAAACAACTTGATGCCATGAAAAAGTTAGACCTAAAACAACTCAAAAACTTTTTATAGCCTTAGGGTAAAGGTTTAACATTCTTTAACTACGTCTGAAAGTTCGATAAACAATACTGTCTTTGACGACTGAATATTTTTCGTTGACGAAAAAAAGAAACTTTCTGCTTTGAATATTCGTATAATAAAGTGAACGGACATTTTATTAACTGGATAAAAAAAACAGAAATGAGACAACTAGCTTCGATTACAATAATTACAAGTTTTCTTTTTATTATGTCATCTTGTTTTGATAGGCAAAGTTATATTAGCCAGGAACAGGACATCGGCCGTGATATTGAAAATAATATGGCAGTACAGTTGGAAAATACGCTAAAAAATGTAAATGATACGATCAATCTTGCTTTTCATGGCAAGGAAATATACACCACTAATTTAATTAAGGATTTTTACACTCTTAATCAATACATCCCGGTTTGGACAACGAACATGAAGCCCAACCGTCAAGCACGTGAATTAATGAAATTGTTTGCACATTCTCCAATATACGGACTAGACACCACATTTTATCAGTTTTCATCATTATCGAAACTATATTATCAACTTAACAAAAAGGAGGTAAAAGACAGGGATAAAAAAGCGCTTGAGTATGAATTGTTAATGACACATAATAGTTTTAAAATAATGAGCCATTTAAGATCTGGGGTAATTCAACCAGATTCAAGCGTAAATGGCATCAAATCAGACCCATACCCAAAAAGTTTAGCTAAAAAATTAGTTTCGTTTATTAATACTGACCAATTAACAGAAGGGATTGTGGCTTTACAACCAAACTCGTACGAATACAGGTTTTTGCAAGCTGGTTTAGAAGTTTTTGTAAAAAATATGGTTATGAACCAGGACTCAGTTTTTATTCCTGATCCTGAAATAGATTCAGTAGCGGCTTATACGGCTGCTAAAAAAATGCTTGTAGCAAACAATTATTACCCTTCGACGGAGAAACTGGTAAAACCATATACAGATTATACTATTAAAAAAATAACCAACATTATTGCGGATACGATAGGATATACAATTAGTTTTACGCCACGAATTGATGAAGATACCACTTTTGTAGTTGCATTAAAACAGTTTCAAAAAGTGAATGGTTTACACCCCGATGGTGTAATTGGAAGTAACACGCGAAATGCTTTGCACACTAACAATATGGATAGATATAAACAAATTGCTGTTAATCTTGAAAGGTTAAGATGGCAGAAAAAACGCCCCCAAAAATATATTTACGTTAATATCCCTTCGTATAAATTACGGGTTTTAGAAAAAGGTTGGATTAAAAAAACTTTTCGTGTGGTAGTAGGTGCAGTATATAGTGAAACGCCTGAACTAAATGGCGAAATTGAGTATTTTATCACAAATCCGGAATGGAACGTACCATATTCAATTTCATCAAGGGAACTATTGCCAAAAATTGTGAATGATTCTACATATTTGGCAAAGCACAATTATGTAGTCTTGGATGAAAACAGGCAGCCTGTGCAAGGAAAAATTGATTGGTCCCAGGTAAACAGCGAAAACTTCAATTATTCTATCCGCCAAGCAGGTGGTAGCAATAATGCACTGGGGAGCATAAAATTTATTTTCCCAAACCAGTACAACGTATATATCCATGATACCCAATCGAAAAATAAGTTCAGTAAAGAAATAAGGGCATATAGCCATGGCTGCATGCGACTAGAAAACCCTTGGGATTTAGCAAAATATATTGTCGAAAGCGAAAAAAATATTTCGACAGATACTTTAATGACGATTAAGGATAAACGTGTACGGAAACAAATAAATTTAAAAGAACCATTACCTGTTTTTGTAAGATATATTACCTGCGAGGCCGATAATAATGCAAATATTACCTTCTATAAAGATATATATGGTAAGGATGAAGAGCTGAAAAAACAACTATTTGCAAGCAAAGAAATTTAGTAATAAATAATTAAAATTGGTAAAAATGCACATTCTACAACAAGTTTCAATAAAGTTAATAAACAAATTAGAAAAACTGTTTTATGTTAGTTCCCCCAATTATCCCGGTCTAAACTTCGGTACTGGATGGCTTCCGCAAGGTGGTCTGCCTGAATGGCTTCGCTATTTTCTAGGTCAGCAATTGTGCGAGACACTTTTAGGATACGATCATAAGCCCGTGCCGATAACCCTAACTTCTCCATCGCATTTTTTAACAAAGCCTGCCCGGCAGCATCAATTTCGCAATATGTCCTGATTTGCCTTGAGCTCATTTGCGCATTGGAATAAACTTCTTTGGTTTCTTTAAACCTTGCCAATTGGATATCTCTTGAAGCAATTACCCTTTTTCGGACAGATTCGCTGCTTTCAGAAGCTTCCATTTCTGATAGTTTGCTAAAAGGCACAGGAACTACTTCAATATGGATGTCGATTCTATCTAATAATGGTCCTGAAATTTTATTCAGGTATTTTTGAACCATACCAGTTGTGCAAACACAGTCTTTTTCAGGATGGTTGTAATAGCCACAAGGACAAGGGTTCATAGACGATACAAGCATAAAACTTGCAGGATATTCAACAGTAAATTTCGCACGTGAAATAGTAATTTGGCGATCTTCAAGCGGTTGGCGCATCACCTCAAGTACGGTACGTTTAAATTCTGGTAATTCATCAAGAAACAAGACCCCATTATGTGCCAACGAAATTGCCCCCGGTTGAGGATATGCACCCCCACCAACAAGAGCTACATCGCTAATTGTGTGATGTGGGGGTATAAACGGCCTAGTTACCATAAGTGAAGTGCCTTTAGAGATTTTCCCGGCTACGGAATGTATTTTGGTTGTTTCCAAGGCTTCGTGTAGGGTAAGGGGGGGTAAAATACCTGATATCCTTTTTGCGAGCATTGTTTTACCAGCCCCAGGAGGGCCTACCATAATTATGTTATGGCCACCGGCTGCCGCAATTTCCATTGCACGTTTTACATTTTCTTGGCCTTTAACATCGGAAAAGTCTAATTCAGAGCTGTTTAAGCTGTTAAAAAATTCTTTCCGTGTATCAATAACTGTTTGCTCTAATATAATTTTACCTTTAAAAAAGTCAATAACCTGTTTAATGCTTTCCACACCAAAAACTTCCAGTTTATCAACCACCGCTGCTTCACGAGCATTTTCTTTCGGTAGGATAAAACCTTTAAAACCATCTTCGCGTGCACGTATGGCAATCGGCAATACCCCTTTTATTGGTTTCAAACTGCCATCAAGTGAAAGTTCACCCATTATCATGTATTTGTGAACTTCGGTGCCAGGTATTTGTTCATCAGCAGCTAAAATCCCAATAGCTATTGGTAAATCGTAAGCACTTCCTTCTTTACGGATATCGGCAGGTGCCATGTTTATCACGATTTTTTTGCCCGGTATTTTTTGTTTACATTGCCTAAGTGCCGAGTCGATACGCTGTTGGCTCTCTTTTACTGCACTATCGGGCAAACCGACCAAAAAAAAGTTGATTCCTGCTGAAATATTAACTTCAATTGTTATGGTAAGGGCATCAATGCCATGAACGGCACTTCCGTAGGTTTTTACAAGCATTGTTTTTATGTTTTTTGAGGGGTCTTTTTATAATAAAACCCTGTTAAGCACTAAGTACTATTTAATGTTGCTTACGAACTGGTGCAAATATCTTACAATATGCAAGTTGCGTAAAAGTAAATACACAAATAATTTTGACTGGGTACTTATGTTTATGGAAAAATTTTCGATTCAATATAGTGGATCAACGAATGGATAATTTTTATATGGATTTCTTGTACCCTATCGGCAAAGCCATTGTGTTCGATGCGAATTTCAATATCACATAGTTTGGCAAGTTTACCGCCTGATTTGCCTGTAAGCGCAATTACTTTCATCCCCTTGTTTTTTGCAGTTTCTGCTGCTTTTAAAACATTTGCTGAATTACCAGAGGTGCTAATTGCAAGCAAAACATCATTATTGTTCCCCATACTCTCAATAAAGCGCGAAAAAATAAAATCGTAGCCAAAATCATTGGCAACGCAAGAAATATGCGAAGGGTCTGAAATTGAAATGGCTGCTATTCCTGGTCTGTTTTCCCTGAACCTGCCTGTAAGTTCTTCGGCAAAATGCATAGCATCGCTCATTGAACCGCCATTGCCGCATGAAATGACTTTTCCGCCGTTTTTCAAACTTTTTACAATTGCTTTTCCTGCAGATTCAACTTTCTCAAAATTTCTGCTGTCGTTAATAAATTGTTCCAGTACCTGTTGGGCTTCAACAAAATCTTTTAAAATGTTTTCCATGAGATTGTTTTTAATAGGGTTTGTTTTATATATTATTGCTAAAGTAATATAAATTTGTAACTTGCTATAATTTATAAATTGCAAATATTTTTATTTGATATCCTCAAAACTAATTATTAACCTTTTAATTATATTAAAATGATTGTTTTAAGTGTTTTTATAGTTCTAATAACTGTAATTTTTGTCTTTTTTATAATAAAAACGATTGAAGTTAATAAAGGGAGAGAAATTGCAAATGAGAAATATGCCCGTACTAAAGTCGAAAAGTTTATTGACAAAAGTTTTGTGAAGAGGCTTTCGATTATGCCACTGATTGATTCTGAAAGTATAAATGATAGTTTAGAAACTGAAAATGGCGTTTCGTATCTTATTTCTACTGAAGATAAACAGATTTTATTGGATTTAGGTTTTAATAGGGCAAAAAAACATCCTTCACCATTACTTAAAAATATGGGTGTTTTAGGAAAATCATTTGAAAATATCAATTGTCTGGTGTTTTCACATGCACATCTTGACCATTTAGGTGGAATGAATGAGCAAAAAACAAAATCGTTTAGCATTTCACAGTCAAAAGTTGAAACTCCAAAAATCCCAGTTTATTCGCCTGTAAAAATACGACCCTCTAAATTTAACCCTCAACTTGATGAAATAAATGTATCGGAAAAACCAAGCGTAATAGAGCCAGGGATTTACACAATTGGAAATATACCAAGGCACTTATTTATAATGGGTTATGTTGAAGAACAAGCCCTTGCATTAAGGCTTGAGGGGAAAGGCATTGTATTAATTGTTGGTTGCGGGCATCAAACAATACAGAAAATTATAGAAAGGACAAAACAGCTTTTTGATGATAATATTTATGCTATTTTTGGAGGCTTGCATTTCCCGATACTTAAAAAAGGGAATGTTAATTTTATGTCTGTAATTCAGTATATTGTTGGTAGTGATTATGCCCCTTGGGCCGGATTGGGAGAGAAGGATGTTTTTGAAGCAATTGAAAGCATTAAAGCTGAAAATGTATCATTTGTAGGTTTATCACCTCATGATAGTTCTACTTGGAGTATAAATGAATTTAAAAAAGCTTTTGGTAATAAATATATTGACATTATGGTAGGTAAAGAAATTCATATGTAGTTACTAAGGCCTTATAATCAATTAATTATCAAATAGTAAAATTCATATATTTCACTATCATGTAACATTTTTTACAAAAATATTTAAAAAAACTTAGTGATTAGCCTATAAAATAAGCACTTATAAAAATCAAAAATTAGAATAAGCCGAATATTACATATACCTTTGCGGCTTCAAAAGGAAAATTGACAGTTAGTTTATTAGGTATCCTACACAAAACTAACACATCAATACACTAATAAACAACAAAATACATGATAACATTTAAAGAAACAGGTTTAAATCAGGACATTTTAAAAGCATTAGACGAATTAGGTTTTGAAAACCCAACGCCAATTCAGGAAAAGACAATACCCCATTTATTATCGGAAGAACAAGATTTAATTGGTTTTGCCCAAACAGGTACCGGAAAAACTGCTGCTTTTGGCTTGCCGGTTATTCAAAAAATTGATACCGATTCAAAAAAAACACAGGCTATTATTTTAAGCCCAACACGTGAATTATGTGTACAAATAGCAAAGGATCTTGATAATTATTCAAAATATACTAAAGGCCTTTCTGTTGCTGCTGTTTATGGCGGCGCAAGTATAGACCAGCAAGTAAGAAGCTTAAATAAAGGCGCCCAAATTGTTGTTGGGACACCAGGTAGGACATTGGACTTAATAAAACGGAAAAAACTAAAGCTTTCGACTGTCCGGTTCCTAATACTTGATGAAGCCGATGAAATGTTGACAATGGGCTTTAAAGATGATTTGGATGCAATTTTAGAAGGTACACCTGATGACAAACAAACATTATTGTTTTCAGCGACTATGCCCAAAGAAATTGCCGCAATCGCAAAAAAATACATGAAAGATGCCATAGAGATTTCGGCAGGAAAGAAAAATATAGGTGCAGAAAACGTAAATCATGTGTATTATATGGTAAATGCCAGGGACAGGTATTTGGCATTAAAAAGAATTGCAGATATTAACCCTAAAATATATGGTATAGTTTTTTGCCGTACCAGGAGAGAAACCAAAGAAGTGGCAGAAAAGTTAATGGCAGACGGATATAATGCTGATGCATTGCACGGTGATTTGTCGCAAGCGCAGAGAGATTATGTGATGAACCGTTTTCGGGTGAAAAACCTGCAACTATTGGTTGCTACTGATGTTGCCGCACGTGGGCTTGATGTTACTGATCTAAGCCATATCATTAATTATAATTTACCCGACGATTTAGAAGTTTATATCCACAGAAGCGGGCGGACCGGTAGAGCCGGGAAAAAAGGTGTTTGTTTGACTATAATACATTCAAGGGAAACAGGCAAAATTAAAATGATACAAAAAAAGGTAGGGAAACCTTTTGAACATGCCCCGGTACCAAGCGGTAAAGAAATTTGCGGGAAGCAATTGTATAACCTTATCGATAAGATTGAGAAAATAGAGGTTGACAATTCGCAAATCGATCAATTTTTACCCGAGATATACAAAAAACTGGAATGGCTGAGCCGCGAAGATCTAATAAAGCATTTTGTGTCGGCGTGGAGGTGATTTTTCGAGGTTCTTTATTAATTTAGGGACTAACCACAAGTTAAGCACCGTGAAACTAATTGGTATCATTAATGACAATACCCGGTCAAAAGACATTGAAATTGGGAAAATTGATTTGATGAAAAAGTTTTCGTTTTTTGAAATTGATCGAAAACATGAAGAAAAAATCCTAAAATCTTTTGAAAATAAAAATTATGAAGGATTAAGGATTTCTGTGGAAGTGGCTCAATCAAAAGGTGAATCGACAGGTAGAAGTAAAGATAAAACTTTCAAGAAATTCAAGGATAAAAAATCTGATAAGTGGGATAAAAAAAGGAAAAGGAAGTAGCTTTTAGCCTGAAAACAGGTTTAAAAGGAACAATAATATGCTAACTTTATAGCCCCCACCAACTGGTGATTGTCTATAAAATTGGCATTTCTCATTCTAGTTTAGACTCTCTGGGATGTTTTTATATCTACATGGCACATATGTGGCAAGTAACTAGCTTAACTTTTTGGGATGGCAAATAAATCGACAGTGCCGTTTAATGGGATATGCTTTTTGAAATTGCCATTACAGACTTGTTTGCCTTTTATAGTCCTTATTTCATAACCCAAGCCTTCAAAATAATTAATATAGTCTTTAAAAATTAGATTTTTTTCATCCATAATATAAATCCCTATTTCAAATATTATTTTGGGTTTTAGTTTTGTTAAGGTTTTTAAGGCTCCTTTTAAAATTTCATATTCGTATCCATCGGTATCAATTTTAATGAAATCCAGTCGGTTGATATGGTTCTTTTCGCAATAATCGTCAATAGTTATTGTTGGGATGTTATTTGTAGGCTTTGCAATACCCCTATGGATAGGGTGCTTATGACCGCCTTTGGTTAATTTCCAACTGCTGTATGCTTTTAATTCATGCTTATTTGTTGAATTCGAATAAATGAAAGTTTGTTCTAGGCTAATTTTACTTGCTAGGTCAGGGTTTAATTTAAGGTTTTTTTGCATTTTACTATAAGCAAAATCAGTTGGTTCAAATGAATATACTTGTCCATTTGGGACTTTTTGTGCAAAAACGAGGCTCATTGCGCCAATATTTGCCCCAACATCAAAAATAATTGCTTTTTTTGATAAATTGATAAGCGGATTTGAATAGATGTGTTTTTGAAAATTGCCGAATAAAAACAAATGCAAATCAATCCCTTCTTCCAAATTTACATAAAAACGGATACCATTTCGCTTAATAATTAGCTCATCCTTCCGTATTATTATTTTTATGAAAAAATAAAATGTCCTCGCAATTCGGATTTTCCATTTAGTGATTAGAATGTTTGTAAGCACAAATAACAATTTTAGTTAAAAAGTGCACAAATATACAAAACCTTTTTTAGTCTGCTTTATTTGTCCCCTCTGTAGAATCACCACCTGTAACTTTTTTCTCGGTACTACCAATAAGCGAGTCAACCAGTTTAAACATAAATTCAACACTATAACCGGCAATAAATGCTACCGCTAAAGGCGAAAACGACTGTATCATCCCTAATTGCGAAGATGAAATATCGCCCCATAGGAAACCAATCACCAAACCTGCCAGAGCACCCAGATGTATCCGCAAGCCATATTTTATGTTAGAGACAGCAGTGTATGTCATTGATTTTGTTTCAGTTGCAATGCTTCGGAGCACAAAAGCGAAACCACCAAGCAGGCCATACAATAAAGGTAAAATATATTGGTTTAAAATTATTAGTAAGCTTTTTCCTTGTTGAATAACTACTATGTTTTGGGTGGTATTATTAGGTGCGGCAAATCCAGGGGGGCCATCATCAAAATCCCTTTTATCCTGAACAGCTTTGCCGACTTCTTCTGTAGCTTTAGACCAAATATTATAAGTTAAATCGAGCCAGTTGCTTAGTAATTCAACGTTACTTTCTACCTCTTGGATTTTTTGTATTATTTCATTCTCTAAATGAGACTGCTCCATCATTAATGTCCTTTCATCGGAAGGTACGAGTGCAAGTTGTTGTATACGTGTTTCAATTTCAACCATCCTTGCATTGCCACTTTCTAAATTTGCAAGATATTTAGTTCCCTGTAAAGCATAAATTTGTAAAATGAGCATACCTACCATTGAAAATAATGCAATACTCGAATACCAATTTACTGAACGCTTAACTAAGGATCGTTTCTTTTTAATGCGAAAAATAGTAGCCCATAGCCCTGTAGGAGGTTCAGCGGGTATGCTAGATGCCCTTATGCTATCAATAGTTACCGGATGTACGGCTTTAGAAAGTGTTTGAAAAGCAATCCATAAATCTACTTCATCTTGTTCTGTCCAATTGCCCAATTGCTCTTTAGCTTTTGCGTCAACTATGGCTTTTATATGTTTTTCACTAATCCTTATTCCATATTCAGCTGCATGTGCAAGCAATTTTTCTGCATCAAGTAACGATTCCCGCAAAAGCTGCGAGCTTTTTAATTTGGTGCCGGTATCCTTTTTCTTCTCCATCCTAATTAACTATATGGTTTAAAATATAAAAATACGATAAAAAAGTTAATATAAAATCATTAAGAAGAAACTTTTATTAAATTTATGTTTAGCTTGGGCAGGTTGAAACGTGTCTGTGTTTCTTCGATTCGTATATGTCGTCAATAGTTATCATAATCCCAGTTTCTTCTACGCCGCCAAAATTATTGTTGATTGCAGTCCCAAACACCCTCATGCTTGGTGAAAGGTTCATGTAAGTGTTGAAAAGTGGTGGTATAATTTCATTATGGTCGCGAACTATTCGGTTCATAATCTTGAAGTCTTCCTTAAAGTTTTCACCAATTAGCAAATCTGCAAATCCCTTTTCATCTGTTTTTGCAATTAAAGGTTCTTTGGGGAGAACTAAATTTTCTTTATCGGTAAAATATTTTTTGAAAAAATACAAAATTAAATCACGGGCATAGCTGTCATAATTTTCATACATTGTTATTTTACCCATAAAATATTTTATTTTGGGGTTGCGTACAATCAATGCACCAAGTCCATCCCATAAATTATCTAACGAAAACAATGCTTTTCGGTTAGTATTACTCGACTGATATTCAGGGCGGATAAACGATCGGCCAAGTTCTATTGTATAAGGAAGGTATTCGTTTATGTATTTTTCGGAAAAATTTAAAAGGCCGGTTGTAGCTAATTTAATATTGCCATTTTCATCCTTTGGGATATATTCATTACAATTTATAAACCGATAACCACCTAGTATTTCTTTTTTTTCCGGATCCCAAACAATTAATTGCTGATAAGGATGTTCAGCAGTATCATAACCATCAATATCTACACTTTTACCTGTTCCGCCGCCTGCTAGTCTAAAACTAATTTCCCTAAGCCTGCCAATTTCCAGCATCACATTTGGCGAGTTGTGCTGCGAAATGATATAAATTTCATTGTTGCCGTAATTCGTTTTGCGAATAAAACGGTCAGCATTTAGTTCCTTTGATAACAAATCTTTGTCAATTTCGGGTATTATATTTGTAATATCTATCTTGCTCATATTTAAGGTAATAATTGTTATTGTTTGAAATCTTCGCTCGGGTTGTTATTTAATAAATAAACATGATTTTTTACTTTCTGGGCCCAATCATAATGGCTAAAAGTTTTGTCAAAAGTTTTATGTGAAATAGGTTTCCCAAAGGTAACTTCAAAACTTTTGTTCTTTTGTTTAAATGTCTCATCAGCAAGATAAAACATTTCAAGATTATACTTGATGCCTAAAAGATTCCTGAGCCGCGCAAAGTTATAGAAAAAATTTGACAGTTTGCCCGAAATGTGCACAGGAATTACATCTCTTTTGTATTTTATTGCTTTTGAGATAACAGTTTTTTTCCATTCAAGGTCCCGGATTTTGCCATTTGACTTTCTTGAAGCTAATCCGGCGGGGAAAATTAATATTTGCTCGTCAGACAAAAAGGTTTTATCAATTGCCTCAAATACTTCCCTTGAGGTGCTTCCATGTTTATTTACCCCCACAAATAATGGCGTAAGGTTTTTTATGTTGAGCAAAATATCGTTTATTATCGATTTTGTAGGGCCAAATATTTTTCCTGCCTCTTGCATAAACAACATCCCATCAATACCTCCAATTGGGTGGTTCGCCGCCAATATATATCTACCATGTTTTGGGATATTTTCCTGTCCAATCGCTGTTGTTTTTATGCCGAAGTAATCGTCTAATACTACTTTGTTAAAATCAAGGCCTTGATAATCTTTATAAGTTTCAATAATGTAATTTAATTCGTCTTGATGGACTATTCGTTTAATGTAATTTATAATAAATGAAGGGATTAAATTATAGAGCCTCTGATTCTTCTTTATTATGATATCATCAGTATCAATAAATAACTTGTTTTTATTTGCTGCTTTTTCCACCTATAATTACTGTTTTGTTTTTTTGTTTGGATAACATCTGGCGACAAAGATAGTTTTTTTGCTCAATTTTATTAATACAATGAGGCTTCAATAAAAACTTTTTTTATCGGGTCTGACTTTTTTATTAGTTCCTATGTTTGAGCCTGTCCATATTGTTTCACTTTTAGCTATTTTTAGCGTATAGGACTTTTTTTAAGATTTGTAGAAGTTGGCAGTCTTAAGTTCCCAATAAGCAGTAGCTTTGAAAAGCCTGCCTACTAGGAACTGAAGACTGTTATTGTTTCAAAATAGTAAAACACTTAGAAATTAAGAACTATTCTTTATGGACAAACTAAATAGTTAAAAAGCTCGTTTAGCAAAATAATTTCTAAAATTGTGAATAACTTTTTGCCGAAAAGTGGGGAAAAGTGGGGAAAAGTGTCTTATTTTGCAAAATATTCTTTACTTTTACATGGTGAAAGTTATTTCATCTGTTTATTTGATGTGGTAAATGGAATTTATTTTCCTTTAAAAAAAGTATCATGGCCAGTTTTATAGGCGATTATTTATGTAAAATCGATTCAAAGGGGAGGGTAATGTTCCCGGCTGCTTTAAAAAAGCAAATGCCGGTAACAGTTGGGGGTCGATTTGTCGTAAAAAAAGATATTTATGAAAAATGTTTGATACTGTATACATTAGATGAATGGGAAAAGCAAAATGAATTGATAAGAAGTCGCTTAAATCCTTACAATAAGGAACATAGCAGATTTTTAAGGGCATATTTCCGCGGTACAGCAGAAGTTGCCCTAGATGCAAGTAACCGTTTATTGTTGCCTAAAAGGCTGCTTGGGTTAGCGGGCATTGTTAAAGAGGTTTATTTATCAGGGCAGGATAAAAAAATTGAAATATGGGCCAAAGAAATGTATGAAATGGATGCCATCGAAGAAGACAAGTTTGCCAACTTGGCAGAGAATATTCTTGGTGGAGCAGATTTGTAAATTTCAACATAGCCTAATCGATAAAAGTTAATGCTTTTGTATTAAAAAACATTAAATGTTAGAAGGTTTATAAAATCTAAGGTTAGCGCAGAGTTATTTTTAGTAAGTAAAATATATAAATAAATGTCAACTTATCATACACCGGTATTACTTCAGGAATGTATCCAGGGACTAAATATTAAACCAGGTGGTGTTTATGTTGACGTAACTTTTGGTGGCGGAGGTCATTCAAAAGAGATACTGAAAAACTTAGGCGATGGTAGGCTAATTGCCTTTGACCAAGATGAAGATGCCCATTCAAATATCATAGACGATAAAAGGTTTTTGCTTATTCGTAGTAACTTTAAGTATATTAAAAATTATCTTAGATACTTCAATATTACTAAAGTGGACGGGATTTTAGCTGATTTAGGTATTTCGTCTTTCCATATTGATGCCGGGTCAAGGGGGTTTTCGTTTAAGGCTGATGCAAGTATGGATATGAGGATGAACAAAGCAATGAAAAAATCGGCAGCTGATTTATTAAACGAGTATCCTGAAATTGATTTAATGAAAATTTTTAGGTTATACGGCGAAATAAAAAATGCTGGGTGGTTGGCAAAATGTATTGTAACAGGACGTAAAAATCAGAAAATTTCGGGTATAACCGATTTTATCAACATGATTAAAAACGAAATACCCAAAAAGCAGGAAAATAAATATCTTGCTAAAGTTTTTCAGGCTATCAGGATTGAATTAAATGATGAAATTGCTGCACTGGAAGATTTTTTGATGGCATCGGGGGACTTGATAAAAATAAATGGGCGGTTGGTGGTTCTTAGTTATCACTCGCTTGAAGATAGATATGTAAAAAATTATATTAGAACAGGCAAGTGTAAAGGCGAACTAGATAAAGATATTTATGGAAACTATGAAACACCTTTTAAAGCTGTAAACAGGAAGGTAATTGTTCCTGATGAAGAAGAATTGATGAGAAATTCGAGGTCGCGAAGCGCAAAATTAAGAATAGCTGAGAAAATATAAAAATGCACTAGTAGAAAAATGTTAGAATGGCAAAGGGTCAAGAAAATATGAACAATTCACGGTTTTCAGAAATTTTTTCAATTCGTGAGCTGATTAGCGGTAATTTTTTTTTCACACAGGAACAGTTAAAAAAGAATTTAATATATATATTATTTGTTGTATTGTTAACCGTGGTTTATCTATACAATCAATATAAAACTGAAAAAGTGCTACACGACATTATACAAACGCAAAATGAAGTGCAGAAATTAAAGGCATATTCAGTAATTAACGTGATAGAATTAATGTCTTTAAGTAAAGAGTCTGAGGTTGTTAAGTTAGTTAGGGAGAAAAATCTTGCAATAAAGGAACTTACGGCACCACCTGAAAAAATAATAGTGAAAGCCGGGGAATAAAGGATATGGATTTAAAAAAAGACATAAGTTGGAGGTTGGGTGTAATATATTTGCTTGTTACATTTGTTTCTGCATTAATATTGATAAGGATATTTTATCTCCAATTTATCGATAATGAAAAATGGGAGGCTGAAGCAGAGAAACTGAAGTTTAAATATGAACTCACAAACCCTGATAGAGGCGACATCTGTGCTTCTGACGGTAGGATATTGGCTACTTCGGTTTCATTTTTTGATATTTTTATGGATTTGGGCAGCAAATCACTTGCCGATTCTACTTATACTAAACATATAGGGGCACTTTCAGATTCGTTATCAAATTTTTTTAACATTAAAACCAAAGAGGGGTATCTGGCCGAGTTTCAGACTGCAAAAGCAGATACGAATAAGTATCTTTTGATAAAAAGGAATGTAAGCTATGAACAATTAAAACGGCTAAAAAAATTCCCGGTTTTTAAATATGGGCAATATAAGGGTGGGCTAATTGTTGAAAAAAAAATAAAAAGGATACACCCTTTTGGGGAGTTAGCTTTTCGGACAATTGGTTATGCAAGGGGTGATATAGCTGTTGGTTTAGAAGGTTCTTTTGATTATGAGCTGAAAGGAAATAATGTTCGTACATTAATGAGGAAAATTGGAAGAAACTGGATTCCTGTATCTGAGGAAAATAACTTCAAGTTAGAAAGTGGCAAAGATATTATTACCACTATTGATATTGACCTTCAGGACTATGCGCACAAATCGTTATTAAACCAGATGACTAAGTTTGAAGCTGAACAAGGGGTGGTTGTTTTAATGGAGGTTGAAACCGGGAATATCAAAGCTATTGTTAACCTGAAAAAAAACTCGGAAGGTGAATTTAGAGAATCGTACAACATTGCAATTGGCGAAAGGACTGAGCCCGGTTCTACATTTAAGTTACCTGCTTTGATGGTTGCCCTTGAAGATGGTTATATTGATTTGGATGATAGTATTGATACAAGAAATGGTGTGCGCCGATATCATGGCTTCCAAATAAAAGATACCAAGCAGCTTGGTAAAATAACAGTCAAACAGGTTTTTGAGCACTCTTCAAACGTAGGCGTTTCGAGCATTATTTATGAGGCGTATAACGATAAAAGGGAGGAGTTTGTAAAAAGGTTGTATTCAATGAATTTGAACGAGCCTGTTGGGATTGAAATTGTAGGTGAAAGGCCACCACAGATTAAATCCCCAAAAACTAGGGAGTGGTCTAATATTTCTTTACCACAAATGTCAATTGGCTACGAGGTTTTATTAACACCCCTGCAAACATTGAATTTTTTCAATACCATTGCAAATAATGGGAAAATGATGAGACCTAAATTAGTGCAGGCATTAAGGCATCATGGAGAAATTGTGGAAGTAAAAAAAAATGAAATAATTAATCCTTCAATTTGTTCGCATGAAACCATACAAAAAGCACAGGCAATGCTTTTGGGTGTGGTTGAAAATGGGACCGCACATAATATTAGGTCGCCAAACTATAAAATTGCGGGTAAAACTGGTACAGCACAAATTGCCCGGGGTCAATCCGGATATCGTGATACTGCAAACCGTATAATGTACCAGGCATCGTTTGCTGGTTATTTTCCTGCCGAAAAACCAAAATACTCATGCATTGTGTTAATAAAAACTAAGTCTAATACTACGTATTATGGTAGTGCTGTGGCTGCCCCTGTGTTTAAATTAATTGCAGATAAGGTTTATGCCTCAAGTTTTTATATACCTGATTCTAGTTATAACAGAACCAAGGAAACCCCATATTCAAAAGATGGCAACAGGACAGACTTGGACCGTGTTTACAATGAATTAAGGGTCCCTGTTAGGGGAAGGAACAATGTTAGGTCAGCATGGGTTGTAACGAAAAGGCACGAACGTTATGTTGAATATGGCAACCGCCTAATATCACGGTCAAGGGTGCCAAAAGTTAAAGGTATGGCATTAAAAGATGCACTTTATATTCTTGAAAATTTGGGGATGAAAGTGATTGTAAGGGGGCGGGGTATTATAACCAGACAATCGGTACAGCCCGGTACAGTAGTAAGAAATAACCAAAGAATTATACTTGAATTAAGTTGATGATAGCACTTAATGACATATTGGCCCAAATAAAAGTTAAAGACTTTAAAGGAGACTTGAATGTTATGGTTTCAGGAATTGATATAGATTCCAGAAAAGTGAAACAGGATGACGTTTTTGTAGCTGTTAGGGGAACTAAAGTTGATGGGCACCAGTTTATTAACAAAGCCATAGATAATAAAGCTATAGTAATTATTTGCGAAGAATTACCGGAAATCATTAAAACAGGTATAAGCTATGTTGTTATTGAAAATACTGCAAAAGCGTTGGCATACTTGGTGGCAAATTTCTACAAAAACCCATCCGCGAAATTAAAAATAATTGGTGTTACAGGTACAAATGGTAAAACTACTGTTGCAAGCTTGCTATTCAGACTTTTTAACAACATGGGTTTTAAATCGTCATTGATTTCAACTGTTGGGTATTACATTGGTGATAAAAAGTATAATTCGACCCATACAACCCCGGATGCAATAAAACTAAACCAGTTATTTTCTGAAATGTTGCTAAATGGTTGCGAATATTGCTTTATGGAAGTTAGTTCGCATGCAATTGATCAGTACAGGGTTGAAGGGATTGATTTTGAAGGCGTAGTTTTTACAAACCTTACGCATGACCATTTAGATTATCATAAAACTTTTAATAATTATCGTAACACAAAAAAAAGGGTGTTTGATAATTTGGGTAAAGCATCGTTTGCTTTGGTGAATACCGATGATAAAAATGCCATGGTAATGCTACAAAATACCAAAGCAAAAAAATATACTTATTCATTAAAACATGATGCCGATTATAAGGCGAAAGTGCTTGAAAGCCATTTAAACGGTACATTAATGTCCTTAAATGGTATTGAACTTTGGACATTGTTTGCGGGGCGTTTTAATGCCTTGAATCTTACAGCAGTATATGCAGTTGCTGATTTGTTATGTGGTGATAGAGAGGGCATTAGTGCAAATATTAGTGGCTTAAAACCTGTAAGTGGAAGGTTTGAGACCATAAATATATATGGAATTACCGGAATTGTTGATTACGCACATACCCCAGATGCACTGGAAAATGTTTTAGCAACAATAAATAGTGTAAAAGCAGGTGGGCAGCAGCTTATTTCTGTAGTTGGTGCCGGTGGCGACAGGGATAAAACTAAAAGGCCGATTATGGCTAGGGTTGCGGTTGAAAATAGCGACAAAGTAATTTTAACATCCGATAACCCAAGAACTGAAGCACCAACGGCTATTATTGACGATATGGAAACTGGGATTGTTTTATCAGAAAAGAAAAAAGTGTTGAGGATTACTGATAGGCGAGAAGCCATTAAAACGGCCTGCTTTTTTGCTAAAAAAAATGATATTATACTAATTGCTGGAAAGGGGCACGAGAATTATCAAGAAATTGATGGGGTTAGATATGATTTTGACGATAAACAAGTGTTTTTGGAACAAATGGAAATTATAAACAATTAATGTATGGATTTGGGTTGAGGGTTTTGGTGGTAATTGTGATATCAATATTTGATTAATTACATCAAAAATCAAAAATCAAAAATCAAAAACCTATTAGAATGTTATATTACCTATTTAAATATTTAAACGAGTTAGGTTTGCCGGGGTCTGGTATGTTTCAGTATATCTCTTTCCGGTCTGGCTTGGCAATAATTACTTCATTGATAATTTCATTGCTATATGGCAAAAAAATAATCAGGTTTTTGCAAAGAAAACAAATTGGTGAAGAAATCCGCAACTTAGGCTTAGAAGGGCAATATCAAAAAGTTGGTACACCCACAATGGGTGGGCTTATTATTATTGCGTCGATATTAATCCCTACCTTGCTTTTTGCACGCATTGATAATGTTTATATTTTGTTAATGATGGTTACAACTGTTTGGTTGGGCTTTATTGGTTTTATTGATGATTATATAAAAGTATTTAAAAAAAACAAGGATGGTTTATCGGGCAAATTTAAAATTATTGGGCAAATTACCCTAGGCCTTTTAGTTGGGCTCACATTGTATTTAAATGATGATGTAGTTATTAGGGAACGCCCGGTTATCCCTGATACTCTTAATAGTTCATCTCAGGTATTTTCTAATGCGCTAAATGGCAAACAACAAAAACCGGCGGATATTAAATCAACAAAAACAACTATCCCCTTTGTTAAAGATCATGAATTCGACTATGCATATTTGGTCAGTTTTATGGGAAAATATCAAAAAGAAGCAGCTTGGGCAGTGTTTATTTTAATCGTCATTTTTATAATTGCTGCTGTTTCTAATGGTGCTAATATTACTGATGGACTGGATGGCTTAACAACCGGGGTTTCGGCAATTAGTGTTATAACACTGGCAATTTTTGCATATCTATCTGGTAATATAATTTATTCGAGTTACCTTAACATTATGTATATACCAAGGATTAGTGAGCTTGTTATTTTTGCCAGTGCTGTTATTGGGGCAACTGTTGGTTTTTTATGGTACAATTCATATCCGGCACAAATTTTTATGGGCGACACGGGTAGCCTTACTTTGGGGGGTATTATAGCAGTTTTTGCCATTTTAGTTAGAAAAGAGTTGTTGATACCCGTTTTATGTGCAATATTTTTGGTGGAAAATTTATCGGTAATTATTCAGGTGGGTTATTTCAAATATACTAAAAAAAGATTTGGGCAAGGGGTTAGGATATTTAAAATGGCGCCTTTGCATCATCACTATCAAAAAATGGGTTTTGCCGAGCCAAAAATTGTTAACCGGTTTTGGATTGTGGCAATACTTTTAGCAGTAATAACAATTATAACATTAAAAATTAGGTAAGGGATTGTGATGGAATAAATTGACAGTTTTAAACGAAGGTATTTTGTTTAGAACATAATATTTGTCAGTAATGAAATCGAAACTAGTTATATTAGGTGGAGGTGAAAGTGGAACGGGTGCTGCCGTTTTGGCTAAGCTAAAAGGCTTTGATGTTTTGGTTTCTGATATTTCTGATATTTCTGATAAATATAAAAAAATATTGGATGAAAATAATATTGATTGGGAAGAAAAAAAGCATAGCCCGGCATTAATACTTGAAGCTGATGAGGTGATAAAAAGCCCGGGAATACCTGACAGTGCAGTAATTGTACAGGAGGTGATGAGGAACAAGATAAATATTGTTTCTGAAATTGAATTTGCTTCGAGGTATACCAAAGCAAAAAAAGTGTGTATTACAGGTAGCAATGGTAAAACAACAACAACAATGTTGGTTTATCATATTTTAAAAAATGCCGGCTTAAACGTTGGTCTTGCAGGTAATGTTGGTCAGAGCTTTGCCATGCAGGTGGCTAAAAATAATTACGATTATTTTGTTATTGAACTAAGTAGCTTTTATAATCAGGATGATGAGGCTATAGTAAGTAAGTTTGAAAAAATTAATTTTGAGGCTAATAAAATACCATTTTCTATATATAATAATTTAGGATATGGTGGTGAAATAAAAGAAAATTCTATGTCAGTAAATTTAGGAACTAATTCGTTTGAAATGAATATTTACGACCTTGCTATACAAGGGAAACATAATTTGTACAACTCTATGGCTGCAACTATTTCTGCAAAAATATTGGATATAAAAAATCCGGTTATCAGGGAA